>DAOTTR010000256.1:0-12120 GCA_034437715.1 Caldilineaceae bacterium
CCGCCCCTACGCATGATTTTGTTGGGCAAGCGCTGGATACTTATTGCTTTGAATGCGCCTAAAGTCTTTACTACCATGTGACCCCTCTTTTTACTCCCGGTAATGACAACCCATGCTACACTTGTTTTGCCACGCCGCATTCGTCACAATCAGCGCCGCACGCACAGCATTGCGCAGCCCAATCAGATCATCGCTCAGACGCGTTTTGCGGTAGAACTGTTCAATCTCGGTTTCCAGACCATTCAACTCGCGCAAAGCCCGCTCCAGGCGTGGCGTTGTCCGCACCAGCCCCACATAATTCCACATAATGTGTTTGATCGAGCTCATATCCTGGCTGATGAGCGCGGGATCGGCGGTTTCATTGCCCGGTGCCAGCCAGGCGGGAATTTCGCTGGCATCAAAGTGGGGAGCGAGGGGCAGCGTCGGCAGAATGTGCTGGGCCGTGCGCTCGCCCCACACCAAGCCCTCTAGCAGCGACGTGCTCGCCAAGCGATTGGCCCCATGCACGCCGGTACATGAGACTTCGCCAATCGCATAGAGATTGTGGCGGTCGGTCTGGCCCCACTCATCGACCCAGATGCCGCCACACGAATAGTGCGAAGCGGGCACCACCGGCACGGGTTCATTGCGAATGTCCACCCCATATTCCAGACAGCGCGCATAGATGGTGGGAAATTTAATCGCAATCTGGTCGCTCGGCATGTAGGAAGCCAGATCTAGATAGACGTGGGATAGATCTTTCTCTAACATCTCGCGATGAATGCTCTGGGCAACCACATCGCGCGGGGCCAAATCTTGCCATTCGGGCGCATACTTTGCCATAAACGGCACGCCGTCCCCATCTACCAAACGCGCCCCTGCCCCGCGCACCGCTTCCGATACCAGAAAGCGCGCGCCGCCTTCATAGTAAAACGCCGTGGGGTGAAACTGGACAAATTCCGCGTTGATCACGCGCACACCCGTACGATAGGCCATGGCCAGGCCATCGCCGCGCGCGCCAACTGGATTGGTGGTGCGCAGAAAGATCTGTCCCAAGCCACCCGTTGCCAGCACCGTTTTCTTGGCCAGACAACGCATCACCTGGCCGCTTTCCTGCTCCAGCAAGTAGGCACCCACGCAGACGCGCGGCGCATAGATGTGCTGGCGGTTGCGCGAATGGTGCGAAGGCGTCAGCAGATCCACCGCCGTGTGGCCGGTGAGCAGCGTCACATTGGGATGGCGTGCCAAGGTATTGAGGAGCGCGATCTCAATCGCCTTGCCCGTCGCATCGGCGGCATGGACAATGCGCGGCAAGGTGTGGCCCCCTTCCAACGTCAGCGAGAGCGCGCCACTTGTCGCCTGATCAAAGGGCACTGCCAACCGTTCAATCAAGACACGGCGCACGGCACTGGGCCCCGTTTCGGCCAACAAACGCACGGCTGGTTCATAACAGTGGCCGGCACCGGCGCGCAGAATATCCTCGACCAGCAAATCCGGCGAGTCGTCGAGGGCCGTGTAGATAATGCCACCTTGCGCCCAATAGGTATTGGTTGCTTCGGGGGCTTTGCCGCGCGTTACCACCGTCACCGGCACGCCGGCATCGGCCAGGGTGAGGGCAGCCGTGCCACCGGCAATCCCGCAGCCGAGAATGAGCACTTCCGTTTCGATCAAGTCAGTTGTCATAGTTGACTCTGTCTATTCTAGAGGGCGATTGCATCGAGAGCGACTGGAAATCCAATACGCCTACACAATCACCCATCCCAATTAGCCAATCGCGATCATGCGCTCGACCGAACGAGCGGCACGGCGTCGAATCTCTTCTGGCACATGCACTTCATAACGGTCATAGCGCAGCGCGGCCAGCGTATCTTCCAACGTGATCTGGTTCATGTGCGGGCAGCGCACACTGCACAGGCGCAACATCTCCTTGTCCGGGTTGGCGGCGACGATGTTATCGGCCATGGAACACTCGGTCAACAGCAGGTAGCGCGCCGCGCTGCTCTGCTCCACATGGCGCATCATGGCCGTGGTGCTGCCCGAATAGTCGGACGCGGCCACCACTTCTGGGCTACATTCGGGATGGGCCAAGATCGCCACATCGGGAAACTGTTGGCGCACATTGAGAATATCTTGCACGGTAAACTTCTCATGGACTTCGCAGCGCCCGCGCCAGCCAATGAAATCAAAACTGGCCTTGTCAACGGTTGAATCAAGCGTAATCTCGGTGTGTCCATTTTTCACCACGGATGGGAAAATAATCCGCTTGCCCGTCTCGCGCGCCACATTTTGCGCCAAATATTCGTCGGGGATAAAAATAATCGTATCGGTGTTCAACGATTCGACCACCTTGACGGCATTGCCCGACGTGCAGCAGATATCACATTCGGCCTTGACATCGGCATAGGTGTTGATATAGGTGACCACCGGTACGCCAGGGAAACGCGCCTTCAACGCACGCACATCATCGGCGGTAATGCTGGAGGCCAATGAACAACCGGCGCGATTTGACGGCACCAACACCATCTTGTCGGGATTCAAAATCTTGGCGGTCTCGGCCATAAATTCGACGCCACAAAAGACAATAATATCCTTATCGGTTTGGGCGGCCTTGCGGCTCAATTCCAGCGAATCGCCCACAAAGTCGGGGATCGAGTGAAACAATGCTGGTTCCATATAATTATGGCCCAGAATTACGGCATTTTTTTCTACCTTCAAGCGGTTGATCGCATAGGCCAGTTCCGCCTTGATGCGCAGTTCCACATCGGGCACAACATCGGCCAACTTGGCTTTCATCAACGCATAGGTCTCTTGCACAGAGTTTGCCTGCATGGTATTGATCATGGTCCTCTTCCTCTTTCTTGCGTTCTCTTCCAAAATGCACGGATTACAACCGGCACAAAATATATTCACAATGCCCTGCGATACGGCGTAATCGCTACCCAAATAGTGCGGGAGCAACACAGCGATTACTGCACTTCGTAGGACTTACGCACTTGGTCAGACCTTTAGGGTCTTTGAGACCCTAAAGGTCTCCTGGGAGACTACTCAACTTCGTAACGTCTACTTCGGTCAACAGAAAACTAATATCAAACGCTTCCACCGAATGAGTGAGTTTGCCAACCGAGATATAATCGACCCCGGTCGCGGCGATCTCGGCCACGGTGGTCAGCGATACGTTACCGGAAGCCTCTAATGGCACCGCGCCATTGGTCATTTGCACGGCTTCGCGCATTTGGGCCAAATTCATGTTATCCAACATGATCTGATCGACGCGTAATGGCAGCGCTTCGGCCAGTTCCTCTAGGGAACGGACTTCAACTTCGATAGCGCGCTGGCGTGTATCCTGGCTGCGTACGCGCGCAACTGCTGCTGTGATTCCACCCGCGGCCGCCACATGATTTTCCTTGATCAAGACCATGTCATAGAGTCCATGGCGATGATTCGTGCCGCCGCCCAAGGCCACTGCCCACTTGTCGAGCAGGCGCAAGCCCGGCACGGTTTTGCGCGTGTCCAGGATCTTGGCGTTAGTGCCGCGCACCGCGGCCACATAGTGCGCCGTGAGCGTGGCAATCCCCGACATGCGCTGCAGAAAGTTCAGGGCGGTGCGCTCGGCGGTCAACAACACCCGGCCGGGGCCATGCACAGTGGCAATCACCGCACCCCGTTCCACGCGCTCGCCATCGGCCACCTGGGCATGAAAGGTGACAGTCTGCCCATCGCCATGCAATAGGGCGACCAGGTCAAAGGTCAGTTGCGTCACTTCCAGCCCCGCCACAATCCCGCTGGCCTTGGCAATCAGCTTGCCTTCATAACTGGCCGTCGCGGCGACGGTGCAAAGGGTCGTGATGTCGCCATCGCCCACATCTTCTTCCAGCGCGCGCTGGATCACCGTTGCCATCTGTTGGCGCATTGATATGCTCATCTGCCTCATCTTTCTACTTGTTGAACAAGAAAACCAGGCTAATCAAAATCAAAAGCAAGTGTCTCATGTACACTAAGGACCGATAATATCATAGTTTTTTTAAAGGCGCAAATTAGTGTCAAAAGGACACATAGCTTTATCGTGGCTTACACAGTTGAAGAGATGCGCAAGAGAGCTTTAGGGTCTCGCAGACCCTAAAGCTCTGATTTCTCGAATTTTCTGCTGAGGCAATTCGTAAAATTCGTGACTAAAACTTCTCTTACGCTGAATCGTTACTGCAAATGGTTGTAAAAAGCAAAACGGGCGTTGGATAGAGACCCAACGCCCGTTTAAGGATGGTGATTTTTATGTTGCCAACGTGACCGGCATCTCGGAGATGCCGGTCACGCCCTAGATCAGTCAATTAGCCTTCAACGGCTTGCAGCAATTGAAGGACTGGTTCTGCTTCTTTGACCAGGGTGTCGTTGACCTCGGCAAAGACCGTGGCCACATCTTCCGATTGCACTGTGATGCGTTCCAGACCTTTGCCGATGATTTGATCACCGTTGGGCACAAAGACGCGCGCACTATCTTGGGGGCGGGTCAGCGCCAACTGATCGACGGCGGTTTGAAATTGGGGGAATTCGGCGAAATAGGTTTTCATCGCTTCGCTCGCCACAGCACTCTTGCGCACCGGCATGTAGCCCGTATTTTGCGCCCAGAAGACGGTATTTTCTGGATTCGAAACGAAGCCAATATATTTCATGGCAGCCGTGCGCTTTTCCTCGGGGCAGGCGTTCAGAATTGCCAAGCCCGCGCCACCGGTGCAGCAGCCAAATTCCTCTTTCTTGGGTAAAAAGGCGGTGCCAAACTCAAATTGCGCATTGGCCTTGATCCCACCCATCGAGCCGGTAGAGGCCATGGTCGAAGCGGTCAGGCCATTGATAAAGTCGGTCTGCACATCTTTGGTTGGCAGCGCCCACTTATATTCATGCACGCTGTCTTTGTAGAACTGCCCGGCGGCAATCGTATTCTCTTCGGTCATGCGCATGGTGAAATCGGGGTCGCTATAGGAGCCGCCGAATTGCCAGGCCACGCCCTGGAAGAGCCATGCAATGTAACTGGCACCATCGGGGTGAGCAAAGGCCGAAACCTTTGTCTCATCGCCTTCGGTCTCGACCAAGGTGGGGGCCCACTCCATAAATTCGTCCCAAGTTTCTGGGCCACGATCGGGCAAACCGGCAGCGGCCCATTTTTCCTTGTTATAGTAGAAGAGGGGTGTGCTGCGCGCAAAGGGAATCCACCAGTGCTTCTCCATACGCAAACCTTCGTTGATCAGCGAATCCTGATAATCAGTAAAGTCGATATTTTCGATCGCGGCCAGATCATCAAGCGGCAACAGGACTTGGTTGAGATAGAACTTGAACCACCAGACATCGCTCAACAGCGAAATGTCGGGTGCTGTCTGCGCTTGGAGGGCGGCGGTTACTTTTTGTGCGGTCTCTTCATAGTTGCCCTGCACTTGATAATCTACCGTCACTTCGCCGCCATAGGCCTCGTTGAATTTATCGACCAGTGCGGTTTCGGTTTCGCCATTTTTGCCGCTAAAGCTGCTCCACAACACAACTGTCAGCGCTTCGGTAGACGGAGCTGCACCCTCACTGCCTGCGGCGGGGGCTGTGCCCGTCGGTACCGGTGCGCAGGCGGCCAATGCCAGCACGCCAGCACTCGCGCCCATACCCATCAACAGTTGGCGGCGCGTAATTTGCTTGTTTACCATACGTAATTCTCCCTAATTGTTAATTTCTAAAAGCACAAGTAATCATTCATTATTTGCAATTGACCAAGATCAATTGCTTATCCTTTCACAGCGCCAGCGGCAATCCCATCGACAATGTAGCGCTGTGCGTATAAAAACACGATCAAAACGGGCAGCACCACAAAAAGCGTGCCCGCCATTACTACACCCCAATCGACACTGCCCTCTTCCAAAATCAGGCCGCGAATGCCAATCGGCAGTACACGCATCTCTTTGCTATTGGTGACAATCAACGGCCAGAGAAAGTCATTCCACTTGCCCACCACGCTGAGCAAGCCAAAGGAAATAATCGCCGGGCGCGCCAGCGGCAAGACAATCGACCAGAGCATACGGATGTGGCTGGCGCCATCCACCTTGGCCGCGTCCAGAATATCCATGGGCAAGGTGCGATAATATTGACGCAGCAGAAAGGTACCATAGGCCACCGACGCCCCCGGCACAATAATGCCTTGGTAGGTGTTGATCCAATGCAGGCGCGCCACGGTCAAATAGTTGGGCAGAATGGTCACCTGCCCCGGCACCATCAACGCGGCCAAGAGAAAGAGAAAGAGCCATTCTTTTTTGGGAAAGCGTAAGTAGGTAAAGGCATAGGCCGACGTCACGGCAAAGAAGATCTCAAAGCTGCTGCCAAAAAAGGTGGTGATCAACGTGTTGAGATAGTAGCGACCAAAGGGGGCCGAATTCCAGGCGCGGATAAAGTTGTCAAAGGTCGGCGCTGCGGGCAACCAGGTCGGCGGCACGCGGTAAATTTCTACGGTTGGTTTGAAGGAACCAATGATCATCCAGTAGACTGGCAAGCCAATCAACAGCACACAGAAGGTCAAGCCCAGATAGCTTAGGCTAGTCGCCAGCCAGCCAGAGCGTTGGCCCACCCAGCGGCTTTCAAAACGTGCATCGGTCTGCTGGCGCGTTGGGGGTGTCAGGGCCGTTGTAATAGAGGTGGGCGATACATTCGCTTTCGCCATAAAATCAACATCCTACTTACTTTATAAAAAGATAAAGCTTCGGGTATCTACAATTCTAACTATAGTGGACATTGCGATCCGCATAGCGCATCTGCACCAGCGTAAAAATTAACATTGCCAGGAAAAGTACCACCGACGAAACCCCGGCGCGTCCGGCATTGAAAGCGACAAAACCTTCCTGGTAGAGATAGAAAACCAGGGTCGTCGTCGAATCGATTGGCCCGCCGTCGGTCATGGTTTTGATAATGTCAAACGATTGAAAACCCGTAAGAATCGTGGTCAATATGAGGAAAAAGGTGACTGGTGACAAGCCAGGCAGGGTGATATGACGAAAGCGCGCCCAGTTGCTCGCCCCATCCACAATCGCCGCTTCGTACAATTCGCGCGAAATCGCCTGAAGACCGGCCAAATAGATGACGACAGCATAGCCCACATTTTTCCAAACATGCACGATCAGCACGGCAGCCATTGACCATTGGGGGTCCAGCAACCAATTGGGTGAACGCCCGCCCAACATGCGCACAAAGCCATCGATCAAGCCGTAGCGCGTGTCGAAGATGTAGATCCAGATCAACCCAATCGCCACGCCGCTCAACATCACGGGGCCAAAGACAATGCTGCGCACGGCATTGCGGCCACGCAACGGCAGATTGAGGAGCAGCGCAATCAGTAACCCCAATAGGCAAATGGCCAGCACCGAGCTAAAGGTAAAGACAAAGGTGTTGCGCAACATCCGCCCAAAAGCCACCGAAGCAAAGAGTTCCTGGTAGTTGTCCAACCCCACCCACAGCTTGATCGGCGACAACATGTCCCAGCGCACAAAGCTGAGGTACGCGTTGTAGATCAGCGGCCAATAGGTAAAGACGGCAAAGAGCAGAAAGTTGGGACCCACCAATAATAGAAAAAGCAGCCATTCACGCCGTTCCGCGATAGAGCTACCGCGGCGTGGCCTTGTGCGTAGTGTACTTGCCAGTTGCCCACCTTGGATTTGCCCACTTTGTATAGTTTGCATTAGCGCTTTCGGCCTTTCCGCGTTGTACGCAAAGGAGGCGATAAATCTACGATGATAATTGTGAAGATGCATTCCTATTGGCGTTTTCTGCCCAATCTCACAGGTCGGCCAACCTGACTATCATGGGGCTAGTCAAATTGCATACAGAAAACGAAACGCGCCAGCGACACTCACAGCTTGTCACGTTTGGAGAACGCACCCGATTATGGTAATACCTATTTTGTGGAGGACTCTATTGTACAATAGGCATGAATCCACACCAAATTAGATCGGGTGTTACACAGCAGCGTACGCAACACCGGGGATTAGTCTATGCAAGCTGCGTTAATAGAGCAGGGGTTTGACGTTAACAAGTGATTAAGTTTCTGGCAATAGTTGATTAACCCAGCCATTTCCCGCTTGCACACCTTACTTGGCGATAACAAGCGCTTCATTAACAGGGGTTAACAGTGTAACGTAAGTTTTGATCGGTAGTAAAGACTTTCGTCTTTGTGGGATTGGGGAAAGACGAAAGTCTTTACTACGATTGAATCCCATATACCTTTGCTGACACGGCACTAGGATTGCCAGATCCATAATTTGACGGAGATTGGCAGGGGGTATATAGTATAAATTGCATTTGTGAAATTTGGAACTTTTCTCTGTTTCCCTAATTTGCAGCAGAAGGTGAGGATGCAAACAATGTTACAGCGCAAACGTCTGATGACCGACTTTGACCAACTGGATCTGTCTATTACCTATTGGATGGCACAGCACGGCATGTTAATCATGCGGCTTGGCCTGGGCGTTGTCTTTTTTTGGTTTGGCGCGCTTAAACTTGTGCCCGGCCTCAGCCCAGCCGAAGATCTTGTGCGCAATACGATCTATTTTATTGATCCCAATCTCTTTCTGCCGGTCTTAGCGATCTGGGAAATGTTGATTGGGCTGGGCTTGATCACAGGCAAATATATGCGCGCAACCTTGCTCTTGCTCTTCCTACAGATGCCCGGTACGGCCCTACCCCTGATCCTGCTACCAGAGATAACATGGACGGTGTTTCCCTATGGCTTGACATTGGAAGGCCAATATATTATCAAGAACCTGGCCTTGATTGGCTCGGCGCTTGTGCTCGGTGGTACAGTCCGTGGCGGACGATTGGACCCGGAACCACACAAGTTGTAATGCGCGGATTCACCTAATCGCCAAAGCCGATGCCCAAATCGCGTGCAGTCAGCATGGTATCACAATCTAGTGGCACGCACTTCATACGCTGTGTGGCTTCGGCCAGCGGTACATAGTTGACGGTCGGCGGGTCCAGCGCAACCATGATGCCCGATTCGCCGGCCACCAATGCCCGCACCGCCGCAGCCCCAAAGCGTAGCGCCAGCAAGCGATCTGTCGCTGTGGGGCTGCCGCCGCGCAAGAGATGGCCCAACACAACAGAACGCGCTTCTTTGCCCGTCAGCGCTTCCAAGGCGGTTGCCACTTTATCGCCAACCCCGCCCAACCGTCGTTCACGTCCCAGTTGATTTTCAATTATAGAGTAGGTGCCGCCCGCGGGTTTGGCTCCTTCTGCCACCACAACCAGACTATAGTTGCGTCCTTCTATGGCGCGCTGTTTGATTGTATCTGCCACCTTTTGCAAATCATAGGGAATTTCCGGCAACAAAATCACATCGGCTGTGCCGGCAATGCCCGCGTGCAGCGCGATCCAGCCCGCATAGCGCCCCATCACTTCCACCACCATTACGCGATTGTGCGATTCTGCCGTGGTATGCAGGCGATCCAAGCATTCAGTGGCAAAGGCAACCGCCGTGTCAAAGCCAAAGGTGGCAACGGTGCGATCTAGGTCGTTGTCGATGGTTTTGGGCACGCCGATCACGCGCACACCCTTTTGTGCCAACACATTGGCAATTGCCAGCGAGCCATCGCCGCCAATCGAAATCAAGGCGTCGATCCGGTGCGCTTGTAGCCGCTGCACCAATTCATCGGAGCGGTCGATCTCCGTCACCTTGCCCGCGGCATCCACTACAGGAAAGTGCAAAGGATTGCCGCGGTTGGTTGTGCCCAAGATGGTGCCGCCCAGATGCGTAATGCCGCGCACGCTGGCATGGGTGAGCGGGAAAACGCCTTGATGATTAAATTGCTCGGGCATCATCAGCCCATTAAAGCCCTCGCGAATGCCAACACAATCCCAGCCCTGCTGCCGCGCTGCCAACACGACGGCACGAATCACGGCATTGAGCCCCGGCGCGTCGCCGCCGCCCGTGTTGATCGCAACGCGTTTGATGGGTGTGGCAGCTTTAGACATGATGGCAGACTCCCTGGATAGCTAGCATTTGACGCAATCTTCCAGCATTGTACAGCAGAGCCACACCCGTTCGCAATCTTAACACGCTGAAGATAGGGCAATTCAGACCGGCGAAGACGAATTGTCCTACCCAAACCCACATCATTGTCTCTCGCATAGCCCAATTTGTCATGGTACAATGCCAATTGTCCCACTTCTGTTAACCCAATGCATGGCGATAGCTTATGACAACCATCTCTTTCCAAATCGAGCGCGACAATGGTGTGGCGCTCTATCAGCAAATTGCCGAACAATTCAAAACCCAGATTCGCGCCCGACAGTTGCCGCTGGGTGCGCGCCTGCCCACCATTCGCCAGGTGGCCCAAGAACTGGGCGTCACACGGGTGACGGTGCAAAGCGCCTATGATGAATTGCGCGCCGGGGGCTGGATCGAATCGACTGTAGGTAAGGGCACCTTCGTCAGCGAACAGGCCCCCGCCCAACCAACGCTGTCGCTGGTCACGCCCCACTTTGGGCAGGGGTTGACTGCCGATGCCGTGATCAGCGATCTGTTGCAAATTCACCAGTTGCAATCGGAACACCATCGGGCCGGTCATTCGCTGGCGCTGGCCTCGCCCGATCCGCGGCTTTTTCCTATGGAAATTTTTGCCGAAAGTTGGGCCACCGTGTTTCAGGACGCGCGAGCATTACTCTGCTATGGCTCGCCCCAAGGTGATCTCCAATTGCGCGGCGTGATGGCGGAGATGGTACAAAAGCGCGGCGTGGACGTGGGACCAGAAGGCGTGATCATCACCAATGGCCTGACGCATGGGCTGGCGTTGGTGGTCCAAGCCCTGGCCCAACCGGGCGATCGGGTGCTGGTGGAGCAGCCGACCTATTTGGGTTTTCTCAACTTACTAAAGGCCTACCGCCTGGAGCCGATTGGCGTGCCGCTCGATGAGGATGGCCCGCGCCTCGATCTATTGGAACAGTTTGCCGTACAATATCGGCCGCGCTTTTTCTATACGATTCCCAGTTATCAGAATCCGACGGGGATCTGTGTTAGTCAAGAACGGCGGGCAGCTTTATTGGCCTGGGCCGAGCGGCATGGCATTGTCCTCATCGAAGACGACATTTATGCGCGATTGTCCTACAATGGTGAACCACCGGCAGCGATTAAGCAACAGGATCGCCACGGCATGGTCGTCTATGCGACCAGCGAATCCAAGGTACTCTTTCCTGGACTGCGCATTGGCAGCATCGTAGCGCCGCGGCCACTGCATGATCGCATCCTGGCAATCCGCCGTGCTACCGATCTATGTGGGTCACAGATTTTGCAACGCGCCTTTGCCCACTTTGTCCAACACAAAGGCTTGCACACACATTTGCGGCGCGTGCTGCCCATCTACCGGCGGCGGCGCGATGTGATGCTGACAGCCCTACGCCGCTATATGCCCCCCGGCGTCAGTTGGACCGAGCCAGCCGGCGGCTATTGTATCTGGCTGACCTTGCCGCGGCGCGATACGCTACGCGATCTGCCGCAAGCTGCGCTCAAACAGGGCGTGGCGATTGCGTCCGGTGATGTCTTTCTGACACAACCCGGTCCGCACCAATATGTGCGCCTGGCCTTTAGCTATGAAGATGATGAAACGATCCGCAGTTGCGTACAGGAGTTGGGTCGCCTGATCGAGGCGCGCCTACAACAGGCCACCCAACAGGATCAAACCCATCTCGACTGGCTACCGCTGGTTTAACGTGGGTCTCAGCGATTAGGGTTGGCAACCGCAGCGTTCCGGGAAACGCTAGCTACCATTCCCACATCCTTACGTTACAATATTGGAGATTATGCCGATTTGTTATTTCGGCAACAAAACCCGATGCAATTGTTCTTGTAGGTGCGGTTTGTAACCGCACCTACGCATGCACAAAATTAAATCGACATAAGGCGCTTTCAAAGAAATAAGTATCCAGCGCTTGCCAAACAAAATCATGCGTAGGGGCGGCTTGCAGCCGCCCCGCGTTTGGCTCGCTGCGAACGGGCGGCTGCAAGCCGCCCCTGGATACTTTATTCTTTGCAATGGCCTAAGGGTCTGTCCAGAAATAAAATAGTGAATTTACGTGATGTTACCCAAGTAAATCTGTCTAAAATCATCCATGTTATTCTTGGACAGACAC
>DAOTTR010000257.1:0-3754 GCA_034437715.1 Caldilineaceae bacterium
CGGCGACGCAACCCTTTCAGCAGATCACCAAAGGTAATGGCACTGGCCAATGATGTGGTTGACGACACAAATGCTCCTTTTGCGTATTAGTCTCATCCCAGTCTGTACGGTTCAAAACCGCATCTACAATATCTAATACCCGAATATCTATATTTTATCTGCCCCATACCAACCATTGTACGGTTTTACTTGACAAATAACAAGCAAACCGTTGTTCAAGCTGGCAAATTTTTGGCAAAAATTGGCTAGGGTTGCCCAGGAAAGGGTGCGAAAATCGCAGCATGGGCAAATGGATTCGGCGGACAATCACTGTCACCATCATCGAAACCTGGACGCTACCCTGGGCGCAGGAGTACGGCGTGTGCGATACAACTCGTCACAGCCAAGGCTCAGCCCACCGATCTACCAGTGCAGAGGAGATCACGCGGCTCTCTTCTAGCGTAAATACCGCCGTGGTGTGGATCAGCGATCCATATTCCGATGTAGAAGTTGGTCAATCCCCTGAGCAAGCCTAGGTCAACTTCCGTTACAGGATCTAACCGTCCCTTTTCAACCGTAGGAGTCAATCTATGCGCAAGAAATTGTTTAGCGCCACGCTCAGCATCGTTGCCTTGATCAGCAGTATTGTTATTTTCAGCGCGGCAGGCACCTTGCCGGTGCAGAGCCAATCCGCCACCTTTGTCGACCGTGCCGGTGGGACCTATGAACAGATCGAGGTTGTCCTGCAGGCCGACAGCGCCCCCGCGCCCGGTGGCGTGGCTGGCTTTACATTTAGCGCCACGCCCCTGCGCGCCGCGCCGGATCTCACCATCCATTGGGAACTGCCCGACGGCGGCGCCTTGTTGGGTGGCCCAGCCGAAGAAAACCTTGGCGCCGTGACGGCCGGGGCAAGCCGGGCGACGACGCGCCAGGTGCAATTTGCCACGACTGGGGTCTACACCGTGCGCGTGCAGGCCACCTATCATCCCAACAGTGCCACCACATTAACCGCTGTGGGCGTACTCTTTTTCACGGTCGATGCCGGCGGCTCGACGGTAACCGACAGCGATCCACGCCTGCAACGTTACACCCCGCCTACGACAAGACGCACAATCGACAAATCAGGCGCGGTGGTTGCGGCGGATGCTTGGGGTACGAACGCGCCGACGGGCTGCTTTTATGTAACCGGTATTTTGACGCGTGGCGATCGCCAACCGGCGGCCAATCCACCGCGCTACAACGATGTGGGCGGCAGCGCTGTTCCGGTGCACAATATCCTGGTCGAGATGCGTGAGGAAGACACCTTCTCGGATGACTCATACGGCTACACTGTTACTGATGCGAATGGCAAGTTCGAGTTCCGCTTCTGTGATGACGATGGTTTTCTCAACGATGAATTGGAACTCTACACGCGCGTCTGTGCCGAAGTGTGGGATGGGCCAAACCGGATCGCGCGCATCGAAGAGACCAGCGAGCAGGAACTCTACTGTTTCGACTCGGGCACGATCGACTCGGAAGGTGGCACAGTCGATTTTGACGTGACCACTTATGCGATCAATTCGCTGGAAGCACCGATCTTTAACATTGCCGACAGCCTCTACTGGGCATGGAAATATTGGAACAACAATCTTGGCAACGGTTCGCCGGCGATGGACCGCAGCGTTACCGTCTATTGGGAGCGCGGCAAGAAGGCTACCGGCTCGTTCTACAGCGATACCCGCACCACGCTTGTGATCGCCGACGACGCCTCCAGCGCCGACGAATGGGATGATTCGGTGATCATCCACGAGTGGGGCCATTTTGCCGATCACCAATTTAGCTGCAACCAAAACCCGGGCGGCGCGCATACCTTGCCCGGCCTCAACAACGGACCCACGGGCGCGCAACTTTCCTGGGGCGAGGGCTTCCCCGATTATTACCAAAGCGCGGCGCGCACGATCATGCCCGGCTCTGGCTTTACGAGTTTTTATATCGATGTGACTGGCCCCACCGTCGATTTTGAAACCTTGCCCGGTACGGCCACCGATCGCAACGAAGGCGCCGTCGCCGCCCTGTTGTGGGACTTTATCGATGCGGCCAACGATGGCAACGACACGGTCAATCATGGCCAGGCCCGCATCCAAAAAGTCTTTACCGACCCGGCCTTTCAGGGTAATACGCAATGTAATATGCGCCGTTTCTTAAAGGTGTGGAAAGACCTCGGCTTTCCCACCGACGCGGCCACCGCAGCCACGGTGGTGCAAAATGTGGCGATCAACAATCCCTTTGCGCTGACCGTGGCCGCCGGGGCCGATGCGCCGATCACCGCCGCCCAAGCGCAAGCGATCAATGCGGCAGCCCCGCTCGACTACCGCTGGTGGGACCAGGTGACGATGGTGCTCGACAACAGCACGAGCATGGCCGGGCCGGCGGGGACAACCAAAATCGACGCCACCAAAGCGCTGATCCGCGAACAGGTCAACGATCTGAGCGCCAACCCGCGCGGCACCGAGTTTAACCTCTATACCTTTAACGCCGGCAGCCTCAAGAATGGCGTGCTCGGCGAGGGCCGCTTCTTTGCCGACCAGATCAACCCGCTGCTCGACGGGTTGGTGGCCAACGGCGCCGATGGCGGCTGCCCCGTGCGCGCCCTGGATGCCCTGACGCAGGCGGTGGAAAATCGCTACGATGGCCAGGCCTGGGTCTATACGGACGGCGATGCGCAGCCTTCGACCACGGTCAACTACGTGCGCCAACAGCTCAATGAGCGGCTGATTCGCGGCTCGATTGTCTTGCTGGGCGGCTGTAGCACGCTGCCCACCCGGCAAAGCAATGTCAGTGGCGCAGAGAAGAGCTACCTGGGGCTGGCGGCCGATGGTTCGCAGCCGGGCGGGATTGTGCCCTATCTGCTCACGGCGATTGGCACGGGTGGCCAATTCCTCTATGTCGCACCGGATCAGTTGCCCAATGCGGTCGATATTCTGCGCGCCCAGGCCAGCCACAGCGCTGGCGCCGGCCGTTGGAGCGATTATGTGAGCAACAACTTCACCTATCGCTGGGATCGCCTGCTGCCAGAAGAGTATCAATGGATGCCCACCGGCCTGCTGCAAGATGCCGGTCAATTGCCAACCGGCGCGCCTGTGCGCGTCAATTTGCCGCAGCCCTTCTCCTTCTATGGCGGCTCGACCAGTGCGGTCGATGTCTACCAGGACGGCTACATTCGGATGGATCCGTGTACGGTCAATCCGCAGTTCTGTGAAGATATCTTCAAAGGGTATAGTAATATTTTGAATAAAGACCTGGTCTGGGAATTTATCTCGCCAGGGCCCTCGGCGGCGTCCGCACCGGATGCAGTGCAGGAGTTTGGCTCACAAGTCCACGTCTATCGCGGCGGGCTGGGCATCAACGAGTGGTATATTATCTCGACCGAAGGCAGGGCCCAGTATGGCAACAACGACTTCGCCCGCCGCGCCTATCAGGTCTGGCTCAATCTTCAGACTGGTGAAATTCGCTATCTGTACGATGCAGTGCGCCCGGTCGATGCGTCTACGGCCAAGATCAGCGTGGGCGAGCAAAGCTTCTTTACCACCAACGAGGTCGTCGTCAGCAACCAAGATCTAGCCGGTGCCGTGAGTGGTGGTGGCTACAAGTTTACGCCGGCGCCGCCACAGCCGACCAAGAGTTATACCGTGGCAGTCGATTCGAAGATTGCAAGCATTGGCTTTTTGCAGACCGGCTACAGCGGTAGTTTGGCGGCGATGGCGGTTACCTATCCCGACGGCACGGCCGTGGATTG
>DAOTTR010000258.1:0-36626 GCA_034437715.1 Caldilineaceae bacterium
ATTCCCCCATCTACATGAGGGCAGGCTCTGCGCAGGCAGGAATCCATACGCTAGAGCGGTGGACCCCTGCCTGCGCAGGGGTGACAATCCACACACCATCCTTAACTTAATGGCCGTGACTCTAAACCCTCCCCAACCTGCTACCCTTTTACCCACAAGTTGGCCGTAGGGAAGGCCCAGCGGGATGACGGTACTACGCTATGTCTTGGGGCCGTCCCCGGCACGCTCTCTCTCCCTGCTACCCAAAGATCTGGGGCCAGGGTAGCCCAACCTGGAGGAGGATAGGTGAGGGGGGGCTTGGTAGTACACCAACGTTAAATTTCATCACCTGCTGCGCTGCATGAATTCAGCGCCTGGGATAGGAAACGTGTTTAAACACCTTTGCCGTCGCAGGTGTTGAATTCATTCAACACCAATTTAACGTTGTCGTAGTAGTTACTTTTAGACGTTATGTGCTTGATTATCCTATGGATCTACGCAATTACTTTTAGCTCGCGGCCCACTCGGTGGAAAATGTCAAGCGCTTGTTCTAGATCATCCTGGCTATGCGAAGCGGAATTCATGACGCGAATGCGCGCCTTGCCCATCGCCACCGTCGGAAAGCCAATCGGGGCCGCAAAGAGACCTTCATCGAACAGGCGGCGGCTAAATTGTTGGGCTAACGGCGCTTCCCCCAACATGAGCGGGACAATTGGCGTTTCGCTGAGACCAATGTTAAAACCCATACGCACCAGGGCCGCTTTTAGCACATTGGCATTATGCCAGAGTTGATCCACCAATGCGGTTGATTCTTGTAGCATCTTCGTGGCTTCAAGACAGGCCGCAACATCGGGTACGGTCATGGCGCTGGAAAAGAGAAAAGGTCGCGCCCGTTGGCGTAGCCACTCGATAATCCGCCGGTCCCCCGCCACCAAGCCGCCCACCACGCCAAAGGCCTTGCTCAAGGTGCCGACTTCCACATGCACCCGGCCATGCAGGTCAAAATGATCGACAATCCCACGGCCACCTTTGCCCAAGACCCCTTCGCCGTGGGCGTCATCGACCATGACCAGGATGCCATGTTCTTCGGCCACTTCGACAATTGCGGGCAGCGGCGCAATATCGCCATCCATGCTGAACACGCCATCGGTAATAATCAAGCGGCGACGATAGGTTTGGGTATCAGCAATTTTCTGGCGCAGATCGGCAACATCGTTGTGGGCATAGCGCACGATCTCGGCGCGGCTCAGGCGCGACGCGTCAATAATACTGGCATGATTGAGCTCATCGGAAAAGATCACGTCCCCCCGCCCCACCAAGGCAGGCACCACTGCCACATTGGCCATGAAGCCACTTTGGAAGGTGATACAAGCTTCGGCTTGTTTGAACGCCGCCAGCTGCTGCTCCAATTCAAGATGCAGCCCCATGGTGCCGGCGATGACGCGCACTGCGCCAGGGCCAATGCCATAGCGATCAATGGCGGCTTTGGCTGCTTCACGCAAGCGGGGGTGATTGGCGAGACCCAGATAGTTGTTGGCGCAAAAGTTGAGCAACTGGCGGCCATCGATTGTCACCCAGGCGTCCATGGGGGACTCAATGGTGCGAATATTGAACAACAGCCCGGCGTTGGCTAGTTGTTCACGTTCCTCATCAATCCAACCAAGCAAATTTTCCAATGTATGGCTCCTTCTGTACAACCTGTCGGTAAAAGTTTCAGCACGTCATTGTATCATATCTTCAGCAACGGAGGTGTACAAAATCCAGATTATCGGTTATAATAGGGTATAAACAATCATTACTTCTTCCAATAAGGCTCTGGCGTGCTTCCATGATTTGTCAAAATTGATGTTTTGCTGATTCGTATACTCTGTGTCCCCTGCAATCTATAGCATAGGTATAGAGAGCAATGCCATAGATGATAAGCCATACGGATATGGACGCGGGTAGTCCATCATCTATGTGCGATTGCGGTAATATAGCATAGTCACGCAGAGACCTCACCACTGTGAAAGTAGATAGACCTGAAAGTAGACAGAACAAACCTAATTATGACCCATCTTGATTCCTTTGAATCCGAAAACAATCTTTACCAAGAAGAAGAGCCAACAGAAAATGAAGGCGGGCGTGATCGTAAAACGCTCGTGCGCGATCATGACGGCTTGGTAGAAACACGCCCTACTGCCGAACGCGCCATTCTTGTTGGCGTTGAATTGTCTGGCGCGCCGAATCTGCTGACGCTGGAAGATTCGTTAACCGAGTTGGCGCTGCTGGCCAAGACGGCTGGCGTTGCCGTGATTGGCACGCTTACCCAACGGCTTGCCACCCCCCATTCTGCCACCTTTATTGGCAGTGGCAAGCTGGAAGAGTTGCAAGCTTTTGCCTTGGAGCAAGGCGCGAATGTCGTTATCTTCGACGACGAACTGTCGCCGCGCCAACAACGCGAGTTGGAAAAGGTGTTGGGTGAGCAGATCAAAGTGCTGGATCGAACCGCGCTGATTCTCGACATTTTTGCCCGCCACGCCCAGACGCGTGAAGGGGCCGTCCAAGTTGAATTGGCCCAATATGAATATCGCTTGCCACGCCTGACGCGCGCCTGGACCCATCTTGCGCGCCAGAGTGGTGGTCGCGCTGGTGGCGCGAGTGGTGGCGTCGGTGTGCGTGGTCCTGGCGAAACACAGTTGGAAGTAGACCGGCGCGAGATTGGCCGCCGCATTGCCTTTCTCAAGCGCCAGTTGGAGGAGATCCGCAAGCAGCGCAGCCTGCATCGCCAACATCGTCGCCAATCCGGTTCACCGGTGATCGCACTTGTCGGCTATACGAATGCAGGCAAAAGCACGCTGCTCAATGTGTTGAGCAACGCCAATGTGCTTTCCGCCGATCAACTTTTTGCCACGCTGGACCCGACCACACGCCGCACCGATTTGCCCAGCGGCCAGATGATCATGTTGACGGATACGGTAGGCTTTATCCAGAAATTGCCGACCATGCTGGTCGCCTCCTTCCGCGCCACGCTGGAAGAGGTCACCGAGGCTAATGTGCTGCTGCATGTGGTGGATTTGTCACATCCCAACATGGACGAGCAGGTGGCCGCGGTCGAAGAGGTGCTGGAAGAGTTAGAGGCCGGCAATAAGCTGGTCATTACGGCGCTCAACAAAGTTGATCGGCTGGATCTGACGGATCCCGAGCAACAAGAATGCATACAAGCGGCAATGGAAGCCTATCCTAACAGTGTAGTGATCAGTGCAGCAACCGGCGAAGGACTCGACAATCTGCTGAACAAGATTGACGAAGTGCTCTTTGCGCAGATGGCACCCGTCAATGTCCTGATCCCCTACAAGCATGGTGAGCTCGTTTCGCTGTTTCATGAGCATGGCTTTGTGCAAGCTGAAGAGCATACCGGTGATGGCACCCACCTGATCGGGCGGCTGCCCATTGGCCTTGCCGGTCGCTATGCTGATTATTGGACACAGCAACCAGTGGCCCAGAAATAGTGCAATTCGGTAATTTTTGGTAGCCAACCACTTACAAGCTGAGGGCAAAGCAACCCCAAAGCACCGATGAAGGAGTTTTCATTCATGAGCGGTAACACGTTAACGATTACCGATAACCGCACGGGGAAAAGCTACGAAATCCCGATCGAGCACGATACCATCAACGCCCTGGCCCTGCGCCAGATCAAGGTCAACCCCGATGACTTTGGCATGATGACCTATGACCCCGGCTATGGCAACACCGCGGCCTGCAAAAGCAGCATCACCTATATCGACGGTGACAAGGGCATCTTGGAATACCGTGGCTATCCGATTGAGCAACTGGCCGAGCAAAGCAATTTTCTCGAAGTCGCCTATCTGCTCATTTACGGTGAACTGCCCGACAAAAAGACCGCCGCGGAATGGGAACACAAGGTCTGTCACAACACCTTTGTCCACGAGAACCTGACGGATCTGATGAAATCCTTTCGCTATGATGCCCACCCCATGGGCATGTTGATCAGTGGCCTCTCTTTTATGTCCACCCTACACAAAGAGGCCAAAAACGTGGGTGACCAAGCCACGCGCGACAAGCAGATTCTGCGCATTCTGGGCAAGTTACCAACAGTAGCAGCCTTTGTCTATCGCCACCGCATTGGTCGCCCCTATAACTATCCCAATAGTTCGCTCGGCTATGCAGCCAACTTTCTCTACATGCTGGACTTCATGAATCAGAGCGATTACGAAGTCAACCCGGTGTTGGCCAAAGCGATGGATGTGCTCTTTATCCTCCATGCCGACCACGAGCAAAATTGTTCCACTTCTGTCATGCGTGGCATTGGTTCGTCCAATGCCGACCCCTATACGGCAATGGCCGGGGCAACAGGCGCGCTCTATGGCCCGCTGCACGGGGGTGCCAACGAAGCTGTGATTCAAATGTTGCGCGAAATTGGCGATGCCAAGCAGGTGCCGGCCTATGTGGAACGGGTGAAAAAAGGCGAGTTCCGCCTCATGGGCTTCGGTCATCGCGTCTACAAGAGCTATGATCCGCGCGCCAAGATCGTCAAAAAATTGGCGGAAGATGTCTTTGCCGTCACGGGCAGCAATCCATTGTTGGATATTGCCCTGGAATTAGAAAAGGCCGCGCTCAGTGATGAGTATTTCATCAAGCGCAATCTCTATCCCAATGTCGATTTCTACAGCGGCATTATCTATCAGGCCATGGGCTTCCCGCCGGATATGTTTACCGTGCTCTTCACCCTGGGACGTGCGCCGGGCTGGTTGGCCCAGTGGAATGAACTGGTGCAAGACGCGGAGCAACGCATCGCCCGGCCACGCCAGATCTATCTTGGCCCAGCCACGCGCGATTATGTGCCGCTGGATCAACGGGGATAATGATTTGCTGCGAAGAACGCAACCGCTCTTCTTCGCAGCAAATTTCTTTTACCGCAACACACGCAGATCGCCTTCACGGCGCGTGATGCGCCGGGCGTCCAACTCTTCGAGGATCGCCTGGGCATATTTGCGGCTGGTGTCAAAGAGATCGCGCACTTGGGCCAGGGTAATTGTGCCTTGTGCCTGCGCTGCGCTGCGCACTCGTTCTACAATCTCCGCAAAGTCGGTCTGCCGAAAAAGCACACCACCACTGATGCGCACAAGCATTCCCTGCTCGATCAGTACCTCAATCAATTCGGCCTCGCTGCCCAACAGGCGCGTGATATCTGTTTCGCTGGGCGGCGTGTAAGGTGCCCCGGCAAAGAGCGCCAGCACATGATCAATCAACTGTTGCTGCTGTAGCGTAAAGCGCACCTGAAAATCACCGCGCCAGAGCAGACTATCATCGCCCGCGATCGCGCCAGTTTGCTGCATTTGCGCAACAATGGGGTTGAAGAGACGCACAGACAGTTCGCTGCCGGGCAAAGCTCGCTGAAGACGGCTACGCACTTCACCCCGCGCCATGCCACGGCGCAGCGGGGATTGCTGGTGGAAACGATCCAGCAGCGCCAGCAGTTGTTGCTGCACACGCGCCCACAGTTCAAGGGTCAATAGCACCGGTTCTGCGCTCGTCACCAATAAGGTAATCGCACCGCTGCTTTGCAACTCTGCCAGCGCATCCTGGGCCACCGTGAGATCCAATTCGCTCTGCGCCAGCAGCGCCTTGGGTGTGAGAAAAGGCTGACGCGCCAGCGTCTGCAACAGAATCTCGTCGGGCGCGCCATTGGCCAGGGTTTGCAAGCGGGCCAACATGGCTGGATCAAAACGTCGCCACCGCCGCCGAGGGTGCGGGCTCAACACCACGCCGCCGCCCAACGTTGCACTGGGCGAAGGCTGGCGCAGAATGTACCGATCACCCGAAACCACAACGGCTGGCCCTTCCAGGCGCAACTGTAGCCAGCCCGGTTGCCCTGGTTCCAAACTTTCGGTACCCAAGAGCCGCACAGTGGCGGGAATTTCGGCAGCACCACAAAAAAAATCGACGCGCTGATTATGCACCAACCCTTTGGCAGCATCGGTCAACAGGCGAAATTGCACATCAATCAACCGGGTGGTGTGCAGCGTGCCCGGTCTGGTTACCACCTCGCCGCGGTGTACTTCATCGCTATCCACGCCGCTTAGATTGATCGCCAACCGGCTGCCCGGTTCGCCCTGCTCGATTGGCTGCTTGTGGCTCTGTAGCCCACGAATGCGGGCCGATTGACCGCTGGGCAGGATCTCCACAGCATCGCCCACGGCAAATTGACCATCGCTCAGGGTGCCGGTCACGACTGTACCAAAGCCGCTCAGGCTAAAGACGCGATCGATGGGCAGCCGGGGTCGCGCCCGATTGCGGCGCGGGGCCAACTCCCCCAATAGCTGTGACAGCGTGCGCCGTAGATCGATCAGACCTTTGCCCGTCGTGGCGCTGACCGGCACAATTGGCGCATTGGCTAGGTGGGTCTGTTGTAACAATTCGGCAATATCCAATTGCACCAATTCCAGCCATTCTGGGTCATCGACGAGATCAACCTTGGTCAGCGCGACCAAGCCCGCGGGCACAGCCAACAGATCGAGGATGGCGAGATGTTCACGCGTCTGGGGCATCACGCCTTCATCGGCGGCGATCACTAACATGGCGGCATCAATGCCCCCCACACCGGCCAACATATTCTTGATAAAGTCAATATGGCCCGGCACGTCAATAATCCCGACCATTTCGGTCGGGGGAACAATTCCAGCCATTGCGATTTCGTTGGTGCCAGGCGCGCCAACAACCGGCAACTCGATCCAGGCAAAGCCCAGGTCGATGGTCATGCCGCGTTTTTTCTCTTCTTGTAAGCGATCCGGATCAATGCCAGAGAGCGCACGCACCAGGGTCGATTTACCGTGGTCCACATGGCCAGCGGTGCCAATCACGCGCATAGTTTTTCTTTGGTAGCTCGCGTTATAAAGGCCTGTAGGGTTTTGCAAACCCTACAGGCCTAAATGCGTTGAAAAGTGGTGAGATAGACAGCAAAGTAAAAGTGAGAAAGTCTTTGTAAAAACTACCGGTCACGGATTGCGCAAAATTCACGAATGCTCAAGGCAAAATTCGGTTTATTCGGTTCATTCGTGACTAAGCTTTTTAAGAACTTTCTATGCTCTACTAATAGACAAACTAGACCTTATTCCGATTTAATTTTGTGCATGCGTAGGTGCGGTTTGTAACCGCACAATCCGGGTCAAACCAGCTTTGTGCGGTTTGTAACCGCACAATCCGGGTCAAACTAGCTTTGTGCGGTTACAAACCGCACCTACAAGAATCACCACACCTTGTTTTGTCGTTCAAAGAACAAATCGGAATAATCTCTATTATTTAAAAGTCAACCCAATAAACTCGATAATACACGAGACGCTATGTATGACTTTTAAGGGTTTTATCTATCAGTACCGAAAGCTTATAAACTAACGACTATTGCCATTGGTACCGTTATAGTCTGGCGCGTCGCCCACCATAATGCCGCTGGTACGCCGTTGCGCGTTTTGGCTAGCATAAAGTTCCGCTTGACGGCGCTGCCGTTGCCAATCTTCCTGCATGTGCCGCATCTGTTCGTCGCGGCCACGAATCGCCTGTTCTGTGCCTTCCAGCCAGGCCTGCGCCACACCGACAAAGTAGTTACCATAGCTCTCTTGCAGCTTCCAAACTTCCTGCACAAGCGCTTCCATAATTTTGATGTCGTGATGAATTGGGGGGAAGCGTTCGACCACCTCGCGATTATATTTGTCTTGCTCGGACCAGAGATGCTCCTGACGTAGCTCAGCTTTGCGCCGTTTCTTCTCAAAATCCTCGCGGAATTCGTCCATTTCGCGCCGTACCCGTTCTTCGGCCAGGCGTTGCAACTCTTGGACTTGGGCCTGTTCGCGCAGAATCATGTCCTTAAATTCTTGCATTTCATTGACAGCCCGCCGCGTCACGTCAATTTGTTGGGCAAAACTCTGCACCCGTTCATACGACTGATTGACAATTGCTTTCTGCTCTTCGATCGTCTCCTGCCAGCGGGTCAACACCTGCTCGCGATCAACCACCATGGCCCGGGTCTTTTCCATAAACTCGACTTGCCGATTGCGCAGCGCCTCGACCATGGGTGGCAGCTTTTCATATTCGGCATGATTTTTGCGAATGCCTTCTTCAAAGAGCGGTAAACGGCCACCAATCGCTTCGGTGCGCTTGAACAGTTCTACCGTTTCCTGTTGCAGCTGGGCAATGCGTTTGGTGTCGCTGGTGCGTTGTTCGGCCAGAAAAGGAATCTGGCGTGTGCGTTCTTCAATCTCTTTGGACAGGCCACCAATCTGGTTGCGCACGCCCATGATCAATTCGGACAAACGCTGATCTTCCACTTCACGCAGGCCGAGTGCTTCCTCTATGCGCCCGATGCGTGGTAACTCGCGGCGTACTTCGCTAATTTCGCGGCTTAACACTTCGCGATCGCTGAGGCGCGACCGATCGACCTCGCGCTGAGCTTGGGTGCGCGCCTCTTCGGCGCGCTCAACCAATGCGGCCAATTCAACCTTGGCATTGCCAATCGATTGTTCAATTTGATTAAATCTACCCAAATGCCCTTGGGTTGCGGCAAGGCGTGCTTCCAAGTCTTGGATGCGGCGCGCCTGTTCGATCACATCCGCCGATTGGGCCTCGATACGCTGCTGCAACCGCGCAATCTCCGAACGATCGCGCCGGTGTTCTTCATCCAACCAATTCACCATTTGCGCTAACTGTGCTATTTCCATCAGAACCCCACCTCACTCACCGAATTATCTTCACAAAATCAAGCAACCCAGTAACGCTCGCCACCCATTATTAGAAAAAATGGTAACTACCAAGCCACCCCCTCCCAGCCTGGGAGGGCTAGGGAGGGGTTATAGCACGACAACGTTAAATTTCATCACCTGCTGCTCTGAATTCATTCAGAGCCTGGAATAGAAAATGTGTTTAAACACGTTTGCCGTCGCAGGTGTTGAATTCATTCAACACGAATTTAACGTTGGCGTAGTAGTTACAAAAAATGATAGTTTTCTATGGCCCCGTAATTTAACCCCATGATTTAACCTCATGATTTAACCATAGGATTGCCCATCCCTGCTGATGTTCGCTCGGCTAGCCAACCGGCAACCTGCTTGATCGAATACAAGGCTACCCTAGTATACCATTCTTCAAATTTCCGCTCAAACCGATTCGCCCTTCCCGTTACGTAGGTGTTGTCCTATGCCAGCGCCTAGCCACCACTGATCAATGATAGTCGTCGTAATCGATCTACAGGTTTGACCGAATCCCAAGGGAACGGTAAAATGAACACACGTGATCGACCGAACGTTTCATAGAGCACGTTTTGTAGAGCCGCAGAAATCTGTTATGCGCATTGGCATTGATGCACGACTAAGCTATCATCAACCGGCTGGTATTAGCCGTTATACGTTGTATCTCTTGCGTGCGCTTGCGCAACTGAATCAGCACGATGAGTTTGTCATCTTTCAGCACCGCAAACATCACGCGACACTGGTTGACCAAGCCAACTTTCATCGTAGTGGCCTTTGGGCACCAGTGCATCACTCCCTAGAGCAGGTTCTACTGCCCCTAGAGCTCTTTTGGCAATCATTGGATCTGATTCATAGCACAGACTTTATTCCGCCCCTCTATTCGCCCATTCCCGCCGTGGTGACGGTGCATGATCTGGCTTTCTTTCACTGGCCCAATTTTCTGACAAAAGATAGCGCGGCCTATTATGGCCAGATTGATCGCGCGGTCCGTCATGCGCGACATATTATTGTGCCGAGTGAAAATACGAAGCAAGATCTGATTGGCATTTTGGGCACGCCGGACAAAAAAATTACGGTCATCTACGAAGCGGCCAATCCATCGTTTGCCCCCTTGCCGATTGCGCCGGCGCGCGCGGCCATGGCGGCCAAATTCAAGATTCCACCCAATTATATCCTCTTTGTTAGCACCATCGAGCCGCGCAAAAATGTTAATGGGTTGCTCCATGCCTATCGCTATCTGCGCGATAAATATAACATTGGCGACGTGGGCCTAGTGTTGGCCGGTGGTCCAGGTTGGCTCTACGAAGAGACAATGGAGTTGGTCAAAAAGCTGAAGCTGGAAAAAGACACCTTTTTTCTGGGCCGCGTCGATGACGAAGATCTGCAACAGTTGTATGTCGGCGCGCGCTGTCATGTGCATCCGGCGCACTATGAAGGCTTTGGCCTGCCGCCGTTGGAAGCCATGGCCTGTGGCACGCCCACCATTGTCAGCAACATTAGCAGCCTGCCCGAAGTGGTGGGGGACGCGGCGCTTTTGGTAAACCCAGCCAATAATGAAGAGATTGCCGTCGCCATGCATCGCCTGGTGACCGATGATCGCTTACACGCTGAATTGCGCGAAAAAGGCTTGAAGCGCGCGCAATGCTTTAGTTGGGAGGCCACCGCGCAGAGCACGCTAGAAGTCTACCACAAGGCTCTCAGCGCGCCACTGGCCGCCTACAGCCCCGTACAATCCACCAGCAAACAGACAACCAACAAGCAGACGACTCTCTCGTAATTGGGATACTTGCCTATCGTTCATGAAGATTCTCTTCCTTACGCCACAACTGCCCTACCCGCCCTATCAGGGCACGACGATCCGCAATTACAATTTAATACGTCATCTGGCCGCCCAACATACAATCGATTTGCTCACCTTCGTCGCCCCCGATCAACAAGTGGATGTCAACAGTCCGCTCTATGGCGTTTGTCGCCGGATCGCAACCTTGCCGCAACCGAGACGCTCATCGCGCCAGCGGATCGGAGACACGCTGCGCAGCCCCTTGCCCGACATGGCACTACGTCTGGAAAGTCAACCCATGCATGCATTGGTGGATAGTTGGCTGCAAGATGGCTACGATATTGTGCAGATCGAGGGCATCGAGATGGCCCAATATGGCTTTCATGCCCTGAAACGTTCGGCGGCAGAGAGCAACGTGGCTGACAAGCGCCCCTTGCTGGTCTTTGATGATCACAACTGTGAATATCTGCTTCAGCAGCGCAACGCGTTCACAGATCTGCGCCTGCCCAAACGGTGGCCAGCGGCACTCTATAGCCTGATCCAGTGGCAGAAATTGCGCCAATACGAGCGCCAGATCTGCCAACGCGCCGATGCAGTTTTGGCCGTTAGCCCAGTCGATCAACAGGCCCTTGAACAATTGGCACCCAACGTGCAGGTTACTGTAATTGCCAATGGCATTGATGCGGGACAGCCAGAAGCGCCATGCACCCAATTGCCACCTGCCACGCCCACCTTACTCTTTACCGGCAAGATGGACTATCGCCCCAACATTGACGCGGTGCTGTGGTTTGCCGAAGAGGTGTTGCCCCGCATTTTAACCAGCGTGCCAGAGGTGCGCTTCCAGATTGTCGGCATGAATCCCCACCCACGGTTGGACGCTTTGCGCCAGCACCGAGCGATTGAGATTACTGGCGCGGTAGCAACAATCGATCCCTACATGGAAGCCGCCACGGTCTATGTGGTGCCGCTGCGCGTTGGGGGCGGTACCCGCTTCAAAGTGCTAGAAGCAATGGCCCATGCCAAGCCGATGGTGAGTACAGCGCTCGGCGTGGAAGGCATTGGCGTGCAAGATGGCGTAGAATTATTGCTGGCCGATAGACCGCAACCGTTTGCCGATGCGGTCATCCGCCTGTTGCACGATGCGGCGCAAGGGCAGGCGCTGGGCGATCAACTGGGGGAGCGCGCCCGTGAGTTCGTTCTGGCCGAATACAGTTGGCAGCGCATTGTGCCACGCCTGGAAGCCCTATACGCTGAGCTACGTGCCGGGAATGGCTAACCGCGCACAGCAAAATCGCCTACTGGATCAAAGGAGACCCCATGTCAAATCAAGCCGAAATTCGTGTTGGTTTTATTGGTACGGGCTGGAGTGAACGCGTTCAGATTCCTATGTTTCGCCGGGGCGGCTTAGTTGCCCAAGGGATCTGTTCCGGCAACGTAGCTAACGCCGAACGGGTAGCGCAGCATCTGGCTATCCCCACCGTCTACGCCGATTGGCGCGCTTTAGTCGCCGACCCCCAGATCGATGTGGTGAGTATTGTCACGCCGCCCCATCTTCATGCCGCAATGGCGATTGCCGCGCTACAAGCTGGCAAACATGTGATCTGCGAAAAGCCCATGGCCCTGAATGTGACCGAAGCCGAAACCATGTTGGCGGCGGCCCAAGCAGCGCCCAACCAACTGGCGATCATCGATCACGAGTTGCGCTTTCATCCTCAGCGCGTTCACTTACGACGCTTGTTGCGTGAAGGGTATGTGGGCGAGTTACTCACGATCCAGTTGGATCGGCTGGGCAGCGAACGGCTGAATCCCGCCCTGCCATGGACGTGGCTCAATGATGCTGCGCAAGGTGGTGGTATGCTGGGGGCTGTGGGCAGCCATCTGCTTGATCTGGCGCGTTGGCTGGTGGGGCGCATGGCGTCGTTGACGGCCCAGTTACAGATCGGCCATCCTCTGCGCCAGGATCCGGCCACCCAGTCGTCGCGCGATGTGACCGCCGACGATCACGCCCAACTTTTGCTGCAATTTACCAATCAAGTGCAAGGTTCACTCACCGTCAGTGGCCTTGTACCCGGCGGTTATGGTCTGACGGTTACAGCTATCGGCACCCAGGGCGCGCTGCGTCTCGATAATACCGATCAGCTATGGGGTGCGCAAGGGGATGATTTACACCAAGGTAAGTGGCAACCCATCGCCACCGGCTTTCCAGAGGCAGCGATTAGCGATCTGCGCGGCATATCGCCCTTTGCCGTCGGCACTTACTATCTGGCCAAACGCTTGGCAGAGGCATTGCCAGCCAACGAAACCTTGCTCAACGAAGCCGCCAGTTTCTATGATGGATTGGTCGTGCAACGCGCCCTCGACGCGGCTCGGCGCAGCTATGCGCAACAAAGTTGGGTTCAACTGTAGTAAAGATTATTCCGATTTGTTCTTTGGGCGGCAAGACAGGGCACGGTGTTCTTGTAGGTGCGGTTACAAACCGCACAAAGCTGGTTTGACTCGGATTGCGCGGTTACAAACCGTACCTACGTATGCACAAAGTTAAATCGGCATAAGGTTTAGTAACGATGAGCACCCGATCCCTGCCGCCAGGGATGGCGGCATTCCCAGGGATAACGTGTTAGCGTCCCCACGTAATTCGTTCTTCCAGCCAACTGCGATCGCCGTTGCCATAGCTGGCATCGAGATCAAATAATTTGCGGGTGTCGCTGCCATCGGTGCGCATGGCATAGAGAGCCCACGGCCCCTCGCGATTGGTGACAAAGGCAATATAATCACCATCGGGGGAGGCGGTCGCCAAGCCGTCTTGGGCGGCATCATTGGTCAATTGGATGACCGCGCCACTGGCCGGATCCAGACGATAGATATCCCAGTTGCCACTGCGATTCGACATAGCCAGCACTTCGCGGCCCAGGTTGTCGGTGGGAATGTCACCGGGCCAATGGGTGATGCCGGTTGGCTTACCCCCATTGGTATCCACCACAAAAACGCCACAATTGCTGGCATTCTCCCACACATCACAGCCGTTATAGGCGATCCGGCTGTCGGCCAGGAAAACGGGATAGCTGCCAAAAATCTCCCACGCTTCAAACATGAGTGGCCCAACCGGCTGGCTATAGTCGGTATCACGGTGGACATAGATGCGGCGGCGGCCATCGCCCACGCGCGTAGAGTCAAAGGCCAAGAGCTTACCCGTCGGTGCCCAGTGGGGGTGGGCATCTTCGGCAAACGCGCTGACCGGCACCGGATCTTCGCCATTGGGTCCCATCAAGATCAAGTTGGCAATAAAACCACCATCGCCATTGGTTGCCAGATTATTTTGCGGGCTAAAATCTGGCTGGCGACGATCGCGCACAATGGGCCAGTTTTCCCCAGAGGCAACGCTATAAAAGACGAGATCATAGCGATCGCGACCCTGATCCCAGCGCGTATAGGCAATGCGTCCACCCGGAACACCGGCAGCAGCGACGCTTGGGGTGGGGGGTAGCGTAGGCTCCGCCGTAGCGGTTGCAGTCGGCGTCTGGGTTGGCGACGCGGTCGGTGGCGCGGTGAGCGATGACGTTGACGTTGACGTTGACGTTGGCAACGGGGTAGACGTACTCGACGCCGTGGGCACGGGGGTGGCGGTCGCGGTTGGTGGGTTGGGGGTGACGGTCGCGGTCAAGGTAGGTAAGACCTGTAGCGTTGGCGGTGCCGCTTGCTCGGCATTACTCATGGCCACCAGTACGGCATTGGGCGTCAAGTTCATTGCCATTGCCGTCAGCCGCTGATCTGTGCCAATCGGCAGCAACGTTGGGGTGAAGGGTGGGGTCAACTGGATCCCGGCGATTTGCAACGGAACACCCAGCATGGGGGCCGCCACATCGCCCACTACAGGCTCGCCCCAGGTGCTCCAGGTTATGCGCAGGAGGGTCACCAAGGCCAACACGAAAGTGGCTGTGGCCAACAGGGGAAAGGCGAACCAGGAGCGACGATTGGTCTGGCGCGCAGGACGGCGTGCATAGGTATAGGTATAAGCTGGCAAGGGCGGCACCCCTGTCGCGGCAGACGCGTCTGCAAGCTCCTGCGTGGATGCGGTGGCGGTCAAGTTTTCCGCAATTGACTGTGCCGGTTCGGCCATTGGTTCAGCCGTGGCAGCCGAGGCGACCGGTTCACCATGCAGAAAAGCCTGGGCAAAATCCCCCGCGGCCGGATAGCGCGCCGTCGGCTGTTTGGCAAGCACCCGTTGCAAGGCGTGGGCAATGCGCGGCACAAGCCGGCCCGGTGCGGTCGTGGCGATGGGGGCTTCATCGTCAATAATCTTGCGCACCAGGGCCAACGGATTTTCTGCTTGAAAGGGTGGCCGCCCCGTCAACATCAAATAGGTCAGAATCCCCAAACTATAAATGTCGGCGCGCTGATCGATGCGGAGTTCGCCGCGCGCCTGTTCGGGGGCCATAAACGTTGAAACGCGCGCCGGATAATAGAATGGATCGGCGGCAGGCAACAACTGGGCCAAGCCAAAATCGGCGATCTTTACTTGATGGTCGGCGACAAAAAGAATGTTATTGGGGTTGAGATTGCCGTGGACTTCCCCTTGTTGATGGGCGTAGTCAAGCGCCAGTGCCAGTTGTGTGATAAACTGCTCTGTTTCATAGAGCGTAAACGGCTGGGAACGCGCTTGCAACCGCGCGGCCAAGGTGCCGCCCTCCACATATTCCTGGGCAATGTAATTCAATCCGCCAGCCTGACCCGCGTCAAAAACCTGGACAATGTGCGGATGGCGCAGTCGCGCGGCTTCGCGGCCCGCCGAGATAAAGCGCCGCACATAATTCGTGTCTTGGGTAAGCGGCTCTGGCAAAATCTTCAGCGCCACGCCGCGATCATAGAGGGTGTCGTAGGCACGGTAGACAGTCGCACCATACCCCTGACCAATTTCGGCATCAATCCGATAGGGGCCGACTTGCTGCGGGAATTCTGCGGTGTTGGGCATCAGCGATTCTAGGCTAGCGTTTGGATGTCACGTTTTGGCTGGAAAATTACCGATCAATGCAACCTATTGACCAAGCGACTGCACATAAGCATAGAGGATTTCCATGCCACTAGGGCTGACAGCAGAGCGGCCAAAGATGTGGCTATTGCCCAGGCCACGGCCTGTACGCAAAACTGCGTCAAAGTCGGCCAGGGATAAGGTTGTCCCAGCAATGGCACTGCCTTTATCGGCTACGCCTTCGCCATTTGCGCCATGACAGTCACCGCATTTGTTCTTGATGTAGGCATTTTCGCCACGCGCTAGATCAACTGTGGCAGCACTAGCGGCGGGTGCCGTTTCTGTTGCAGTTGTCGTTGCGGTCGTTGCGCTCGTTGCGGTCAAGCTAGCCGTGCTTGCCAAGGCACTCTGTTCCCCAACTGCCACAAAATTGCCCGCAGGCATCGTGGGCGCAGCAACCGCCGGCGCGCCAGCATTACTTGCGGCATTACCGCCACTCGAACCGCCACCACAGGCGGTCAGGATAAAAAGGCTAAGAGCAAAGGCGAATCCAGGAACGAACACTGGCTTGAACAATTTGCGCAAATAAGTTTCCATAGCACCCTTTTGTTTTGATAGGGCTTGCGCGGGTATCAGACCTACGCAAGCCACAGGAGGACTCAACGGACTATCGAAGAAACAGTTTCCGGCAAAGTCCGCAACGCTGCGTAAGTCCAACAGTGATTTATAGACAAACTATTTAAAAGTCAACCAAATAAGCCGGTTACTACACTAGAAACTATGGATGACTTTTAAGGGTTTTATCGATTAGGTCATTCTAAAAAATAGAGTATCCAACGGGATAGGTGAAAGCATTCCGGGAAAGGCGAGCATCCCATCCACAATAGAAAATTCCTGTGACCCTTTCCCGGAATGCAGTATATTTATTTCTTCAGAACAGCCTTATCTATGCCGCGTCAATCACTTATTCGATCAACTTGGGATCCAAGGCATCGCGTAAACCGTCGCCCATAAAGGAGAAGCCCAGCATTGATAAGGCAATGGCTAGCGTTGGGAAAAGTGCCAGATGCCAATAAACACTGACATAGGCCTGACTGATGCCCACCATTTTGCCCCAACTGGCAATTGGATCGTTGATGCCAATCCCAAGAAAACTCAGCCCTGCTTCACCAAAAATCGCGCCGGGAATGCCAAACGAAATGGCAACCAGCAGCGGTGATAGAATATTCGGCAATATATGGCGAAGAATCACATCGCTCTGTTTTGCGCCCAAGCAGCGGGCCGCTTCCACAAACTCTTTTTCGCGAATCGAAAGGACCTGGCCGCGCACCAAACGCGCCATGCCTACCCAACTGGTGACACTGAGGGCAAAGACGACCATGCCAAATCCACCCCCAAAGCTGGAGACGATCAAGATCGTAAAGAGCAAACCAGGGAAGGCCGTCATAATTTCAATGAGACGGACGACAAAGAAATCCGTTTTGCCGCCTAGATAACCAGCCAATCCACCCATGGGTACCCCAATGCTCAGGGCAACAATCTGGATGATAATTCCAATACTCATAGACGTACGCGCGCCATAGATAAGGCGGCTCAAAAAGTCACGCCCAATTTCATCAGTTCCCAAGGGGTGCGCAGGATCTACAAAAGGAAAAAGCCGTACGGGCTTGGTAAAGTCAGCCTCATCGTAATTATATGGGGCAATCACATCGGCAAAAATGGCCAAAAAGAGAAAGAAGATGACAACAATCAACCCAAGCATCGCCAGCCGATTGCGCGAGAAACGGCGCATGGCATCACGCCACAAAGTGCGATGAGGCTTGACATCCAGATTTTTTTGTCCAGATGGGTGGATCGCTACACGCAATTCACTACTTGCTTCTGCCACTGCTAGCCTCTTTCTGTCCCTAATCGCACGCGTGGGTCGACCAAGGTGTAGACAATATCTGTCAATAGATTCATGAGCCCCCACAATCCGGCAATTAGCAGCGCAATCGCCATTAACATCGGGTAATCGCGATTAAAGGCACTAGTCACAAAAAAGCGCCCGAGCCCATTGATCGAGAAGGTAGATTCAATGAAAATGCTGCCGGTCATCAGATCGGGAATCATTGGTCCGCCAACCGTCACCACCGGAATCAGCGCACTGCGAAAGACATGGCGCGTCATAACCATGCGTTCGCCTAGTCCCTTAGAACGCGCTGTGCGCACAAAATCGGAACGAATCGTATCAACGACACTTGCCCGCGTAAATCGCGCAATGACGGCCATAGGGCCGAGCGAGTAGGCCAGGACCGGCATAACCCAATCTGAACAGAAATAGCCGGTCTTCCATTGTGGATTATTGATTAAACAGGTAGAATCGCCCCAACCGCGCATGGGAAACCAATCAAGCTGCACGGCAAAGAGCATGAGCAGAAAATAGGCAAGCACAAAGCTAGGCAAGGTGATCCCCAACATCGAGAAGAGGGTTAACGCATTATCGATCCATGAATTTTGATAATAGGCCGCGGTAATCCCAAGGGGAATGCCGAAGCCAAAGACAATCAGCAGGGTCATGAGTCCCACTTGCATTGTCACAGGCCACCGCGAAGCAATCAACTCGATCACAGTCATTGTTGGTTGCTGAAAAGAAATGCCAAAATCTAGACGTAAGGCATTGCTCATATAATTTACATACTGCTGCCAAGCTGGTTTATCTAAACCATATTTGCGCATAATATTCGCCTTGGCAGCCCCACTTAAAGGCTGTTTGTCTTCGTCAAAAGGCCCGCCTGGTACTGCGTGCATAATCGTAAAATTGATCACCGAAACGGCAAAAAGTACAAAGAGCAATGCAGCCAGACGACCTAAAATGTATCGCGCCATAACATCAATTCAGTCTCAAGTGAAATAAATTCGTACAATGTATACTCCGCAGCAGCACATAATAATAAAACCCTTAAAAGTCATCTATACGCTCGCGTGGAGTACCAAGCTTATTTGGTTGACTTTTAAATGGTTTGTCCATAAGTACATTTTTACTCGTGTAAAAAATGACACTTTATGGCGCTGCTCAATATAACCCAGCTTTATGAAACAGGTGGCAGGCATGAAATTTCATACCTGCCACCTGTCGATCCTTACTTACTTCGTATTGGCAATATATTGAATACTGCCGCAAGAGTCATTGCCCCAGTGTGGGCCGGTGATCCCAATCGCATCTGGTTCACGCAGACAGTCGCCCTGGACCCAAGGCTGATAGAGCGTGCCCTGCCAGCGGTGAAAGAGGAAGATACCACCCACATCATCGACGAGAATCTTCTCGGCGTCACGGAACATCTGATCGCGTGCATCAGGATCGCTAACGAGGGGAGTCGCCTCATTAACCAAGCGATCAAATTCGTCATTCTTCCAGGAATGGCGACCACCAAAGAGCCAGATACCTAGCATATTGGTGGGATCGAGATAGTCCATGCCATAGGAGACGGCACCGAATTGTAGGCCGGTTGGCTTGGCATTCATGGCATCGTTATAGACTTTGTTATCTTTATTCGACACTTCAATGCTGACACCCAGACATTGCACAATCGACTGCGCCGTGGCCTGGAAGACCGCTTGCAGAGCAGCACCTTCATTGCGCAACCAGAGTTCAAGTGGTGGAAAGCCCTCACCATCGGCGAAGCCAGCGGTAGCCAGGTGTTCTTTCGCTACATCACAGTCGTAGTTCTGATACTCGTTCAATTCCCCTTGTGTAGAGGAAGCAGGGAAGCCCGGCATCAACATGGCATAGGCCGGCATCGACTTCACTTCGCCATAAATGTTCGTCACGATCGATTCGCGATCGACGGCATGGGCAAAGGCCTTACGGACATCGATGTTGTCAAACGGAGCATTGAAGGTATCGAAAAGCAGATAGTCGGTGCGGAAATCACCAAAATGGCGTAGGTAATTTTCGCTTAATACCGGATCTTGCAAGACGATTTCTAGATCGGCTGGGCTGAGCGCTTCATACCCAATCGAATCGACTTCACCATTTTTGAAGGCAGCAAATTCGGTGCCTTGATCCATATAGATGCCAATCATGCGCTTTAGACGGGCCGGGCGATAGCCATTATAGGTGGGGTTAGCAACCAGCGTAATGGTTTTGCCTGGCTCAAAGGTTTCCAGGATAAAAGGACCCGAGGAGACATGCGTTGTGGGGTCACTGTTGTACAGGGGGCCATGCTCTTCCATGGCCTTTTTCTGGAGTGTCCAGCCAAACTTCATCATGCCGGGCATAGGCGGGAAAGGCTCTTGCGTGGTGATCTGGAAAGTCAGATCATCGGGCGCAGCAACACCCAATTCTTCTTTGGGTAATTCGCCAGCAATCACTTCTTCCCAATTCTTGATAACGCCATTGTAGAACCAGGCAAAGTCCCAGGCATGGTCCGGCTCGGCCAGATATTGATAGGTAGCCACCCAGTCATGCGCAGTCAACGGCGTACCGTCAGACCAAACCTGGTCTGGGCGCAGGTGGAAGCTCCACGTCAGGCCATCTTCACTAACTTCCCAACTTTCGGCGGCAGCGGGCACCACGTTGAAATCTTTGTCGAGTTCGGTCAACGAATCGCTAAATTGGTCACCCAGACAGTACCGTGTGTAGACAGAGACCTGAAAGTCAAAGGTGGTGGCAGATGCCGTGTTCGAACAGGCACTCCGCATTTCCTGTTCTTCATAGGGTGCAGCGTCTTCTGGCAACGCCACCCCATAAATGGTGGTCATAGCGTCTGCGGGGGCTGCCGCTTCTTCAGCGGGAACAGCGGTTTCTTCTGCTGGCGCAGCCGTAGCATCAGCGGCTGGGGCTTCGGCAGGGGCCGTGGTGGGGGCTGGGCAAGCTGCTAACACAAGCGCCGCAACTAATAAAAGCGGCAACAAGCGCAAAACAGCAGCAGAGCGTTGATAGATTCTGAACTTACTCAAAGCATCCTCCTGTAGCGTTAAAATAAATGAAAGAGCAACTAAGACTTGTGTATATACGAACGAGCGCCAAGCAGGTAGACGTTTTACAGCAGTACCGAATACCGGCTTGTGCTGCTCGTGCGTACAGCGAGTAGCGCAACACAAGGTAGTGATGTAGGTGTAGTCAGTGGCCGCGCGGGTGGCCAGTCGACGCTAACGCAAATTAGCAGGCCGATTTTGTCCATGTTCAAGCGGTGCGTACCTGAGCAATTGCGCCATGCAGTTTGGTACAAGTGATAGTAACTATGTCCGATGGACACGCTCAACAATGTCACTTGGCCTAGACGCCTCTGTAGTGGCATGTAGTGGACTGCCACACACAAGTTCCCCGATAAGCTGTAAGTGTTCACTTGCCCGTTGACGTTCGCCTACACGTTACCGAAGTTACAGTATACCTGCGTAGTGATGGGGAGGGAATCCCCAGCGGCGATGAACAGGGGTGTTCTTGGAAAGGCATTGTAACCAATTTTCACAAACTCTGCAAACTTTGATTTTGCCATTCATGTACAAGCAGCAAATTAATCTTGCAATTACCGCGCACCTATCTACAACATGCACAACAAAGGTAGCAGCGTGTTTGGGCACTTGCACATAACGATCAATCCACGCCCGATTGCCCACACTGGCAAATCGATCTGTCAGCAATATGTAACGCGAGAATCCCCACTTTTTGGTTAGGATGGATACAACAAAAAGCACAAGAATCTTCATCAAATGAGCAAAAAGCGCTGGCGTTTTTAGTATATCTAGCAAAGAGGTACGATGACAACCTGGACAATCAACCAAAACAATGGCCATCAACAAGGCCATCAACAAGGCCATCAGAGTAGTCGGCATAAGAACGGGGCATTGGCAGGAGCAGGGGCCGAGGTCATGTACAAGACCGAGGTGAAACCGGAAATCAGAGCAGGCAGCAAGCCGCCGATTGCCTTTAATGTGCCAACCCAAACCGGACACGAATTGGGCTATCTTGCCCAATCGATCCAGAGTACGCGCATTTCTGGCGACGGGATGTTCACCAAGAAAAGTCACGAATTGCTCGAAGCGACGCTGGGTGTGCCCAAGGTATTGCTCACCACCTCTTGCACTCATGCCCTGGAAATGGCCGCGCTGCTCCTCAATATCCAACCCGGTGATGAAGTGATTGTGCCTTCGTTCACCTTTGTCAGCACAATTAATGCCTTTGTGTTGCGTGGGGCGCGCCCGGTCTTTAGCGATATTCGACCGGATACCCTAAACCTAGATGAAACCAAGTTAGCGTCCCTGATCACGCCGCGTACTCGGGCGATTGTGCCGGTGCATTATGGTGGAGTGGGGTGTGAGATGGATACGATCTGCGCCATCGCCGCGCAACATGGCATTCCGGTAGTGGAAGACAACGCACATGGCCTCTATGGTCGCTACAAGGGGCGCTACCTGGGCACCTTTGGCGTGCTGGCGACGCAAAGTTTCCATGAAACGAAGAATTTCACTTGTGGCGAAGGGGGCGCGCTGCTTATTAATGATCCGCAATATTTGGAACAGGCGGAGATCATTCGCGAAAAAGGCACCAATCGCAGTCGCTTTTTCCGTGGCCAGGTTGATAAATATACGTGGGTAGATGTAGGCTCCAGCTATTTGCCTTCGGATCTGTTAGCCGCCTATTTGTATGCACAACTAGAAGCGCGCAACCAAATTCAGTACAAGCGCCAAACTTTATGGGAAACTTATGCCGAGTTGTTGCGCCCCTGGGCCGCAAGCAACGGCATCCAACTGCCCGTTGTGCCGGCCCATTGTGAGCAAGCCTATCATCTCTTTTACCTGCTGATGCCTTCGTTGGCGGCGCGTACCGACTTTATCAACTATCTGAAAGCCCAAGGTATTCAAAGCGTCTTTCACTATTTACCATTACATACCTCGGCCATGGGGCAAGCGTTCGGCGGACAACCAGGTGATTGCCCAGTCACCGAGTCGGTTAGTGATCGGCTCGTCCGGCTGCCCTTCTACACCGACATGACCGCCACCGATCTAGGGCGCGTGGCCGACGCGGTTTTGCACTTCCGGCCCAAGATTGATCGATGATAGCCGCTAGTAGATCCCGGCGTCAATAAGGCACCCTATTTTTGCTAGGATGTACACGAGTAAACGTGCCTTATTGACTGCCGTGGTATCTACGCCCAACTGTACTAGACATGGATAATCTGCGTTTGTGGCACTTGGGCATAGATCGCTTGGATAAAGCGTTTTGCCACATCCACTGGCACGGCCACGCCGACATCTGGCCCGTTCATCAAGGTGTTAATCCCGATCAGGCGACCCGCCACATCGACCATGGGGCCACCCGAATGCCCAGGGCGCAGGTGTAAACTCGCCGCCACCCACTCCTGACCAGACGCGCCGAGATCGGACACCTGTGTGCCCACACCTATCACGACGCCGGCGGTGGCCCCGCCGGTTACGCCATAGGGATGACCAAAGGCAAAGACCAATTGTCCAGGGCGCAGCTGCGCTGAATTGCCCAATGCAATCGTCGGCAGATCATGGGCATCGATCTGCAAGGCGGCCAGATCATGGGCCGTGTCTACCGCCAGTAAGCGGGGCGTATATTCGCGACCATCGGCGAGACGTACGATCAAGCTTGTCTGTCCGCGTGGTTGATTTCTACCGTGTCGCTTGTCGGGCTGTTCGCCAATCACATGGGCATTAGTCACGATCAAGCCGTTCGCCTGCCAGATCGTGCCCGCGCCGGCCCCATGCTGTCCATTGCGAATTTGTACCACAGCCGCCAAGACGCGCGCGCTGACTGCCGCAATGTCGTCACTAAAGTGCGTCAAAATGTTATTCATGTTGTCATTCCTACCCGAAAGCAAAAGGAAGAACATAGAGTCAATCCATGTTCTTCCTGGTATCAATCTAGCTTATGTACCAACGCCACACAAAGTTATTTCCCGCGCCCAATCGTCACCGACAACGTCTGGAGTTGACCACCCCGGATTACCTGGCCCTCTACCGTCTTGCCGACGCGATCGCCGCTTAGCAAAACCTGGAGTTCATCGACATGCCGGATTGGTGCGCCATCCAGTTTGACTAACACATCGCCCTGTACCAAATTAGCCTGGCTTTCACTTTCCACCGACATTACCATCAACCCAGTCTCTTGCCCGACCAAAGTTTGCAGCGTGTCGGCCAAGCGAACCGGCTGAATGCCAATGCCCAAATAACCGCGGGGCACATGCCCATGCGCGACCAGCGTTTCCACCACTTTTTGAATGGTCGCGCTGGGAATTGCCATGCTCACCCCACGCACCAACGCCGAGGTATTGACACCCGCAAAGCGCCCATCCGCCGCCACCAGTGGACCACCGGAAAAGCCAGGATACATCACCACATCGGTCTGCAAATAATGATCGATCTCGCCGCCCGCCGGGGTGCGCCATTGACCGCCTAGTGCGCTAGCAATCCCCAGCGTGGCCTGAATGCGATTGCCAGGACGGCCCAAGGCCAACAAGAGATGACCGACCTTGAGTTCACCCCCATCCACCCAAGTCGCGGCGGACAAACCACTAGCGTTCACGCGCAACAGGGCGATATCGGCCCCTGGATCGCGCCCGACCAGCGTGGCATCTAACGTTTTGCCATCGGCCAAGCCAATCTGAATTTGATCTTCGCGCTCCACCACATGGTTCGAGGTTACGATCAATCCCTCGGCGGACCAAATCACGCCGCTGCCGGAGAGGCGTTGGCGCGCATCCACGCGTACCACCTTGGCGTCACTCTGCTCGACGAGACCAGCCATGCCCTGGGAAAGATCTTGTAATGTCGCTGTCATACGAACTCCTTTATTTCTACGTCTCTCTATAAGTTAGTTATTCTATCAAGGGTACTTGCGGTGTACGCTACACTTGTTTGTCACCGCGCTCTGACCCCAAGTATGACACCAAAGCGTGGCTGTCGCTTCCCTCGAAAGCGCGGGTCGTACCTAGCAAAAAGGCTAGGTGCCCCAATGCAAACAACCCACTTGGGCAAGCGGGCTGTGATCCATGCAGCGCAGCAACGTGCGCCACAAATGCGTCTATTAGAGCAGAATCAGGCCAGCGCGGGTGGCGCGCACCACGGCATCGGTGCGGCTTTGCGCGCCCAGCTTGCCGAGGATCGCATTGACGTGAAATTTGACGGTGTGTTCGCTGATGTTGAGTTGGCGGGCAATCAATTTATTGGAAAGCCCCTGCGCCATACTTTGCAGCACTTCTTGTTCGCGCGGCGTCAGCGGTTCGCCGCCATAGGTTGCTGCGCGGGTATCAATCGTTGTTACAAGTGCGGCGAGCAGATCGGGATCAAAGACGCGCAAGCCGTTGCCCACGGCACGCAACGCGGCGACCAAGGCTGCGCCACCACTGGCGCGCAACAACATACCCTGGACGCCACTCGCTTTTGCGGTGCGCGCCGCTTCTGCTTCGGGCAATAAGACCACGATGCGGTAACCGGCGTCGGTTACCGCTGTCAAATCCTCCAAGTGGGCAGTGACGGCCCAGCCCACATCCCAGAGAATTACATCGGGTTGATAGACAGCGAATTGGGCAAGCGCTTCGGCATCCCAGGCCAGTTGCCCGACCACGGTTACGCCGGATTGGTCAGCAAGCAAAGTCGCCAACCCCACGCGCGCAAAGAGATCGGGGCCACAGATCAGCACGCGCGCGTGGTTCACAGGACTACTCACGTTTGGCGGGGTACATCGTTAGCAACACACCTTATAGACGCGGCAAAGTAATACCGGTTTGGGCTTGATATTTGCCTTTGCGGTCGGCGTAGGAGACTTCCGGCTCTTCGCCTTCAAAGAAGAGCACCTGGGCAATGCCTTCATTGGCATAAATTTTGGCCGGCAGCGGCGTGGTATTCGAAATCTCGATGGTCACATGACCTTCCCAGCCCGGCTCAAAGGGGGTAAAATTGGTGATAATGCCCGATCTGGCATAGGTGCTTTTGCCCAGACAGATCCCAAGCACGTTGCGCGGCATCCGAAAATATTCCACACTGCGCGCCAAGGCAAAACTGTTGGGCGGAATAATACAGACCGTACCCTGGTAGCGCGCCATGGCACGGTTATCGAGCGCTTTGGGATCAACCACTGTCAGCTCGCCGGTAGAAGCCGTGAAGATCATAAATTCATCGGCCACGCGAATGTCGTAGCCAAAGCTACTCAATCCATAGGAAATGACCCCGTCGCGCACCAGCTTTTCCTCAAACGGGTCAATCATTTGGTGCTCTATTGCCATGCGGCGGATCCAGTGATCAGGCTTAATCGACATAACTTTCCTATTTCTGCGCTAGTCCAAAGTGGGTATCAAATTTATCCTTGCTGGAGACGGGGCTTCCATTTCTGCACAACCAGGCCACGTTCTGGTGCAAACAAAAAAGCAATGAAGAAGAGCAAGGTCGCCACCAAAACCATCGCCGGGCCAGACGCAATATTAACATAATAGCTGAGATAGAGCCCAATCACATTGGCAGCCATCCCACTGATCGCCGACACCACCATCATCGGCGGAATCCGGCGCGTCAACAGTTGCGCCGTGGCCGCGGGTGTCACCAACATGGCCAGCACCAGTGCGATCCCAACCGTCTGCAACGCGATGACAATCGTGAGCGCGATCAAGATCAACAATAGATAGCGCAGAAAAGTTGTGGGCAGACGCAACACTTTTGCCAACACGGGATCAAAGATGAGCACCAGCAACTCTTTGTAAAAGAGCATGACAATCAGCAACACGCCCACGCTTAATCCGAACATCACCCACAAGTCTTGGGCAGAGACGGCCAATACATCGCCAAAGAGAATATGCGCCAGATCGACGGCATAGCCACCGACGGTACTGAGCATAGCCACGCCCAGGGCAAAGCTGCCGGCAAAGACAATGCCAATCGCTGTATCTTCGCGTATCTCGCCCCTGTGGCTCAACGCGCCAATCCCAATCGAGGTTAGAATGCCAAAGATCAGTGCACCCACCGCCAGCGGCCAGCCCAACAAATAAGCCAGCACGATCCCCGGCAAAATCGCATGGGCGAGCGCATCGCCAAAGAAGGCCATCCCTTGCAGGATCACATAGACGCCCAGCGTCGAACAGATGATACCGACCATCATCGACGCCAACAGCCCACGCATCATGAAACCATAGTGTAATGGCTCCAACAGCCAGTCCAATCCGCTCATGAAAAGATGCTTTCGGTGGCTGGCGCGGGTTTTGGGATCGGGAGCGGTTGTTCCTCGAAATAGGGCACATGGTTTTCGTCGCAACACGTATCCGCCAGCAGCAGATCGCCCTGTGGGCTATGGATAATATGCAGTTGACTGCCATACGCCTGACGTAATAGTGCCGGCGTCAGCACTTCCTGCGGCGTGCCAAGGCCAATCAGGCGTCGATTCAATAACATCACCTTGGCAAAATGGGTCGCGGCCTGATGCAGATCATGGGTGGCAACCAATACCGTCGCCCCTTGTTGACGCAGTTGGGTCAGCAAGTCCAAGATCGCTGCTTGGCTGGGCAGATCAAGCCCGGTCAGCGGCTCGTCGAGTAATAACAGATTTGCTTCTTGGGCCAAGGCGCGTGCCAGAAAAACCCGCTGCTGTTGACCGCCCGACAGTTCGCCGATCTGGCGCGTCGCCAGGTCACTCATGTTGACCCGTGCCAGCGCCTGCGCCACCATTTCCCGATCCTGGCGGCGCGGCCAGCGGAAGAGACCAATCATGCCCACCCGCCCCATCATCACCACGTCGGCTACCGTAACCGGAAATTTCCAGTCAATGCGATTGCGTTGCGGCACATAACCCACGCAACGATGCCCTTGGGCACCACTGCCATAAATGTTGACAGTGCCCTGCACTGGCGCAAGCGTACCGGCGATCAGGGTAAAGAGCGTGCTCTTGCCCGCACCATTGGGACCCACCACCGCCACTTGATCGCCCTGCGCCAAGTCAAAGGTGATATTCTCCAGCGCCGTCACTCCCTCGTAGCTTGCTGTCACCTGGCGCAACTGCACACTCGGCATGGTTGGATCAGAGGGAAGACAACGCCCCGCTTCACTATGTAAATTATCCGGCAAAAATTGCTTCATTGGTTTCATTCCTGCACTCGTTTCCCTTTATTCATGTCGGCTAAGTATACCATATTTTGCGCGGGAGCCAAGTAAATGAGACTTCGTCTCAAAAATAGCAAGATTGCGCAACGTCAATGTTTGATAACATTCCGGGATAGCACCAAATCTATTCTCCCACGAAAACAGCTTCCGGTGCTATCCCGGAATGCGGTTGCGTTTTCACCACAACCGCGGCTTGATTACAAATCCAGTGTACTTTTGTGGTAAAGTAGAGAGGAATTTATTTACCTAGCAAGAAAGAAGATGATGGCGATGGCGCAACCAATTTACTATGTCAATGGCAATTTTCTTCCCGCAGATCAGGCAACCCTGCCGGTCAATGATCTGAGCATTGTACGCGGCTATGGCGTCTTCGATTACACGCGCTCCTATCACGGCAAACCATTTAAGCTGCACGAACATATTTTGCGTCTGGAACGCTCGGCCCAAGCGATTGCGCTCAAGCTGCCCTGGTCCACGACAGAATTAGAAGCGATCGTCCAAGCGACCTTTGATCGCAATGACTTTCCCGATGCCGGCATCCGCATTGTCCTTACCGGTGGCCCATCCGACGATCTAATGACGCCACACCATCAGCCCAGCATCGTCGTGATGATCACGCCGATCAAGAGCAGTGTCACCGCCCAGCAAGCCCAAGGTGTCAAGGTGACGACAGTAGCGATGGATCGCATTCTGCCCACGGTCAAGAGTATTAACTATATGGGCGCAGTGATGGCGGTGGAAGCGGCCAAGCGCCAAGGTGCCGTCGAGGCGATCTATCGCACGGCGGATGGACGGCTCACCGAGGGCACGCGCGCCAACCTGTTTGTTTTGCGCGGCAAGCAACTGATCACACCCAAGACGGAAGTACTGGCGGGCATCACACGCGCCGTCGTCCTGGAAATTGCCGAGGATGATTTTGAGGTGCAGGAAAGTGATATTTTTTATACCGAGCTGGCCAGTTATGACGAAGTGTTCATTACCAGTTCGACCAAAGAGATTTTGCCTGTCGTGCAAGTTGATGACCTACAAATTGGCGATGGCAAGCCCGGGTCGCGCACACTGAAATTGGTTGACTTATTCCGCACCTATGTTGAGCGCTACTAATGCAGCCGCCCATGACAGCTATGGTATCCTCACCGCGCCGCTCGCTGCTCTATGTGCCTGGCGATAGCCTACGCAAGGTGACCAAAGCCAGCACCCTGCCCGCCGACACCCTGATTCTCGACCTGGAAGATGGCGTTGCCCCGAGCCAAAAAGCGGAGGCGCGCGCCACGGTTCAGCACGCCCTGCGCACGCTAGATTTTGGTGCGCGCGAACGGCTGGTGCGGATTAATGAAAAGATAAGTTCACTGGCCCAAGCGGACCTAGCCAGCACGCTTGACGGGCGGCCCGATGGCTACGTCTTGCCCAAAGTCGAAAGCGCGGCGACATTGCTGGCAGTCAGCAATTTTTTGGATGCGCAAGAACGAGCCAATGGTTGGCCAGCCGGCCACATTCGTCTATTCGCCATGATCGAAACTGCGCTGGGCATCATGAATTTGCGCGAGATTGCCCAGGCTACCCCCCGCTTGGACGCGCTGATCTTTGGGGCCGAAGATTTTGCCGCCACTATTGGCGCAGTGCGTACGCGCGCAAATACGGAACTATTCTATGCACGCAGTGCCCTTGTAACGGCCGCAGGAGCCTACGGATTACAAGCAATTGACTTGGTCTTTACCGGGCTAGATGACCAACCAGGGCTGGAAGCCGAATGTGCCAGTGGCCGCCAACTTGGCTTCATCGGCAAAACCGTGATTCACCCAGCACAGATCGAGACGACCAATCGCATCTTTGCACCATCGCTAACGGAGATCGAAGCGGCGCGCCAGTTGATCACCGCCTTTGAGGTTCACCAAACGGCTGGGACCGGCGCGTTTGCCTATGCGGGCAAGATGGTCGATATGCCTGTGATCCGCACGGCGCAACGGCTACTCGCACGCGCCCAATCCATCGAGCAAGCGCTTGAGTAGTTTAAGTAAAAGTGAGAAAGTCTTTGCAAAAACTACCAGTCACGAATTGCGCAAAATTCACGAATGCTCAAGGCAAAATTCGGTTTATTCGGTTCATTCGTGACTAAGGTTTTTAAGAACTTTCTATGCTCTACTTAGAAAACTGTCCTCTCTAAAAAATTTACATACACGGTAAGGAGCGTTCACACGTGAGCAACACACCCTATATTCCCCATAGCGCAATGGCCATCGTCGCCCATCCCGATGATATTGAATTTGGCATTGTTGGTACCATCGCCCGTTGGGTGAAGGCCGGCACCAAGATGGCCTACGTGCTGGTGACCAGTGGCGATGTCGGTATTGCCGAGCCAGGCATGACCAAGGCCGGAGCCGCCGAGATCCGCGAAGCAGAGACGTGGGCGGCAGCCAAAATCGTCGGCGTCGAGGATGTGACCTTTCTGCACAAGCCCGACGGCATGGTCGAAAACACCATGGAACTGCGCAAGGAACTGGTGCGCCAGATCCGCCGCTTCCGGCCCGAAGTTGTCTTCGCTATGGATCCGACCGTCATGTACACCCCCCTGGGCGGCATCAACCATCCTGATCACCGCGCGGTGGGTGGCGCAACCATGGATGCGATCTTTCCGGCCAGCGGCCAGCCCAATCTCTTTCAAGAGTTGGAAGAAGAGGGCTTTTATGCCCACAAGATCCGCAAGGTTTACATTTCATCGCGCGGCGAAGGCGATACCTATGTGGACATTAGCAGCACGATTGACTTGAAAATCAAAGCACTCCAGGCGCATGTCAGTCAGGTAGGGTCGATGGAAGGGTTGGAGAATCGCATTCGCGATTGGAGCGCGCGCAATGGCGCGGGCAAGGAAATGGCCAATGCCGAAGTCTTTCGCGTCCTCACCATGCAAGCCGATGATGCATGGGCCAAAGCACAATCGCAGCCATCGGTTTAGTCGATTGCATGTTTAGTTTACGCGAACATCAACTCCAAGCGCTGGCAGCGGCCTTGGGTAAAACGCACGGTGGCACGCTCACCGCAGTCATTCCCCCCGGCGGCGGCAAAACGATTTTGGCGTTGTCGGTGCTTGATGCGTTGTATAAGGCGCGCCGGATCGATGCTGCCGTCGTATTTACGCCGCGCCTGGGGCTCTGTTCACAATTTGAGCTGGACTGGAAAGCGGTGCGCAATCATTTTCAGCCGGGCGCCATGGGCGTGATCGTCCACCGTGAAAATGTAGCCCTTGCCAGCTTGCGCGGCTTTGGCTATGTATCCAGCTATCAATCGCTCTGTGCTGATCCCGAAGCCCATCAACGCTTTGCGCGCCGCTATCATGGTCGCCTGGCGATTGTCTGCGATGAAGCCCATTATCTGGGCGAGAAGCTCTATGGCAGTGGCGACACAACCCAAGCCGCCAAGTTTCTGGCACAGCTTGTCGAACATGCCGCCTTCAAACTTGTGATGACTGGCACGCCCTACCGTTCTGACGACAATCCGATTATCTTCGCCGACTATAGCGAGCAAGGGCACATTCTGGCCGATGTCGAGCTGACCTATGGTGACGGTGTGGCCCAGGGCTTTCTGCGCCCGCTGGATGCAACACTCTTTGATGGCAAGCTCTACCAGACACGCCGCCGCCAAGCGGATGGCCGCGCCCGGTATGTCACCGAAGAGATCGAGTTGCGCTACACGGCACAACAGTTGACCAAGGTCGCTACGGATCCCCAATTTTGGGAGCTAGCGGCGCGCCATGCTTTTGAAAAGGTGAAAGAATTACAAGAACTGTGGCCGCGCTACTGTGGCATTGCGGGGTGCGCCAATCAAGAACATGCGCGCCAGGTGCTAGAATATTTGCAATCGCTGGGGGCACGCTGCCTGTTGGCCGTTTCGGACGACAGCAACGCCCACGCCAATTTGCGCCTCTTTAAGAATGGTGGCTGGGATATGCTGGTGACGGTGGGCATGGCGCATGTCGGCTATGATTATAAACCAATCGCCGTCGCGGCCGTGCTCAATGGTATTCGCGAATTCAACTGGCTCGATCAATTCACCATGCGCGCCGGCCGGATGCTGCCCAACCGGCCCAAGGAAGAGCAGACAGCCTGGATCTTTGGCATCAACGACCGCGCCATGCGCCAATATGTCACCGCCAAGCGTGTCGAAGCGACCCGTGCCATCAAAGTTGTTGAAGAGCTAGAGGGTCCAAAAACTGACGGTGCAGGGTTCGGCGTGGGCGATGGACCACGGCTGCACTATAACGGCGTCAGCTTGGAAGGTATTGCAGGGCTGGGCTTCGGACACAATGGTTATTCCGTCATGTTGGAGGATGCGGCCACAGCAGCGCCACTGGTTGACGCCGACGAGTTTGAGCAAGTTACCGAAAAAGAGAAGCGCGAACAACTGCGTCGCCGTCGCCAGGGGCTGGTCAGCCAATATGTGGGCAAGTTTCATGGGCAAGTCAATGGCGATACGATCCGCCAGGTCAATGCGCTGCTGCTGCAACGCTTTGGCAAACCTGTAAATCAATGCACGCCAGAGGAATTGATGCGCCAGATCGCGTGGCTGGAGGAAAAAGTGGGCGTGCCAGCGGAGCAGGAGAAATCAGCCAGCCAGTCAGAAAATAGTCAAGCAGATGTTCAAGTAGATGATGATGAATGGGTACAGTCGGGCTTGTTTTAGTTTTCAGTTGATTGGCTACTTGACATAGTACTACATCTAGTACTAAAATGACGAAAAGTTGATGTATTTCTCATGACGAAACGCGAAAAGCAGTTAAAACAGTTACGTGATAACCCAAAGAATATCCGTTTGGAGGATCTTGACGCGCTACTGCTGGGTCTTGGCTTTATAAAGCGTCAACGCGGTACAAGTCATGCAGTATACACATTAGGCGTTCACCGGATCACAGTGCCACACCGCAAACCATTCATCAAACCAGTGTATGTAAAGATGGTGCTTGCGGTATTGGATCAACTGGAAGGATAGCTGCGCATGAGTCAGAATCATACAATAACCAGCCGCACCATTGAAGCGTATATAGCGCTGCCATATACCATTGAAGTTCACAAGGACGACAGCGATGGTGATACCGCCTATGTGGCGCGGGTTGTTGAGTTACCTGGTTGCATGACGCAAGCAGATACCTTTGAAGAAGTAGAGGAAATGGTGCAGGATGCCATGCGCGCCTGGATTGAGAGCGCGATCGAGGATGGCGTGTCGATACCAGAACCGCGCAAAGCCGAAGACTATAGTGGAAAATTTGTTGTGCGCGTGCCGCGCTCGCTGCATCGTCAATTAGCAATAGCAGCCGAGCGTGATGGTGTAAGTCTCAATGCCTATGTCAGTACGACACTGGCACAAGCAGTCGGTGCTTCCGTGGCAGGTCAAGCCGCCTGAGACTTTATTTCATATCAATTTCTGCTGGCAGCCCATCTCACTGGCAGCACTTTATTTTACACGTCTCACACCTAAAAAAAGGAGGACGGCTTTCCAGAAGCCGCCCTCCTTTTTTCAACCGGCAACCTGCCGCCGGATGAATGAAGAACGCCAGATCAAGCCGTCGCGCAGTTCGTGAATTACAATGGCTTCAATCGTAATCCCGCCATCGAATCCGCTGATAAGTTCCCGATCCACGACGACATTGTCATTGACCATCCGCACTTGGACAGTCATGTGCAGATTGGGGTTTTCGGCAAAGCGTTTACGATAGAGTTCACGCGTCGCAGCAATACCGCTGCTTAAAATCTCATCCGTTTCATAGAGCCGGGTCACAATATTCGGTGCCATAAAGCTGCAAAAGGCATCGGCATCGCGCTGGTTATAGGCTTCCATTTGGCGTTGGACAATGCCTTGCGCATCCATCAAGCGTGTTTCGTCCTTTACTTTTGCGTTTATTCGAGCGGGCTCAGCCAGCGCGTCGTGCCATCGCTATCGGCTGCCCACCCTTCGATTTGCCCGTCATCCGAGCGAATGCGATACCAGGTAAAGCCACCGGCTGATTGCGGCCCGTCGAGCACAGTGAATTGTTGGCCAGGGTTGACACGCAAGAGTAACGGCGCATCGGGGCCAGGTAGGGCACGAATGCTCAGTTGGATGCTCACAGTAACCCGGTCATTGAGACGCGGCGCGCGATCCACGGCTTGTGCTTCCCCAATTTGTGGGCTAAGCCATTCGGTTTCGCTATCACCATCCGCCACCCAACCCACATTGCCTTGTCCATCATCGACCCGCCACCACGTATAATTTTCGGCGCTCACTGGCCCTTCTGTCACGGTGACGCGTACGCCCGTAGCCAGTTGCAGCAACAACGTTGCACTCGACGTTGGATCAGTCCGCATATTCAAACCAGCAGGTGCTGTCACGCGTGCCGGCTGACCCGCTTGTAATGCCGTGCCCGGTGCAGGTGTTGCGGTAAAGATCGCGGTGGGTGCTGGAACGGGTGTATTGGTGGGCAGCAGTGGAGCCTGGGTCACTTGGGGTACAGGTTGTGTCCCGGCTTCTTGATTGCCAGCATCAGCAGTGGCCGCATCGGTGGAGGAGAAGAAAGGCTCGGACGTACTGACGGTTGGCGTTGGCGGTGTTACGCGCGGGGCAAAGCTACCACAGGCCAGGGCCGGCAAAAGCCAGAGCAGGGATATCGCCACGAATAGCCGCAACCCACCCTTGCTCGTTGCGTGAGTGGTATTGAATTGACTTCGGCTCAGACGATGAATCAAACGATTGTAATTATTTTTCATGGGCGCAAATTATAGCAGACATTGTCGATTCAGCGTATTACAAACGACTTACACAAACGGTAAGGCACAACAGAGCATAAGACACAACGGATAGATATGGTCACATTTCTATAGCGTTGCCGTGCATAGCCAGAGAATATCATCCCACGCGTTGATCATTTCCGCTAGTTCTGCCGGCACAGGTTCATCGGTGCCCAACGCCATAATCGCTTCGGTGCGCGGGGCACGCCGCCCCACATGCATAAAGCTGATGTTGATGTCCGCCTGGCCCAGGGTTGTGCCCACGCGGCCAATGATACCCGGTCGATCGGTGTGCGAGGTCAGGAAGACATTGCCTTCTGCCGGAAAATCGATCCACTGCTCATTAATCGCCACGATGTGCGGCCCACCTTGCAGAATGGCACCGCTAACCTGCCATTTGGGCTCGGCTTTGGTGCTGACAGTCAGCATGGTTTCATAGGGGCGATCATGTTGGTGCTTCTTAATTTCGATCAGGTTGACGCCGCGCCGTTCCGCCACAAGCGCCGCGTTGACCAGGTTCACGCGCACCTGCACAACATCACCCAGCAAGCCTTTGATCACCGCAGCTGTAATGTAGGCCAAGTCATAATTTGCCAGCGTACCATAAGCAGCGACCTCGACATCGCCAATTGGCTGGGCCCCCAGTTGGCGCAGAAAATGGCCCAGGCGCTCGGCCAGGCTGATATAGGGAATCAAGACTTCCAGATCTTTGGGCGGAATGATCGGCGCATTCACCGCATAGCGCGCCGGTCGATCGGCCAGCACATCCAGTACTTGGAGTGCCACATCTTCGGCCACCTGTTCTTGCGCCTCGACGGTACTGGCACCCAGGTGTGGTGTCAAAATGATCTTGTCCGAGGTACGCAGTGGGCTATCGGTGGCCAGCGGTTCGGCCTCAAATACGTCCAAAGCGGCCCCGGCAATATGCCCGTTGTTGATCGCTTCAACCAGCGCCGCTTCATCTAACACACCCCCGCGTGCAACATTGAGAATGCGTGCGCCCTGCTTCATGCTGGCCAATTGTTCGCGCCCGATTAGATTTTGAGTCTGGGCGGTCAGCGGCACATGAATGGTGAGGAAATCGGCTTGGGCCAAAACACCATCCAAATCGAGCAACGTCACACCACGTTGGGCCGCATAGTCGGCGGTCACATAGGGATCGTAACCCACCACACGCATACCCAATCCCTGGGCGCGGCGCACAACTTCTTGGGCAACCCGCCCCATGCCCACGGTGCCCAGCACCTTGTCGCGCACTTCCACGCCCACAAATTTATTGCGTTTCCACGTCCCGGCGCGCACATGGGCATCGGCTTGGGGAATCAGGCGCGCCATGGACATTAACAGAGCGATGGTATGTTCAGCCGCGGCCACAGTGTTGCCTGTGGGTGCATTGACCACAATCACCCCGGCTTGGGTCGCGGCATCGACATCAATGTTGTCCACGCCGACGCCGGCGCGCCCGACCACGCGCAAACGCTTGCCCGCCCGGATCACCTCCGCCGTCACAAGCGTGCTGCTGCGCACCAGCAGGGCATCATAATCAGCGATCACCGCGATCAACTGCTCGGGGGTCAAATCGGTGCGCACATCCACCTCTACATTGGCGGCTTGACGCAGCGGGGCCAGGCCAACATCGGCCAGCGCATCACTAACCAGAATTTTCAAGGGTTCACTCATAACGGTTGCACTATCTATTGATACCTTATCATGATTTTGATGATTAATTACATGGTCTGTGGCGCGCTGACGCCGATCAGGTGGAGCACCTTTGCCAACACAATGCGGCTGGCATCGCTCAGGGCCAACCGAGCGCGGCTGAGTTCAGGCTCGGTGCTATCGACGACGCGACAATCGCGATAGAAGCCATTAAACGTTTTGGCAAGCTCAATCGCGTAATAAGTCAGGTTGTGGGGCGAAAGCTTGTCAACTGCCAATTCAATCTCTTCTTCTAATTCGAGCAGTTTGCGGATTAGCGCCAACTCGGAGGGGTGGGTCAGCCGTTGCAGCGTTTGCGCATCCACTTGGGCCAACGTTGTTGGATCGATGCCCTCGCCCGCCGCTTTCACCAAGATCGAGCAAATGCGCGCATGGCTATATTGGACATAATAAACTGGATTCTCATTGGTTTGCGCCACCGCCAAATCCAGATCAAATTCAATCGTACTCTCTGGGCTGCGGGTGAGCAAGTTGAAGCGGACCGCATCGGCACCCACTTCATCGACGATCTCATCGATGGTAATGAGATTGCCGGCGCGCTTGCTTAATTTGACTTCCTTGCCATTGCGCACCAATTTCACGAGATCGTACAG
>DAOTTR010000259.1:0-16946 GCA_034437715.1 Caldilineaceae bacterium
CACGCTGTGCTCGGCATCTTGCCCCCCAATGCGCAAACAGCCGGTGCAATCGATTTCCTGGGCGAACCTTTGACGCCGGCGCGCCAGGCTGCCTTGCGCGGCGGCACCATTGCGCTAATTCCGCAATCGGTGGGCTACTTAGACCCCTTAATGCGCGTGGGCGCACAGGTGCGGCGCACGGCCTACCTAAGCGGTGTTGCCAAAACGCAAGCTGCCGCTGCCCAATCGCAAGTCTTTGGCCGCTATGGGTTAGGCGAGCGGGTGGGTCACTTGTTTCCCTTTCAGCTCTCTGGGGGCATGGCGCGCCGCGTGTTGACCGCCACTGCCGCCGTGGGCAACGCGTCCCTGCTGATTGCCGATGAACCCACGCCCGGGCTACACCCCGATGCCGTCACCGAGACCTTGAATCATCTGCGCGAACTGGCCGATGAAGGCCGCGGGGTCATTCTGATCACCCATGATATCGAAGCGGCGTTACGCGTGGCCGATCGGGTGGCGGTTTTTTATGCCGGAACCACCGTCGAAGTCGCCCGCGCCACGGATTTCCAACAGAATGGACATGCATTGCGCCATCCCTATACCCAATCGCTCTGGCGTTCCTTGCCGCAAAATGACTTTGTGCCCATTCCTGGTTCTCAACCCACGCCGGATGCGCTGCCAATCGGCTGTCTCTTTGACCCGCGCTGCCCGCTGGTCACCGATGATTGTCGCCGTGAACGGCCTGCCATGCGTGCCGTGCGCGGTGGTTTGGTCCGCTGTATTCATGTGGCCGAACTGCAGGGCGCCGATCCTGCCCGCGAAATTCAGATTGAGCAAGGAGTGTACTGATGTTACAAGCTGAAGGTATTGCGTTTCGCTATGGAGCCGATAAACCGTGGGTTGTCGAAGATGTGTCGCTGCACGTGGCACGCGGCGAGGTTGTGGGGCTGAGCGGCGCAAGTGGCCGGGGCAAAACGACACTTGCCAAGCTGTTGAGTGGTTATCTCCCGTTGCGCGTTGGGCAGGTAACCGTGGATGCACAACCTTTGCCTAAACGCGGCTATGCACCGGTACAGTTGATTTTTCAGCACCCCGAACTGGCAATGAATCCCCGTTGGCGCCTACACCAGATCTTGGCCGAAGGCGAACCACCCTCGCCGGCCCTGCTGGCGGCGTTGAGTATTGAAAGGGGTTGGCTCGACCGCTGGCCCCACGAATTGAGTGGTGGCGAATTGCAGCGGGTGGCCGTGGCGCGCGCCCTGGGATCGGGCACGCGCTACCTGATCGCCGATGAAATGACGGCTATGCTCGATGCCAATACCCAGGCGTTGATCTGGCAGGCGGTGCTGGAAACGGCCCAACAGCGCAACTTGGGGCTTCTTGTGATCAGCCATGACGCGCCCCTGTTGGATCGCCTCTGCACCCGTGTGATCAATCTGGCCGATTAGCTAGACCTGCGCTACGCCGGATCCAGATGACCCCGATCAGGCCGGCAAAGGCCAGAACGCTCCAGAGTACAAGCGTCCAGTTGATTCGGTGTGGCGGCAGCACTATAAAAGGAAACTGGGCCGTTGCCACACCGGCTGGCCCGTTGATGGTGATGTCGGCATGCCATTGCCCGGCGGTTGGTAGCATGAAATCGGCCTCATAATATTCCTCAAAGAGGCGGACTTGCCGGTTAGCCATTTGCGCAATGGGTTGACTGGCTACATCGGTCGGTGCGAGGACAAGTTGTACATCCAACGCTGTGGCTGGCGCTGGTTGCGCGATTGCCATGCTAATGTGCATTTCGCCCAGGCGCACCGGCTCTGGCATGGACCAAACCCATAGATGATAGGGGCCAGCCGTCGCATTGACCAATTGGGGCGTGCCACCGCCATGTGCAATGACCGCCGTCGGCCAGGTGAAGGCGAACAGTAAAAGTAGCCAGAGCCCGATTGACTGTGTGCTGAATCTTCGTTTGCTTCTATCCATGGAAACGACTCTCTACGCTTGCCTCGAAAGTAAGCTATATCAAAAAGATCAGCCCAGCAAGACACGGTTATTCGTGCGCTGTTGTGCGATAGGGAGGCGAATGTAGAAGGTGCTGCCCTGGTTGATCCCCGGCGAGCTAGCGGTGACTTTGCCGTTGAGCGCACTGGTTAATTTCTGGACAATGCTCAGGCCAAGCCCCAGGCCGCGCCGCTCTTCGACATTGCTACCGCGATAGAATAGCTCAAAAATCTTGGTCTGTTCATCAATGGGAATACCGATCCCCTGATCGACCACACGTAGGAACAGATCTTGACCGGTCTGTTCACAGTAGACCTGGATTGGCGTGTCGGCCTGCGAAAATTTGATGGCATTAACGATCAGGTTGAACAAAATACGCTTGACCATTTGAAAATCAGTGACAAGTCGGGTCGCATGATCGAGGTAAATAAAGGTGATGCCATTGGTCTGTTGCAATTCACGGAAGAGTGTTTGCTCTAATTGGCGACAAAAATCGCCAAAATAATAGGGCGCATATTCTGGCGCATTATCGTTCGTTGTATTAATGGTAAAGATGTCTTGCAACATGTCGGTCAAATAGAGGATCTGTTCACGGATGCGTTCGCGATAGTGGACGCGTTTTTCTGGCGAAAGCTGTTCCAGGCGGTCGCAAAGCATCTCCATGGACAAACTGATAATGCTGAGTGGGGTGCGAAATTCGTGCGAAGCCGTGTTGATAATATGGGTTTTCAGGCGTTGCAATTCGACTTCATGCACCAATGCATTTTTCAACTCTTGCGAGAGATGGGTTTCTCGATCCAGCGATGCCCGGAGGTCGGCGGTGCGTTGCTCCACTTGGCGTTCAAGATCAAGCGCAAAGCGTTTGGCAATGGCGGCTTCGCGCCGCGCGGCATCGAGTTCCTGTTCGAGCTCTAGGGCGCCCAGGCGCGTTTTGTTTTGGAGATTTAAAACCGAATCATGAATTGTATAGAACTGTTTTAGATGGGTAATCACTTTTTCTGATTCACCTATGGCTTGATAAACCTCGGCCAACGCTTCGTGTGCTTCGTATTCAAACAGCTTTTGGCCTTGCTCCACGGCGGCTGCCAGCGCAGTTTGTAGGTGCCTAATCGCCGCTGTATGATTGGCCTCCATGTTGCAGAGGCGGCCAAGTTGCAGATGGACAACCAGCGCCACATAGGGATCTTGTTCGGTGCTTGCGAGCGTCATTGCCTTGTCTAGATAGTCGCGCGCCGCTGTCAAATCGCCAAGTTGCAAATAGGCTGTGCCAATATTGCCGTAGATCAGGCGGGTCGTTACCCCTTGTAACTTGGCGGCTTTGCTCACGGTAAGCGCCTCGAAGCCATAGCGCAGGCCGCCGTGTAATCGCCCATCATCTCGTAGGCATTGCCCAGATTGGTCAACGCGGTTGTCTGGCCAAATGGGTCTTTGATCTCTTGAAAAATTTGGAGACTGGCCTGCAACATGGTAATGGCTTTTTCTTGATCCCCACTAAAAGAGTAGACCAGACCACGCCCCATGTAGGCGGTTGCTTTTTGTTTGTGATCACCCTGTGCCATGCTGATCTGCTGTTGGCGAATAAAGTAGCGCAACCCCTCTACATATTGGCCAATCCGTGTGTGGGCATAGCCGACAAGACCCATTGCCGGGGGTAAAAAATCTGCCCTAGTAGATCCCAGCATAAATAAGGTACCCTATTTTTACCATGATGTACACGAGTAACGTGCCTGATTAACTGCCGTGGTATCTACGCCCAACTGTACTAGGCACTTTTTCGCCAATGGCGATTGCCTGCAGACCACAGTCGATGGCCAAGGGATAGTCTGCTACTTCGACTGCGCAGCGGCTTAAGATCGTCAGACTTTTCCCCGTCTCCGCCTGATGTGTAAAATCGATCTCCTGTGCAGATTGTGCCAGGGCAAGCGCCTGCTCGGCAAATGAACGCGCTTGCCCTGGATTTTTGAATTGCAGGGCGGCGGCCTGCTTATTCAGTTCATCTACGCTCTGCCATAGAGCCAATGTAGATGGTGCCAGCGTAGATTGTTCGACCATAGGGTCTATTATACCTAAGTACTAGTTTAGGGTGGGATACAAGGGCTTCACGCGTTGCGCCCAAGCGGGCGTGTGCTTTAGCACGATTTGCAACATTGATTTAGACCAGATACTCGATTTACATACTCTATCTAAATGAGATATACTGCGTGTATGAAGACGTACAAGTATCGTATCTACCCAAGCAAGGCCCAGGAAACCCAACTTAATCGACAGTTGGAGCTTTGCCGTTGGGCGTACAACAAGACCCTGGAGACCTGTAAAAATTCCTACGAGCAAGATGGGATCTCGTTGTCGTACTACGATACGAAAAAGATGTTGCCACTTTGGAAGATTGATAAGCCCGATCTGAAACAGGCGCATTCGATGGTCTTGCAGGATGTGACCATGCGGGTTGAGTTGGCCTTTCAAGCATTCTTTCGGCGTGTCAAAGCCGGTGAAGAAGAAGCAGGCTATCCACGCTTTAAGGGTTATGGTCGCTATGACAGTCTGTGCTATCCGCAGTATGGTAACGGCGCTAGACTGGATGGTGACATGCTCATCTTGTCCAAGGTGGGCAGCATCAAGGTTAAGCTTCATCGCGAATTGTGCGGCAAGGCTAAGACTGTCTGTATCCGCCGTTCGTCTGGCAACAAGTGGTACGCGACTATTTCTTGCGATTGCGTATCCGAAACCGCCCAGTGGGCCCCCGCCGATGAACCCAAGGCTATCGGGGTTGATGTGGGATTGCAGTCGTTTGCTACCCTAAGCAATGGCGATAAGATTGCCAATCCGCGCTTCTTCAAGCGTGAACAAAAATCGTTGGCAATTGCCCATCGTCGCATGGACAAGTTCGCCAAGGGTACGCCGGATCGCAGCAAGCGACGATTGATTGTTTCCCGCATTCATACCCGTATCGCCAACAAGCGTTCTAACTTTGCACATCAAGTCTCGCGCCAACTGGTCAATACCTACGGCACGATTGTTTTTGAAAAACTTGCCGTCGCTGACATGATGGCGAATCGCACAAAGGTCTTTGGCAACAAACTCAACAAGAGCCACCCAGAGGGTACCCGCGATGTTGCTTGGAGCCAACTTGCACAGTTCACAGCCTACAAAGCGGAAGATGCTGGTAGACTGTTCTTGCAAGTTGATCCACGTAACACGAGCAAGAAGTGCTCTCGTTGTAGTGCAATTGTCCCGAAGGATTTGGGTGTACGTATCCATGATTGTCCGCATTGCGGTCTTGTCCTTGATCGTGATGCCGAAAGGCGGCGGCTTCGCCATCATAATGCCGCTATCAATATTCTCGCCTTGGGATTGCAAGGCGTCAACGCTGGCCTGCCAGATGAAGTTGTAGAAGCCCAAGCGCTTTAGCCTTGGGAGCAGTCACGAGTAATTCTTTTCTCTTTTTGACTACGTATGATCGAGCCACGCACGCCCTGATTTATACCACTGCCACCGCGCGCACGGGCGATCCATCGCCCGCTTGGATTTTGAGCGGCAGCGCAATAAAGGTCACGGTTGCGGGCAGTTGATCCAGGTTGATAAGACATTCGACAATCACAATTGCCCCACGCAGCAAGATCTGGTGGACATCGCGCAGCTCGTCACGATCGGCCAGCGATGCCACCGAAGGGGTCTGCACGCCCACCAGCCAAACGCCGCGCGCCACCAACCAGTGTGCCAACTCGCGCGTGATGCGCGGAAAGTGGGTGCGATAGTCGGGAAGCTCGGCATGGGCGTCCCAGTCGGTGCGCAGTAACAGGCGCGCGCCAGGCCCGATGCGCTCGGCATAGGCCGCGACATCTTCGACGGTGATCAAGCTGTTGGGTGCCTTATGCGTCAGATCGATCACCAGCGCCGGGCCCACACATTTCTGGAGATCCCACTGATCAATGGTTGCGCCGTCTTCTAGGAAATGCCGCGGCGCATCCATGTGTGTGCCGGCATGGCTGTAGAGCTTCAGGTTGGTTGTGTTGTAGCCGTCGCTGGCAATGCGCGTGTGCGGGTGGATCTCCACCCCACGCATCCCGTGGTAGAACGACAGGGTAAGGTCAATAATTTGGGTGTCCATTGATTTGTCCATTCGGTTTTGGGGTAGGAGATGGGCGTTTTCTGGTTGTTGTCCAAGTATAGTCAATAGAGTATCATGTAGACAAGTGTCTCTTTTGACATAATTCCTTTGCTTTTATCCATGCAGCCTACTATTTTGGAAGGAGTTGCCATGAAACCGTCTGTCTCTCCTTATTTCACCCCCGTCACGCTCACCAACGCCTTTACCGTAGATCATCAAACGCTGACTGATGGCTTGCGCGCGCCAATCGGTGTTGGTGAGTTGACTGGTCATCAGAACTTTTGCGGCATCCCCTTTGCCCTGGGCCAACCGGGTGAGAAAAATGTGATTCTGTTGGAGAATCACGGGGTGCATATTGATGTCGATACGCTCACCGCGACCTATCTGATTTTCCTGCACGCCGTCGAAGATCGCGTGACCAACTATTGGCCGGGGCTGGCCGACTTTTCAGTTGATGGCAATGAATTGGGCGATCTGGTGGCCGATTATACGTTGGAATATGCCGACGGCAGCGTGGAAACCGCGCCGATCCTGCGCCGCTTTGCCATCCAACAGAGCCGAATTGCCTGGGGTGCCAGCGCGTTTGCTGCCATTCCCGCGCTCAAGCCGGGGGTTTTTTATACATCAACCGAAGAGCAGATCCTGGGTAATTGGGCGCGCCGGCCCTATGGTAACGGTGAAACGCGCCACGCATCTGGTCGCGAGCGCAGCGCAGATAAGCTCTGGCTCTACGCGCTGCCCAATCCGCACCCCGCCAAGCCGATCCGCCGGATCGTCTGCACACCCCAAAAAGAGCGCGCCCTGATCTATGGCATTACTGCCACCACCTTGACTGACCACCCCTTGCGCGCCGGGATTCGTCGCAAAGCGCGCCTGACCTTGCCCGCTGGCGCTACCCTGAACAAGTTAGGTGAATTAGATAGCGTTGACATTGATTTAGGCGTTGTCATTTCAGCACGCGCCGCCTTCGATTATGATCACGCGCGCTGGTTAGGTGTGGAACCTGTGGTGCTGCCCGCCAAATCCGACCAAGCCGTACTTATTGAATACACGGCTCACCCACAAGCTAAATTATATGTTGCGACAGGCTCGGACACCCAGCAGGTGTACGATCTCGCCGCGCTGACGGCATTGGCGGATAGTGCATTGATTGCAGTGGCACCCGCCCATCGCCCAGTCACCGTGCGTGTCGTGGAGCAAGCCAGCCAGCAGCCCGTAGCCGTACGCATCCATTTGCATGGCGCACACGGCGAGTATTTGCCGCCGCGTGGCAACCATCGCCAAGTCAATCCCTATTGGTTTGAAGACAACTATGGCGAGTTTGTCAACGTGCATAACCAATATGCCTATATCCAAGGTGAGTGTGTGGTGGATCTGCCGCTGGGCGATGTCTATGTAGAGATCACCAATGGCTACGAGGTGAAACCAGTGCGCACGCGTGTGACAGTGACGGCAGAGACTGATCTGCTCACCTTTACGCTAGAGAAGGTGTTACGCTGGCGTGAGCAAGGCTGGGTGACTGCCGACACCCATGTCCATTTTCTCAGCCCGACCACGGCGCTGTTGGAAGGGCAAGCCGAGGGCGTACATGTGGTCAATCTGTTGGCCAGCCAGTGGGGCGAGATGTTTAGCAACGTCACCGACTTTGATGGCCGGTCTACCTTGGGCGCGCAAGACTTTGGCGGCGACGGTGAATTTTTGGTGCGTGTCGGCACCGAAAACCGGATGCAAACCCTGGGCCATATTTCGTTGCTGGGCTACAGCGGCCAGATGATCCACCCGCTCTGCACCGGCGGTCCATCCGAATCGGCGTTGGGCGATCCGCAAGAGGTGACCATGGCCGAGTGGGCGCAACGCTGTATCGATCAAGGTGGCCTAGTAGTCATGCCCCATGCGCCCAATCCGCAATTGGAGCGCGCCGCTGACATTGTCTTGGAACTGGTCCATGCTATCGAGTTGATGACCTTCAACCCGCTCAATCCCAACAATATCCAGGTCAATCCCTATGGCATTGCCGACTGGTATCGCTACCTGAACCTGGGCTATCAATTGCCGGTGAGTGGTGGTTCGGATAAAATGTCGGCGGCCTCGTTGTTGGGCGGCATTCGTACCTATACCCAGTTGGGTGACCGCGACTTTACCTATAGCAATTGGATGGCCGCGACGAAAGCGGGCAATACCTTTGTCACCGTAGGCCCACTGGCCGAGTTACGGGTAGAAGGCGTCGCGCCGGGCGGTAAAGTAACCTTGCCCCCGTCCGGCGGCAGCGTGAATGTAAGCTGGAAGGTCGAGTCGGTCAGCCTGCCGATTGACCAAGTGGAAATTGTGGTGGGCGGCTTGGCGGTGGATCAAACCACGGTCAACAAGGGATTGACCGCCAGTGGCAGCGCCCAAATCACCATCACCAATTCGACCTGGATCGCGCTGCGCGTGCGCGGTAGCTACCGCGGCAAACATGGCGAGATCGCTGCCCACACCAGTGCCGTACAGGTGTTGGTTGAAGGCAAGCCACTCTTTTCGCCCAAGGATGCAATGGCTGTGTTGGAACAGATCGAAGGCGCGATTGCCTATGTCGATACGATTGCCACACGCCCGGCGGCCCAACGCTTCAAACAGATGCGCGCCACCTTGGAAGCCGCGCACAATCGGCTCCACCAGCGTATGCACCAAAATGGTCTCTTTCATCGCCATACGCCGCTGCACGATCACATGCAGTCCCACGAACATTGATCCTGGCGATACGCTATCATCTAGCGCCACGGGTGCGCGATCTTCAGATTTATGCTATGCTTATTTTGTCACCGGAAGATGCGTTCCCGGGACGTACAGATGAATGGTGCAAGGCTACCCAATGACGCTACCTGCTCTGGAATTGCGCGCGCTATCGCTTGCTGGCATTACCGATCGTTGCCAGCAAGAGAGCGAGCGCTATTTCCGCCGTCAACCCAATGATCCAACCTATTGCTACGAACTCTTTCGGCGCGCGATTTTCGAGCGTTCCGATGCTGCCTGGGCGTTGATCTATCACCAATATACGCCGCTAGTCAATGGCTGGATCGAACGGCATAGCGGCTTTGCCAACAGTGGCGAGGATCTTGGTTACTTCCTCAATCGCGCCTTCGAGAAGATGTGGTCGGCGGTTCAACCAGAAAAATTCGCGCGCTTTCCCGATCTCAAATCGCTGTTACGCTATCTGCAACTCTGTGTACACAGCGTCATTATTGACCATGTGCGCACAGAGGAATTTGTAGCGCTGGAAGAGCCAACGGTTGTCTTGACCGGGGTCGAAGTGCCGATTATCGACCAATTACAGCAACAGGCCTTTTGGCAGCAGATCCAGCAACGGCTGAGCGATGGGCGTGAACAACAACTGCTCTACTATCGCTATGCATTAGGCCTGAAGCCACGCCAGGTTTGCGAACATTTTCCCGGCGAATTTCCCGACATCAATGAAGTCTATAGTATGACACAGAATATGTTGGCTCGGCTGCGGCGCGATGCGGAGTTGCGTCAATTATTTGAAAATGAATTTAATGCGCAATCTTGAAAAAAGGGTTGACCAGCCGTTTAGATCAACAAGATCGACTATTTTCCCAATGCCACTCGCTTGGAGACGAATCGTTTTTCGGGCTTCAGCCGGTGGAAAGTTTTTATCTACTCAGACGCGAAGGTGCGATTATGGCGTGTGCCCGATCAACTAAACCCAGTGCAGAGGCGCTAAGTGATAGTGACCTATTGGCCTATCTGGCTGGCGACGCCGATGTTGCCATCACCACCCATCTGGCCGAGTGCCACGATTGCCAGCAACGAGCCGCCAACTTAGCCGCCATCGAGCAACGTTTGACGACTTCGCTCTTTCGCTTTGATTGCCCACCGGCACTTGTGCTGGGCGAGTATCAGCTTGGCTTACTCACCGCCACCGCCACCCGCGCCATTGATAGCCATGTCAAGCTTTGTCCTCATTGTGCCAGCGAAATGGCGGACCTACTGACTTATCTCGATGCCGTCGCCCCAACGATCGAGCCAACGATCGAGCCAACGATCGAGCCAACGATCGAGATCGAACCATCGGCTACTTTGTTTGAGCGTACACGCATTGTGGTCGCGCGGCTGGTCGAAGATCTCGCCAACTTTGGTGCGTTGGGTGGGTTGACGCCGGCGATCGCCGGTATACGTGGCGAAGCGGGCGATCAATTGGTCTACACGGTAGCGGATCTGGGCGATGCGGTCCAAGTGATTATCGACGTGCAGGCTGATGCGCAAAATCCAACCCAGCGCGTGATCCTAGGCTTGGTCCTGGGTCTGCCTACACCCCAACAACTCACCGCGCACCTCTGGCACACGGATCGGGCTACGACAACCACGCCGGTTGATGGGTTGGGTAACTTTGTGCTCGCGGGGCTGCTACCCGGTGCGTATGATCTGATCCTGAGTGGCGGAAAAACCGAGATCCATCTGCAAAATCTGTCGGTCTAGTACCCGGTAATCGAAATTATGCGCGATTACCGATTGTCACGTTACAAACGTGACAATCGGCCCAAAGAGTGAATTGTCCTAGCAAAGCCTTGATCGACGAGGCTTGTTTGGTTACAAATCAGAGTATTTTGATACGCGCCGCCAAACAGTGTTCAGTACTTATGCGGATGTAATTTAAAGAAAAGCGTGCTAAACTATAGTTCCTTGGCCCCCCGAGTTTATTTAGGCCATTGCAAAGAAATAAGTATCCAGTAGGGGCGGCTTGCAGCCGCCCGTTCTCAGCAAGCCAAACGCGGGGCGGCCGCGCGGCCGCCCCTACGCATGATTTTGTTGGGCAAGCGCTGGATACTTATTTCTTTGAAAGCGCCTTACTTTCAGCAAAATGGGGAACTGGTTATGGAATTTGGTATAGGGCATTATCTGGGACTATTCTTGAGTTGTCTGGTGCTGTCGGTGTTTCTAGCACGCCATCGGCTGCGCTCGTAATGGTCGATTACTTTATTTCCACGCATGTTGTCAACCTTCTATATTTGGACACATAAAAATAGTCCACTGAGTCAAATAGAGCGCAGCGTATTGGCGGATTTACTTGCTGAATTTACGTCAAATTCAGCATTTGTACGGATTTATTCGCCTGTAATGCATGATATGCTGGGGTTCCTCGTATAAACTCCTGATTCTTCTTAGAGATTATGGTTGAACGCAAAGTACCTGAGCACACGCTCGGGTGCTTTGCGTTTTTACGTAGGATGTTGCCAACACCCTTGGGTGAGCGGTAGCTCGGTCAGGCGCAGTGCCGTGCGACCGACGCCATCCAGATCGATCCGGTAGCGACGCCAGGGGATGAAAAAGTAGGTATAGCCGCGCAGACAGACTTGGCTGCCGACACGGTTGACTGTTTCTAGGTTGGTCGCATCTTCCGTCTGCAAGCGCTGTACATCTTCGACGGCCAGGCGCTGTATCCACAATCCCGTGATCCGATAGGTAAATTCGGCTGCCCGGCCAGCATTGGTTGTCAGGCGCAGATCTTCGCCGGTAATTGCTGGTTGGGGTGGGGTGAGAATGCGCGGCAGTAGTGCCCAAGGCAGAATCATAAAGCCGATGACAAAAAGCAGGCGCACTTGCTGCGAGCGTTGTTGCCATCGCAATGCCATACCAAGGAGGCGCCAGAGCAGGAAAGCCACCAACCAGAGTAGCCAGAGCAAGAGCGTATTGAGCGCAAAGTCGATGGCCGCAATGTGGATCGCACCATCGACATGGATTTGGGCAATCGGACGGGGATAACCGCGCCAGCCAGGGCAACCGGCGGGACAGCTAGCAAAGTGAACAGGCACCTCAAATAGGTAATAGCTGCTAATGCTCAGCAACAGGGCAAGCAACAGGGCGCTCATGGTGATACGGAACCACTGGCGTGTTTGCTGTCGCCACCAGATGATCAGCAACACAATCGAGAGCAGGCTGACAACGGCAAAAAACCCATCTTGCCAGGTGGCAAAATAGCTCCACGTGTTTGTCCAAATTGGCCTATCGACAACATCCATCGGTCATGATTCCAACCATTATTCTAACGTAGACTGCCAGCAAAGCAAGACCTGGGTTAAACCAGTGGGCAGGCCAAAAATTGGCTCTGGCGCGTTTCGCTTATCCCAGCGCACAAGTTCCAAGGTGATTGTGCTCTCTGTTGCTGTTGTATTTTCCGCCGGCACATTCTCATTTGCTGCGGTTTGACGGCTACGATTTTCGACAACCATCAGATACGATTGATCCGCTTGACAGGGTGTAACCGCTTGCAGCTCTTGCCGGCCGGGTAAGAGTAAGCTGTTGGCTGCCGCGCTGCGATTGGCCGTCAAGGATAGTTCTAGATCAACAAAGCCAAAGCGTTCCAGATCCAGATTGTTGCCAATCGTAAAGCGGCTGCGCACAGCCATCACACGGTTATTGGCACTCCAGGCCAGGTCGGGGGCCAGAAACTCGCTGTCCACCGTGGTTGCATAGAGCGTTCGCGGCGTGGCAGTCGGTGTTGCAAGGTCGCTTGGCTCGGCAGATAAAGCGATCAGGTTGACGGTATTGGCTGGCCTGAGCGCGCCAGCCGTCAAACTGGGGTGATTGGGATCGAAGAGCAGATAGGCGAGCGCGGTAAAATCGGGGCTGACGCGCAGCGGCGCGCGATAGCTGTCGGCTGGCAGCAGCCGGTGCGGTGCCGTGGCAACGGTCGCCCCGCCGTCACTATCCATGGCCAGTGTAAACTGATAGACGCCCTGATTGGGTGATTGAGTCTGTGTATCGGTCGTGTCAACCCAAAAGGTAACCTGGGTGATGGTTGCATCGGTCCAAACCGGCTGGGTCGCCAACAGGATGGGTGCCAGCGGGTTGTTCGCACCCGTCCCTGTGAAAAATTCACTGCTGCCCTGGTATTGTAATTCGGCCCGTTGCCCCTGTGGATTGTAGTGCCACAATTGCCATTGGTCGAGCAAAACCTGGGGTGTTTCCAGCCACCAGATGCCGCCATAGGTATCCCCTGCTACGCCACTAATATGGTAAAAGGGTTGGGCAAAGATGCGCAAGGCCGAGCCATCGGTGCGCACCCAAGTAAAACTGTTGCGTCCCGTGGTGGTGGCGGGCGCGGTGAGCAGCATCCCCGCTTTCACATCGGCTGTCAGCCAGGCGGCTGTGCTTTCTTCTGCCCACAACGGCTGCACGGTGCCCGATTTTTCCAAGAGATAAATACCTGGGCCTTCGTGGCTGCCCAAGAGCGCCATAAAGGTGTTGCGGTTCACCGCGTCGGCCAGTGCCGGGAATGTGGGTGCGCTTACCCGTTCCAGCGCGGGTGCCGTGGCAATGCGTACGCGCTGCGCATCCCATGTGGCCGGATCGGCGGCAGCGGGCGCACCCACGACGTAGATTTGCGCGCCACTCCACAGTAACTCTGCTGGCGCGGTGACCCAAGTCGGTTCTGGGGCGGCAAAGAGGCCGCTCCACAGTTCGATCACGGCGTTGTCCAGACGCAGCAAGCGCGCATCGCCCTGCTCTGTGCGCACAGGCAGGGGGCGGCTCGGATTGGCGGGAATGGGTGCATCGCCAATCGTTAAGACGATCTCATCACTTTGTGGGGATGGCGCCGCATTTGCCACAATTTCACTGCTCGGCTCGGCCACCACGGGCGTGCCCAGAGATGTGGGCGCGGGTGTATCTACGGGTGGCGCGGCGGTCGGTGACGGCCCTGGCGTGGGCGGAATCAGGGGTGTGCCATCGGCCCGATGGACGGCCAACAGCGCTGGATCGCCATTGAGAATCACCAGATCGCGGAACATCCAGCCGAGGACGCCATTGGTGCGAATCAGCAGCCAATCGCCGGCTTCGGTAATCGCAAAGACATCGACGGTGAGCGCATTTTCCACCGACGCAATGACAATTGAGTCGGCCATATTGGGCGAACCGCGCAGCCGGGCTGGTTCGGTAACAAAGGTGGTGCCAGTCATGGGTGGGGTCTGTTCCGGCGGAATGGCTGGAATGGGCAACGGTGTGAGCGTTGGTGTTGGCGTTGGGATCGGCGTGGGCGTGTCGGTTGGAATGGGCGTAGGGGTAATCGTCGGCGTGGCGCTGGGCAAGGGCGTCGGCGTAATGGTCGGTGTTTCCGAGGGCGTCAGCGAAGGCATCAGGATCGAGTCGTTGTTTTGGGGCGCATTGGTGGCTGCCGCAATAATGTCGCTAATGATCGGCGACGCCGCCACGGCGGCTGGTGTTGCGACCACGCGTTGTGGCGTTGGTGTGACACTGCTGGCCACAACCGCGCTGGCTGGGGCTGGCGTTACCAAATCGGTTGTAAAGGGGGCTACCCCTTCGATGCCTGCCACCCGGTAGCCGACGGTTTCATCCCCTTCAAAGCGCAAATCAAAGGTGCGCGTGCGGTTGGCATTATCAAAGAGCCGCATTTGCAAGGTGACCTGATTGCCGGACAGTGGCTGGTTGTTTTCATCCAAGTAGAGCGCTAGCCATGCCGCGGGATCGGCCAAGCCTAGATCGCCCATTTGTTGAATGAGATCGACCCGCCCGGCGTAGGCTGTGGCCTCGTTGATGTTGCCACTCTGCAAAAAAGCTAATAGTCGCGCCAGGATCGAAAGCGGTGTTGGGCGCAGTGTCGCAGTGGCTAAGCGATAGCCAGCACCGTCGCTTTCTGCATTGTTATCGATCGGCTCCCAACTGGTCTCTACCCATTGGCGCGCAAAGGGTGCCTGTTCGATCAAGTGATTCGGTGCATCGATACGCTGGCGGAGGGTGCCTTGGGCAGCGAGCGGCGCGACAATATTGAGCGTGGGCAGCGATGAATCTTCCCGATCCACCCATTCGATTTCGCTGTCCAGCGCTTGCAATGACCAGAGGGCTTCTTGGTCACTGCGCCAGGCCAGCTGAAAGTGCTTGGCGGGGCTTGGCTGGCTCAATAAATAGGCCCTGAGATTCACATGACTGCCTGGGCGCTCGATCAACAACAACTGGCCGCGCCCCTGGTCATCAAAGCGCAACAACCCTTGGCGAATGCCGGCAAAAAGATTGGTATAGTCTCTGCCCCCACCGGTCAACTTAAATTGATCGAGCAGCGGCTGGCTGCGCACTGCATTGCCGGTGTTGCGATCGCGCCAAAAGAGGGTGGGCAGCACCTTGCTGTCAGGTGTGCGTGGCATCGCCAACGCGGCCCACGGCTCCTCGGCCAACACAAAATAGCTCACCGGGACAAATTGTAACCCTTGGGCAAGCGCGGCCTGGCGTACGGTTTCGGCGGCGCGCTGGGGCGTAAAGTCTAGCTCGGAGAGCGCATTGAGCCAGGTGGTGGCTTGATCCACAAAGCGCTGCGACCACTGCTCTGCAGAGGCTGGCGTGGCCGTGCTTGTTGGGGTGGGGGTTGGCGTTGGCGTTGGCGTTGGCGTCGGGGTGGGGGTTACTGTTGGCGTGGCAGTGTTGGTCGGCGTGGCGGACGCTTCAGGCGTTGGTGTATAGGTCGGCACGGCGATGGCGACCCGTTGCGTCTCCAAGGTGAGTTGCAGTTGGGTGAAAACTGATTGCGCCCGTTGATAGCCAGCATTGTAGGCAATGATCAGAAACAGGACAAAGGCGAGCAAAATAAAAAAGGGGAAGCGAGCGAACGGTTGTTGTTGCATGAACGGCGAAACCCTTAATTTTCAATCAGAATGGTCACCTGACAGGGCTCTGGGTAATTGCCAATTTGATCGACAACCACCAGCCGCAATGTCCAGGCACCAGGGCCGAGGGCGCTTGTGTTAATGCTCACCAAGAAGCCATTGACAACCGGATTTTGGTCGCCAGCCAGATAGACAAAGTTGTTGCTGCCCGCTGGCGCATACTCGACTTTGTAATATTGAAAGTTTTCGTGGGTGGCCGTGCCCACCAAGCTAATGTTGCCACTGACGGTTTCATTCGTGCCTGGGCGCAGAATGACCGAGCGTGGATCAGGGCAGGCGGGCGATTGGACAATCGGTGCCAGTGTGGCCGCTGGCGGAATGGGCGCGGGCGGCGTTGCGGTTTGCTGTCCATCCGTTGTTACTTGCGCCGTTTGTTCAGCTTCTACCGTCGCCCCTTGCGCTGCTGTTGTCGGTTCTAAAAGTGGTTCCGAGATGGGTGCTTCTGGCGTGACAAGCGTTGTTATTTCTGCCAGCGGCGTATTGGTCGGTGTTGGCGGCGCATTTTGTCCCACGCCAGGCGGCATCCCTGGCGAAGGCGAAGCCGCTTGCTGGATTTGCTGTTCCAGGGCTTTCACTAATGTTGTACTCGTAAAGTAGGTGATCCCCATCACCAGCAACAACAGCAACGCCGTAGAGAAGATATTTCCCAGATCGCGTACAGCCTTTTCACGTTCCAACGAAAAAACGGCTTGGCGGCGTTCGGCCCGCACCAACCACGCCCGATAGAGTTGATAGAGCGCAACCGCGCCACAGATAAAGTAGAGCCACGACGCATAATTTGCAATATATTGAATCAGAATACTCATTGTTGATTAGACTATGCTTGGTATTATGAACAAACTAGTACAGTTGGGCGTAGATACTACGGCAGTTAATCAGGCACGTTACTCGTGTACATCATGGTAAAAATAGGGTACCTTATTTACGCCGGGATCTACTAGTACAGAGCGGCCTAAGGCGCTTTCAAAGAAATAAGTATCCAGTAGGGGCGGCTTGCAGCCGCCCGTTCTCAGCGAGCCAAACGCGGGGCGGCTGCGCGGCCGCCCCTACTGGATACTTTATTCTTTCTACTGTCTTACTTAGGCCGCTCTGTACTAGTACAGTTGGGCGGAAATAACCATACTATTCTCCGGTGAATCAGTAGTGAATCAGTAGGACAGTGAGACAGTACAAACACTGTTCTACTGTCCTACTGA
>DAOTTR010000260.1:0-3035 GCA_034437715.1 Caldilineaceae bacterium
AGCGGGTTCAGCGGATCGTAAATCCCGTGCGCCGCCAAATGAATCAGGTCAGCCTGAGCGGATTGAGCAACCACCTGGCTTTCGGTTGCCGCTTTACCGAGCAGTGGTTCGCTATCATACAGCACCGCTACTTTCTGGACTTCCTTTTCGGCATAAGTTAACGAACCATCGGGATTGCCCAAGGCCAGGAGTTGATTGTGATTCGGGTTCTGTTTTGCCCGGATCAATGGCAGCGCGCTGGCGCTGGGGATATAGGTGATCGCATAATCCTCAACCAAATAGCGGCTATTCGCTGCATCCCATAGGGCGGCAAAAGGCAGATAATGCAAACTGGCATGAGGCACGATGATCAAGTTGGGCTGATGAATGTACGGTTTGAGGGGCGCAAACAGGCTGTCATAAAGGGGTGTCAATGCTGCATCCAGATCAGCGTCCATGGATCGATCTTTGCTTTTGAGTTGATTATGTAGAAATTCGACTTTGGCGCGTAAATCCCGGCTGGCGATCTCAAGGCCAACCAGCTTTGTCGCTTGCCGGTCGATGACCCAGGCCAGTGGCTTATCCATAATCGCCACATCGGGCAAAAAATAAATGATGAGTGTGCTCTGCTCATCCACCACCGTTTGCTGCACCTCAGCCAGCGACAGAACATCGGCACTGACCAATGCTGCGTAGGCTGGGTTCGTTGCTTGCAATTCAATCAATAGCTGGCTCTGTTCACGACGTGCGGCTTCCAACTCCTTGGCCCAGTTGGCAATCGCGGCTGAGCGTTGTTGGTCAAGCGGTTTTGCCTTTTCTGTGTTGAGATCGCTTTGCAGACTGACCATCTGCCGGTGCAACGCTTGTTCACGTTCGATCATCTCTATTTGCGCGCCCCGTCGAAAATCAATTTGAGTGCCGGCCAATTGGTCGAGGAAAGCGCGTGCGCGTGCCTGTTCGGTATATAGGAAAGCCTGTTCTGGCTGTTGATTGGCCATGGCAATCAACACGGCCAAATCATAGATGCCGCCCAATTGATTGAGATAAGCTGCTTTGAGATCGGCGACAGTGAGACTGCCCTGTAGACTTTCTAGCCGCTCAATCGCAGCACGAATCGCCTCGTCTGCTGCCGCGATATCGTCGGTTAACAGATACGCGGTCGCCACAACCAGATAGCCACCCAACTCGGCGGCGGGGTCGTCAATTTGATGTGCCAAATCCAGCGCTTGCTTGCCATAAGCCACCGCCTGGACGTAGTCTTGCTCTTTCAGGCTGAGTAATCCCAAAATAATCGCAATCCGTGCTTGATCAGCGGGTACATTGGCGGCTTCACTCAACTGCAATGCCGCTTCGGCATAGGCGATTGCTTCTGCTAAATCATCTCCCGTCGCTGCAATGAGTGCCAGATTGCCCAGTATCTTAGCCTCGGCTGCCTGGTTTTCGCCGGTTTGCAAAACGACGAGTGCTTTTTTCAAATACGTCGTTGCCGTAATGGGATAGCCGGCTTGGGCATAGAACAACCCCAGATTGTTGTCGATGACCGCAACACTGGCAAGGTCCCCCGTTGCGGTAAAGATGGCCTGCGCTTGGCGTAAGTTTGTTTCACCCTCCGTCAACTTGCCGGTGCGCAAATAGGCAGCGCCCAAATTTTGTAAGGCCGCTGCATGTGCGGGTTCCATTTTCTTATCCGTCAGGTCAGGTAAAATGGCTACATAGGTAGCGATCCCCTGTTGATAATCACCTTGCTCAACGTAGATCGCCGCCATATTGGCGCGCACAAATGCCGTCAAGTTGGCAGGTGCGCTATCCGGCAGCAACTCGATCACCCCTTGATAGGTCGCCAGGGCCTCATCAAAGCGACTCAAGCTGGCGTAGACCGCGGCAATGTTGTTGAGCGTTTCAGCCTCTTTCTGGTTGCGTTGTGGCTGTGACAACTGACGGCGCAATTGGAGCGCCCGTTCAAATTCTTCCAATGCCTGCTGAAAGTTACCCTGAGAATGATACACATAACCGATGTTGTTGCGAATATCACCCTCAGTTGCTAGATCGGGCGAAAGCCGCTGCTGCTGCACCCAGGCTTGTTCCAATGTCGCCAATGCCTCAGCATAGTTACTTTGCCCGCGCAACGCTAAGCCCAGGCCGCTCATAGAAACCACTTCATGCGCAGGATCGCCAATCGCCTGCCAAAGTTTGAGCGCCGCATTGAATTGGGTATAAGCCGCGTCGTAATGGCCGTCAATCGTTGCCAGGTTGGCCAGATTATGCAGTGTGGCCGCTTCATTGTAATCAGCGTAGGCATAGTCAACGTCATCGCTGACCGCTTCATTCTCCTCCTTCAATTCACCAAACAATAAGAGTGCCTGCTGATACCAATGGGTTGCTTTCGCATACTCACCTAGTTGGGCCTGGACACTGCCCAGATCAAGCATAGTTTCGGCGCTGCTTGCTTTGTCATTGCGTTCTTGGTAAACGATCAGCACTTCTTCGTAGATAGTTAACGCGCCGGCGAAATCGCCGCGTTCATAGCGACTCTGTCCTTCTAAATAACGTTCGGTCAGTGGTTCGCCCAGCGGCAAGCTCTGTGCAATCAGCAAACCTTCCAACAACGTAGACAGACTGCCCAGGTAGTTCTCCGCTTCGATCTGGCAGATGGCTTTGATGGTTAGCACGCGCACTTCACCGCTACTGAAATTTGCCTGCCGATAGAGTTGGCGTGCTTCGTCTAGCAAGGGTAAGGCTTGGCGGCAATCATTCGCTTCGTAAGCCGCTTGACCACGTTTATACAATTCCTGGGCTGCTTTGAGCGTAACCGTATCAAACGTCAACTCTGTTTGAATTAGCTCCTCATACACATCAGCACCGGCGGTCAACGCTTTTAGATAATACTCAACGGCCAATTTCAGTTTTGGGCGACTAAAGATGGCTTCAATCTGATACGAATCAGCCAAAAGCAAGTAGGCATCGGCGGCACCTAACTGATCACCGGCGCGGGCAAAGGCATCCGCAGCGGCTAACCATTTTTTACGCGCTATTGTCTTGTTTGTGGCGCGGTCACC
>DAOTTR010000261.1:0-2113 GCA_034437715.1 Caldilineaceae bacterium
ATCGCTCTGCACGCTTGCGTCTAAGGGGCGGATCGGCGTAAAGTTCTTGGAGCCGCTGGCAAATTCCAGCAGACCAATTTGATCGCGGTCCCCTTTGATCTGCTCGACAAAGGCGCGCAGTGCTTCTTTGGTACGGGCCAATTTATTGCCCTCTTCCATACTGCCGCTGGTATCCACGACAAGATAAACATTTGTCGGGCGCTTCGTGTAGTACCAAAAATTCTGGACTACTTCTACCACAGCGGGTGAGGGCACTTGTAACGTCGTTTGTGGTTCACGCCAATCGACAGCATCGGTATTGGCAAAAGGACTGTCGCCGCTGCCCAGATCAATGTTCAGATCGGCGGGGCGATAACCCGCGGCCAGTAGTACCGACTGCGCCTCTGCACTCACCAGAAATTGGCTGAATGCCTGATAGGTGAGCCGTTGCTGGTCGGTCACCACCTGCGCATCGTTGGGCGTGGCAAGTTCGACCAGCGCCAGCGGATGATCGGTCCACAGCGCGCCCTCGGCAGGATAGATGGCAACCAAGCGCTCCCCTGTGGGATTGCGATTCCATTCAATGACAACCCGCTCCTGGGCGACAAAGGCATCCAGAAACGTGCGGCCTTCTTCGGCCAAGCGCTGCATGATTACTTCTTCACCCTCGCCATAGAAGCGCACCGTGGCTTCAACGGCGCGGACATATTCGAGCGTAGCTGGGGCAGTGGCGGCCTCTTCAGTCAACCCACGGGTGAGGCCGGCGCCGGCATAGAATTCTGCCAGCGTTGCCAGTAAGCCACTGGCGTTATTGGTGCTGGGGTGGTTCCACTTGAAATTGCTATCCTGGGTCGCCTTCTGCTGAATCGTTTTCCAGCCAATGGCTTTTTCGGGCCAGCCCAGTTCGCGCGCAACGCTTTCCCAGGCCACAATCACGACCGGACTGACAGCATAGCGTACCTGACCACTGATGCGCTGCTGACCGACTGGCACAACGCCCGTTTGCTCACTCTGGCCTACCTTGGCTAACCAAGCTTGCTCCAAGCGATCCAGCCACAGGCTACTGTCGGGGGATAGGGCTTGGAAGCTAGGGCTCTCTAACGCATCATCGATCATCTTGGCCGGTTCGTAGGGTGTGATCTGCACACGCATGGGTTGGCCGTCGGGCGTCTGTTGCGTTTGGCTGTTAAACTGCTCGGCCAGTTGGGCTAACACCGGGGCCATCAGGGGCGACACGGCCACAGTCAGTTCGGCACTCTGCTCGTCCCATGCGGGTTGTGGCGTGTCCGTTGTCGCCACCTCGGTATCATCGCTACCGAATTGACCCCAGATCCACATCCCCGTGCGCACTGTGATAGTACCACAGAGCAGCAAACTAAAGATCACGACGCTGGCTACGATTAGCAAGTTGCGATTTCTGGTCTGTTTACTTGCTTGCCATCCCTTATTTTTACTCATGATCGCTGCCTCACTTTGCCACGTTCAGATCGAACCAGCGCAGCAAGGTCAGCAGCACGTCTCGATCCGGGTTACGCATAGCCGAAGTGCGCGGCACAACTGGTTGCACGCCTTGATCCGCCCACTTGACAAAGAGGCTATCGGGAGCCGCATCTACGCTGACATCGGCATTGGCGGGGCGCAGGCCGTAGACCAACGCTGCCTTTTGTTGTTCTTCACTTAACAGAAAACGTTGAAAGGCTAGTGCCGCATTTTTCTTGAGCGCACTGGTTTCGGGACCCACCCAGACGGTAAAGGGAAAGTCAAACCAGGTGACATAATCTGGGTAGTAGATGTGCAACGGATCTTCCCAGCGGGTGATAATGCCCTGCATATTTTGCAGCAGATCGCTTTCCAGTAGCTGGCCACCATCGCCGACACTGTAGCCAAAGAGGGCAAAGTCTTCGGCGGTATAGGCGCTGCCACCACTGATATCCGTCACTGCGCCCATCAACTCGGCCAGCCAGGCTTGAAATTCTGGGTTGGTAATATCTTCCACAGTGATGTCTGTGCGGTCATAATATTCACCCGCCATGGCAATCATGGCCGCCAGACCGCCGGCATTTTTGTTGGGATTGGGCACCACCAGTTTAAAGTAGCCCCACTGTGGGTCGCCCCCTAGCTCGGGCCAGCCGCC
>DAOTTR010000262.1:0-9684 GCA_034437715.1 Caldilineaceae bacterium
AGTTCGTGCAGCCCCTGATCGAGCATGAAATTTATGCCACCAATGGGCAGGTGGGGCGCGTGCAACAAGTCATCATTAATCCACAAAATCGACGGGTGACCGCCGTAGTGATCCATACCCAGGTGATTATCGACCACCTACAATTGCCGCGCCACACCCTCATTCCTATGCGTAGCATCCGCTGTGCCCCGAGTGGTGCGCTCTTTCTAGATGTTAAGCAGGATGATGCGCAGCTTACCGCATTCAACCCACTGGGCTTTGGCACGCCACCCGCAGATTGGCAACCACCCTATCCCTATCGGACGGCTGATGTGTTATTTGATCGATACCGATCGTGAGCGCAAGCCTATGACATGCACGCACATCTTGATTATTCATGAGAATCCAGCGCGACTGCGGCAAGCGGCTATGCTGTTGAAGGGCAACATGCACTGGCGCGTAATTCATCTCACCGATTCTGTCCACGAAGCCTTGCTGCGTGTCAGCCAAGCCAACCGTGCGCTCATGCTTGTCTCGGCAACCTTACCCAATGATGAGGCCAGAACCTTACTCAAATGTTTGCGGCAACAGACCCTTCCCGTCAAAGTGATCGTGACAGATCTACCCAACGATCCCCAACAAATTCTCACCTATATTGCGGCGGGGGCGGCTGGTTATGTATTGGCCCAGGAAGGGGTGGGCGCTTGGGCCAAACAGATTGATGCCGTGTGCAGTGGTCAGCCATTGGTTTCGCCTGCGATGGCGGCCGCCATGATGGGGCATCTAACCAAGTTGAGTCACTTAGTTGCTGGCTTTGCGCCGCAATCGCGGCTACATGCAAGTTTGACCGAACGCGAGTACGAAGTGCTCCTGCTGCTTGGGGAAGGCTATACCAATCAGGTGATCGCCCAGCAGATGATCATCACCGTCGGCACGGTGAAGAATCATGTACATCATGTTTTGACAAAGTTGAATCTGCGTAGCCGCAAAGCCACAGGTATCTATCTGGCTTTTGTGCGATAACGCTTCTTGCACAAACGGGGCCTTTCTTGCTGTTTACCTCTTTCGGGAGAGTGCATGAATGGCTTTCCCCTCCCCTAATTCCTACAAAATCCCTCTTTCGGGAGACGACACGCTTTCTATCTGCTTGTATAGTCGTATACTATAACGCAAGTTTTGATAGATTAGGCGGCGGTTATAGGTAAACTGAGCATGGCGAAGTCGTCAAGGCTGCAACATGCGGTTTGTAACTGGACAAGCATCGTCGATAATTTTTCTGGAAAAATATAAAGGACAACAACGCATAATGACAATCGGCGACAAAGTTCGAGCAAGTTATCCCTATGGGGGTGTCCCTGCGTGTGATGGAAAAATTATTAAGGAACTCGTTCTAGGCCGCAACCCTACCCAATTCCTGGTCAGTTTTGAAATACGACCGCGGGTCTACAAGAAATTTTACTTAACCGAGCGCGAATTAACCCTCTGCCCGGCAATGGAGACACAGCAATCTTAGCCAGCTCAATCATCCCCACTTCTCTATAAAATAAAACAAGCAATTTGATAGAATTCATGGCACACCCCTCCCTCGTTTGGCTACCCTTTACCCACAAGTTGGCCGTAGGGAAGGCGTGCCGGGGACGGCATGACGGCACTCCGCTATGTTTTGGGGCCGTCCCTGGCATGCTCACCCTCTCTGCTACCCAAAGATGTGGGTAAAGGGATGTGGGTAAAGGGTAGCAGAGAGGGCAAAGACATGTGGTAATTGCTATTTCTGTCATTGTTTTCCTGTCTATGGTACCCACCGAACGCGGTGATGGCTGGACAGTATGATCTCCCTTTGGAGGGAGGCACAGAATGCGTAAATCTCGCCTTTGGGAGATGACACCCCCTTGCTCAGCAACTATACTTTCATGATGCAACCGACCAAAACGCCGCTTTCTACCCAAATTTATGAAATTCGCGTTCATGAGGATCTGGACGATGACTTGGCGGCATGGTTTAACCCATTGACGGTCGAACATATACCAGAGGGGGCAACAACCTTGACCGTACCCGTGCGCGACCAGGCAGAACTACATGGCCTACTCATCAAAATCCGTGATCTAAATTTGACCCTCATCGCCCTTATCAAAAAGTAACACGAATCAAGTCATACAAAAGGAGACAAACGATGGAACAAAATAAACCGGGCTTTTCGTCCGAAAAATATGCCGATAACGATAACCGCAAGTCGCAACGCGCGACGACCACAACCGCGCCAGTCACACCAAAGCCGGCAACGGCGGGACAACGCTGGAATGCCGTACAGCTTTCGAAAACCGCGATTGTCTGGACTTGTCTGGCCGTGGTTGCAGCTACGATGCTTGTTGGCTTTACGTGGGGTGGCTGGGTGACGGGTGGCACGGCGCAAAAAGCCGCAACAACCCTGGCGAATGACGCTGTGGTGCAGCGGCTGACCGCCATCTGTGTCGCGCAATTCCAGCAAGATTCGGCCAAAGAGACAAAGCTTGTGGAATTGAAAGCAATCACGAGCTACAGGCAGAGTGAATATGTCAAAGAGCAAGGCTGGGCGACCATGCCTGGTGATGAGCAATCCGACACCAAGGTGGCTGCGGCGTGTGCCAAATTATTGGTACAACTCAACTAAAAATCAGCGACTGATCACTTTCCCGATGGTGGCAGCGAACGACTCGGCCAGGTTGAGTACGTTGCGCGCTCATGCGTAACGATTCAGCCGGGCACCCAGAGGGTTCCCGCGCCATCCCTGGCGGCCAGGGATGGCGGTGTTCCCGGGGGTAAAAGCCTGTGCCTGCATCGTTACGTTCGTTCTAAAATTTATCCTCCAACTTGAAATACACCCATCCTTCCTTATCGCGCAACTTTCGCTCCCTTTCTGTTCCGCGCGGTGGTCACATCTGTTCGATCTCTTCAACATATTCCAAATTTTGCAAGCGCTGTGGTACATTGCTACAACGGTGAATCTGATTGACTTTTGACGTTTTAGGTCAATCTGCTGTAAACTATATGAGTAAAGATGTCTATTGTCTTGATTGCTCAAGCCCAATGCCGTCAACCCATAGGTTCGTGGTAACAACCTATAGGTTGCTCTGTTTGAAAATGCCAAGTTTATTTGGTCTTTTGAAAAAAGTACGAGCGCGTTTTCACGACAACCGCAGTTTAGATAATTATACCCACAGCCAAAGATCTATAACGCTATTTTCTTAGCAACCAATGTAGTAGTCAATCAACTTAGGAGGTGTAGCCTTGCAAGCCTTTAATTATGTCGCTGCCCAAAGCGTAGATGAAGTCATCAAGCTATTGGCCGAAAACGGGGACACAGCTCGTGTAATGAGCGGCGGAACCGATCTGATTGTCGCGTTACGCGAAGGACGCCGCAAGGCCGATCTGGTCATTGATGTCAAGCGCTTGAAAGAGACGGGCGAAATGACCTATGACGCGCAAAACGGGCTGACCCTGGGCTCCGCCGTACCCTGTCACCGCATGTATGATGACAAAGCTGTGGCCAAGGCCTACCCCGGTTTGATCGATTCGGCTAGCCTAATCGGTGGTGTACAGATACAGGGCCGCGCCAGCATGGGCGGCAACCTGTGCAACGCCTCGCCCGCGGCAGATTCGATCCCTTCGCTGATCGCGTACTCGGCGATCTGCAACATTGCCGGCCCCAATGGCCGCCGCCAACTGCCTGTGGAAGAGTTCTGTGTTGCGCCGGGCCGCACAGTGTTGCAAAATGGTGAATTTCTGATTTCGCTCCAGATCCCAACACCCAAGCCCGGCTTTGGCGCGGCCTACTTGCGCTTCATTCCGCGCAACGAAATGGATATCGCGGTTGTCGGCGTTGGCGCTTCTGTACAACTGGATGAGAGCCGCAGCCAGATTATCTCGGCGCGTATCTCCTTGGGGGCGGTGGCACCCAAGCCACTCTTTGTGACCGCGGCTGGCGACGCCCTCGCTGGCAAAACCATCAGCGAAGCGGTGATTGAAGAAGCCGCCCGCCTTGCCCAGGCCGCGGCGACGCCCATTAGCGATATGCGCGGCACGGCGGAATATCGCAAGCATTTGGTGGCTGTCCTGACCCGCCGTACCTTGAACAAGGCGATTGAGCGCGCCAAGGCAAGCTAACAAATTAACCTGTTCGAGCGACCGAACACCTATTATACCGAACACCTATTATTTAGACAGATTGTTTAGACGACATAATTCACATGGAGAAATAGACCAATGTCGAACAAGGTCATTGTAGAAACGACCATTAATGGCGAAGCGCGCGCCTTTCTGTGCGAGCCACGCCAGAGCCTATTAGAGGTCCTGCGCGAGGAATTATCCTTAACTGGCGTCAAAGAAGGCTGCAACAATGGCAATTGCGGTGCTTGTAACGTGATTGTCGATGGGATCCTGGTCAACTCCTGTTTGGTGTTGGCCGTGGAAGCCAGTGGGGCCAAAGTCATCACAGTGGAAGGGCTTGCATCCAATAGCAAGTTGCACCCCCTCCAACAGAAATTCTTGGAACATGCCGCGCTGCAATGTGGTATCTGCACGCCGGGCTTCCTGGTCTCTTCCAAGGCGCTGTTGGACAAGAACCCCGACCCGACCGAGGAAGAAGTCCGGCTGTGGTTGGCGGGCAATCTCTGCCGCTGCACCGGCTATGACAAGATTATCCGCGCCGTGCTCGACGCCGCCGATAGCATTGAAATGGAATCGGTTGCCCGATAATTCGGTTTGAGAATCTTCAAGCTGCTCTGCAACTAGTCCAAGAGGGCGGCAATAAAGCCAGGGCTATTTGTCCAAATTCACGCGCCATACGCGTTGTAGGTCACGTTTGCAACGTGACCTACGCAAACGGTGGCGTCACGATTGGTTCATTTGAGCCGCTGTGTACTAGTACAGTTGGGCGTAGATACCACGGCAGTTAATCAGGCACGTTACTCGTGTACACCATGGTAAAAATAGGGTGCCTTATTTACGCCGGGATCTACTAGTTGATAACCAGTGACAGGGTGACCATCTATGGTCACTCTGTCACTTTGTGATCTTGGCCAGAAAGATCGGGTGCTTTTTATGCAACACCAAGTTTTTATTCCATCCCTCCACCGTGCGCTGACCGATGGTGCCGAAACGGTGACCATCGAAGGCGATACCGTTGGCGAAGTGGTCGCCCAATTAGAAACGCGCTTCCCTGGCATGGAAGCGCGCCTTTGTGAAGATGGCCGGATTCGCCCCCATATTGCGGTTTCGGTCAACAGTGAAGTCACGCGGCGCGGGCTGCGGCACAAACTAACCGAGCCGAGCGAAATTCACTTTATTCCCGCCCTCAGCGGTGGGCAAGCGCGCTGATCGCGCCTATGCCCCACCCACTACCGGCATCTACCGAATCAACTCCCAGGCCAAATGCTGAATCTCGGGTAGAATCAGCTTTTCTACGGCCAGTTGCACGGCATCGGGCGAGCCGGGCGTGCTGAAGACCACTTTGTTGCGATAGACCCCCGCCGTTGCGCGGCTCAACATGGCCGCGGCCCCCACTTGCTCGTAGCTCAACATACGAAAAATTTCGCCAAAGCCGGGCAATGTCTTTTCCAATTTACGGCTGATCACATCATAGGTGCGGTCGCGTTGGCTGATGCCGGTGCCGCCATTAAAGATGATCAAACGCGCGTCGCTGGCCGTAAACGCTTCCAGCGCGGCCTCGACTTGCACCGGTTCATCTTTGACAATGCGATGGCCCACAATGTGATGACCGGCAGCTTCGGCCAGCGTGCGGATCAGTTGCCCGCTCGTATCCGTTTCTGGTGTACGCGTGTCACTCACCGTGACAATCGCAATGGCTACGCTGCCCTGGCCTTCTGCCTTGCGACGATGTTCTTCAGCGCTCATTAGTAGACATCCTCCTGCGTATCGAATGTAAGTGTTTGGTAGGGTGAAGGGATATAGCCCACTTGGGTTGTGCCATCATTACAGGCTACCTGGTTATAGAAGAGGCCATCGCGCGCCTCAATCCCAATCGTGACCGTCGGCATTACCCCCTGTCCGGTAGGCACATCGCGATAATTTAGCGCAACATTGCCATTGCGATAGAGCACAATCTGGAATGAAAGCAGTCCGGCTGGTGTTGAACCAACTTGCGGCACATTTTCAAACTCAACGACAAAGCGATCGGTTGCTGCTGGAAAGGTAGAAACGCGCGCGCCCACCGCTTCCGGGTTCAGATCGGCCCACCAGCCATAGATGGCTTGCGCGGGCTGGGCTAGATTGGGCATACATTGGTTGGGTAGAGCACCGCTCAGGCTGGTATTGGGAAAGCTCACAAAGCCTTCCGAGGAAATGCGCGCCGATGTATAAGCTTTGTGCCGTAGGGTAAAGGTAAAGGGTAAAGTAATATCAATGTCGCTGTTATCCGCCATACCATGAATCACACGATTCGTGGCGGTGATAGGCACTTCCCATTGAAAGGAAGGTGTGGTAATGGGCACGGGCTGGCCTTGCACCACAAGCGGAAAAAAGTAGTTTGTCTGATCGAGCCCGATTGCCAATCTGATATCGACAAGGGTTGGGATCAACGAGTTGTCGGCTTTCAGCTGAGCGACGCGTAGACTCGCAATATAGGTACCGACAGTCAGTTGTGTAGGCGTAATGGTCAGCGATAGATAACTGGGATCGCCATACGCGACGGTGCTGGAGAGCGTATTGCTCATGGCCTGATTAACCCGCACCCAACTCTGGCCTGTGAGCAGGGTTGCCTGCCAGGTCAGGGATTGCAAACTGGGATTGTCCAAACGCAAGGTGACGGTGTAGGGCGCGGCGCCCACGGGCAAGCGATTGACAAAGCTGGTGGCCGATAGTTGAAGTTTACTTGCGAGTATGGTGCGCAGGGCCGCGTGCAGATCCAGCCGGCCACTGCCGACCAAGGTTGAACCTTCGGTCGATGGCGCAGCGGTGGCGCGCAACAGTTGGCGAATCTGATCCGCCGTGAGATCAGGCCGCACACTCTTGATCAGCGCGGCCGCGCCACTCACCACCGCCGCCGCCATACTGGTGCCTTCGGAGGTGCAATAGTCACTTTGGGGCAGCGTTGCACTGTTGTCGCGACACCTGACCGCGCCGGGCCAGGTGCTCAACATGGGCAGCGCGCGTTCGCCCCCCGGTGCTGCAAAATCAAGCTGCGGCCCTGTAAAAGCAGCATTACTATAGGAGGCACGTTTATCGCTATAATTGGTGGCTGCCACAGCAATCACTTCGTCATAAGCTGCTGGCCAGCTAATAGAGTTAGCAGAGAGATTGCCCGCCGCCGCGATTAAGAGCGCGCCTTTGTTGTACGCATAATCCACCGCGGCTTCCATGGTTGGATTGGGGGCCGATGATTCTAGGCTGAGATTGATAATCGCCGCACCCGCATCGGCGGCCTCGCGAATCGCTTTAGAAACATTGCTGATGGTGCCGCTACCTTTGCAGTTTAGAACCTTGCGCGGGTCGATTTTGACTTTGGGCGCGACACCGGCAATACCACTGGCATTGTTCGCCACTGCGCCCAACAACCCGGCCACATGCGTACCATGCCCAAAGTCATCGACTGGATGCGTCCTATTTGCATCAGGGCAAGCTGGATCTATTGTAGTTAGATAGTTGTGCCCAGGCAAGAGCCGGCCGCGAAATTCCGGATGATTGACATCAATGCCGCTATCGACAATCGCGACTTGCACTTCGGTCAACGAACCGGCAAAACCATCGGCGGCATAGGCCAAGGCCCAGGCGCGGCTGGCATTGATGCGTTGTAAATACCACTGGGCGTCTTCATACTTTGGATCATTAATCAAAAAAGGCGCTTCGGGTTGGGCCATCGCCACTGCGGCGTCATCCCTATCGGCAGTGGCGGCGGCGGCGGCATCGGTCGGTTCTGTCTGCTGGTTCGCGGTTGCTGCATAGACCAGCCAATTGGGTGTCACAAAGGCGACATCGGGTGCCTGAAGCAACTGCTCCATCATCGCCCATTCTTCGCCCGGTGGCACAGCCAACAGATAACCGGCTACACCGGCGTCACCCGTCGCGCCATCCAGCCCACGCAGATCGAGCCGCTCGATGGCTGTTACCGAAAAGGGGGTCAGCAATCCCGTTGTCGAACGCATCCCTGCTTCGCCATGAAAACCCACCAAGAGTTCGCCCGGTGCAAAGGGCACATCGCGGTAAGCCGCCAGATCGCCCGGCAATTGCCAGATCAGATGTTCAGTTGGTGGTATCGTTTGCGCTTGACTGCCTAGCGTAGTGGCCAAGACAAAGAGCAGACCAACACTTGTCGCCACCGTCCAGCTAAAGGCCGCGCGTCCAGGCCGCAGGGTAATGTTCGCTCCTTGCCAACGCCGCAACCATTGTAATAAGATCATACAGACTCCATCGGTCAACTCGCTCATCACTTTACCCAGATTTGCGGGGAGATGAGGCATACGATTTCACATACTAGTAGATCCCGGCATAAATAAGGTGCCATACTTTTCCCATGATGTACACGCGTAAACGCGCCTTATTGACTGCCGTGGTAGCTATGCCCAACCTAGTCAGACTTACCCACTTGGTTAGACCTGTAGGGTCTTGAAGACCCTACAGGTCTCCTGTGACAGATGATGATAGTTCCTCTATTTGACGCATTTCGGCATCCAATTGTTCATAAAATTGGATGCCGAATGCCTGTCGTTCTTCCCCAATTTTGCGCGCGGCGGGCGTGTACAAGGTCGCGACGATCCGGCGTAATTTGTACACAAATTCGTGGACTGGCGTGTAATCGGCCCCGGTGGGCTTGGCATCATCGGCTGGCACTGCCGTCCACGGCTCGGTCCAGAGGCGATTGCCATGACTGCCCGCAAAGGCAAATGCGCGCGCTACGCCAATCGCGCCGATGCTGTCGAGTTTATCGGCATCATAGAGACACTTGGCTTCGCTGCTCTGTGGCTGCACCGACTGATCGCGGAAGCGATGGGCCTCAATACAATGAACGACATTTTCAACGCGATTGGGTGCCATTTCGTGCATGGTCAAATATTGGCGCGCAAATTCCGCGGCGGCTATATGGTGGGAACCACGGGTTGATGTGTAGACCTCACTTGGCACATCGTGCAGAAAAGCCGCCAAGAGCACCACTTCTTCGTCGGCTGCTTCGGCACGCGCCAGTTGCACTGCCAGGCGAGCCACGCGCAAAATATGATCGAAATCATGGGCGGCATCTCCCAAGACATAAAGTTGCTCGGCCTGGGCCTCTGTCAAATATTGGCTATTGAGCTTGGTACGATTTGTCACGTATTTTCTTTTCTTCTTTCAACAAAAAACTCATTCATCGCTGTGCATTCGCCTGCAAAAGTTGGCAGGCGGTTTTGGCACAGGTTGATGAATGAGCGCTCATACCCTATCCAATTTTGCCGTTCGTCGCTTATGGGGCATCGCTTAGGGCACTCGTTGCACCGTCGGCGACTCCGCAGGCAGTGGCGCAGTCGGTATTACCACCGGTTGCCTCTTGGTCAACCAAAGCAACCCACCAGGGATGCTCACCAAATACCCAATGATCTGTTGCAGCAAGCCTACCGTTGTGCCCAAGGCCGAGCCTGCCCCCATTAACCCAAACAGCCCAGCAAACGAAAGCTGGCGCACGCCCAACCCCCCCGGCGCCAGCGGGACGACCACCATTGCAAATACAATGATTGGATTAAT
>DAOTTR010000263.1:0-2160 GCA_034437715.1 Caldilineaceae bacterium
CTATCCAACGTCCTGTTAACGCATGGACACATATCAAGGAGAAACCAAATGCGAAATAAGCTTATTCTCTGCATGCTGGCTACGGCATTAGCTGTCTTTATGGCAGCCTGCGCCCCGCCAATGGAATCCGCACCCGCCGCCGATACTGGAGCCGCACCAGCTGCACCGGCTGCGGATCTACAAGGGGTGACGCGTGAAAAAACGTTGATCATCGGCTTTGAAGGCGGTCCCCATGCCGCGCCAGAGCAATCCGGTCTAAACCCGGGCGCCACCAATTCCCAGGGCCACCATCAGGTAATGATTGAATCGCTCTACTATCTGAACTATCAGAGTGGCGAATTGATTCCCTGGTTGGCGGCTGGACCGGCCGAATGGAATGCCGATTTTACCGAAGTCGTGATTAAGCTGCGCCAGGGCATCAAATGGAGTGATGGTGAGCCCTTTACGGCTGACGATATTGTCTTCACCATTGACATGCTCAAAGCGAACCCCACCCTGATCTTTGCCGCCACTGTTGTTGATGTAACAGCAGCCGAGTCAGTAGATGAACTGACCGTAAAGATCACGCTTGCCAACCCCGACCCGCGCTTTGTCGTCAACGCCTTTGGCGTGCGCATTTGGGGTGCAGTGCGCATCGTACCCCAGCATATTTGGGAAGGCCAGGATCCCAACACCTTTAACAACTTTGATCTAGAAAAAGGCTGGCCGGTCTGGACAGGACCCTACAAATTGATCAAGGCAACCCCCGCCGAGTTCGTCTTCGAGCGCCGCGCCGATTGGTGGGCGGCGGAGACCGGCTTCCAAGCGTTGCCAGCGCCCGAGCGCATCATCTTTGTCGAAGCTGGCCCCGACGAGCGCAAAGCGGCAGCCCTCACGGCCAATGAGGTAGACGGCGAGCCCAGTTTACGGATTGATACATTCCAGGATGTGGTGACTAAAAACCCCAACGCCATCGGGTGGACCGAAGACGGAACGCGTGCTTGGATCGACCCGTGCCCAAGCATGCTTGGCTTCAACACCCGCGTCGCCCCTTGGGATGATGCGGAGATGCGCTGGGCAATTAACTATGCGCTGCCCAAACAAAAGATCGGCGATGCAACGACCGGGGGGCAAGGGATCGTATCAAGTTACAATTTCCCCGCCTATCCCGCGCTGCAAGCTTGGTTGACTGAAAATCAAGATCTGCTTGACCAGTATGGTCCAACGGTCTACGATCCGGCCAAAGCAAAAGCGATCTTCGAAAGCAAAGGCTATACGATGGGTGCGAGCGGTTTCTATGAAAAGGATGGTCAGCCCCTCCAGGTAGACATCCTCTTCAAGACTGAAGAACCGATCTTGCCCGCGCTGATCGTCTCGGCGTTCCAAGAGGTTGGCATCGATGCGGCCCCGCGCGCATTGGCGGGCGCCGCCTACTTTGACGCTCGTGATACGGGTGACTTTGAAATTGAAACCCATCATGTCGCCTGCGGTAGCGTGGTTGAGCCTTATGATGAGTTGAATCTGCTGCACAGCCGCTGGGTGAAACCGATTGGCGAGCGAGCTTCGAACAATATCTGGGGCTGGGCTAATGCTGATTATGACAAGATCGTCGATGAAATTCAGAAACTGGAGCCAGGCGCCGAGAAGGAACATGAGCTTTTCCGCCAGGCGTTAGAAATCCGCTTGCAGGAGTTACCGATCATCTCGCTAACCCAGCAACAACGGGTGGTCCCCTATTCCACCAAGTATTGGACCAACTGGCCAACGGCGGAGAATGATTACCACCATCCGCCAAACTGGTGGATGAACTTCATGATGCTAGTCGTCAATATCCAGTCGGCGACTGAGTAGCTAGAGTCATCTAGCAAAGCTCCCTGCTAGTGTATGGTATGGCAGGGAGCCTTGTTCAATTTGGGTTCGTAGAAGCCACGGACGCACCCCACCCTAACCCTCACTGCCATTAAGGTAAGAAACGTGGCAAGTCGTAGGTGCGGTTACAAACCGCACTGTCTGGTTTGAACGGAGACGTGCGGTTACAAACCGCACCTACGAAATTCCTTACCGTAATGGCAGTGAGGGTTAGGGTGGGGTGGCTGTGTGGTTACGCAGTCGTTACTTTATCGAGCGAGAGAAAAAATGAATGTTCAATATGTACTCAGACGGATTGGGATCTTCTTTCTG
>DAOTTR010000264.1:0-7358 GCA_034437715.1 Caldilineaceae bacterium
AGGGATGCAAAAATAATTGACTCTCCCATGAAGGGATGACAAAATGACAAGAGAATGAGTCTCATCTTGTCATCCCTTCATCTTGTTATTGGGAGGTTTTAATTCTTGTGAGTCCCTAATACCCAATACCCAATACCGATCACCTATTTACCCCTAATCCACGCGCCAACGCCCGCGCCATGCCGTAGCCCAGGCGTGTGTCGGGCAGTAGATAGTGGCCTTCGGTCCACTCATTCCAACAACCAATCGTCAGCACGGGCCGAATCTGCGGCCGCTGGTTGAGGTAAGCCAAAGCGGCCTGGACCAAGGCTTCAAAGGCGGCGGGCGTTTCGTTGACGACAATCACCGTGCCCGGCCATTGGGCGCGGCTGGGCTGCGCAGGGCGCGGCCGCATCAAAACCCGCGGCGCATTGTCAGCGCCGGGGCTGATGTTGGGAAAACAGGGCAAAGCTGAGGCAGCGTCGATCTCCGGCCAGATCTCGCTTATAACGGCGGCGGCGACCTCACCATAGTCAGGCAACTCGACTTCATCCGGGATGGCGCGCGTGGCTGGGGCAATCGCGTTGTAGAGGCTGTAGCTTTCGACCCCGGACGCCGCCAGTTGATCGAGCAAGGGCAGTACGCCCGGCTCCTGGCACATAGCATGAAAGTAGACGCCAGGATGGCCCAACTTGCGGGCAAAGGCGCGCAAATCATCCAGTAGGGCGTGGGTGCCAGCCGCGCCAAAGCGGTTAATGAGGAGAGACATATCCCACAACACGAGCACAGGCTTGTCGTCGATGCGCCAGTAGTTGGGCAGATGACAGTAGCGGGCCATGATGTAGGTGAGGCTGCGCCAGATCTCGGCTTCGCTCTCCGGCGCCAGCGCGGCAGGCTCATACGAACCGAGACCGCTGGTTTCCCAGAGCGCTAACCACTCGGCGGCGGGCGGGGCGCCGGCAGTGGGAAACCAGATCGCCCACGGGTGATTGGCCACATAGCGGCAAAACGCATCTGGTCGTGGCTGGGCGCCTGTAAAAATCCCTTTTCGAGCGCTTCGTGCAAGGCAGGGCCGCCATCATACCAATACCAATCAAAGATAAAAACATCAATGCCGCTACTGGTCGCCAGCTTAATATATGTTTCCCAAGTCGCCGGGTTGCGTTCATCCAATTCACCTAGCAGGGGCGTACGCGGCTGATGATGACCAGCAAACCAGGGCCGTGTCCCGCGCATCTGGCTGTATTCCGTCCAGCCCGGGGTGTAGAGGCGGTCGTTGAGCGCCGAGCGATGGTAATGGGGAAAGGTAAAACAGGCGACCGTCAGATCATCCGGGCGATGGGTAAGGGCAGGATCGACGAGTTGGTCGAGATCTTCAGGCAGACGCAAGCGGGGTTGGGCAGGCATTATCTCTCCTTGTGGGCAGATAACTGGGAGCCATTGCAGAGCAAGCGTTGCTGGGGGCGACAAAGCTCTAGCCGCGAGCATAAACGAGAATAAAACCGCTGTCAAGTGCCGGAAATTTATCTGAAATCTGGCAGTGCCTACTTTCTTGCGCGGAAATGAATTCCGCGCAAATCAACCAAAATTTAGGTTAGCCCTACCATTTTATGCGTGCTTGCATGGACTGTCTCCCATCATTATAATTGGTAGCAGATCGTACTCCCCCTGTGTTCCCTATTCTGAGGTATAAGCAATCGAGCAAACAATTAAGAGGTGAATTTTCCGAGATCATTTTTTCAAGGAGGAAGCGTATCATGCACAAACAGTCTATGCTGAGTCGTCGTCAGTTCTTGAAGAGTAGTGCGTTTGGTGCCACTGCCTTTGCGCTGGCGGCTTGTGTACAACCGGGGGCAGCGCCCGAGGCGGCCAGCGTGGCGCCGGGTGTGGCAGCGGGCGAAATTGAGTTTGGCTATTACAATTGGGGGCCGGCCAGTCTGCAGTATTTTAAGGACATGGCCGCCGCGTTCGAAGAGAGCCATCCTGGCACGACGATCCAGTTGACGTTGCCGCCCGACGCCGAGTATACGACCAAATTGCAAATTTTGCTAGCCACGGGTGATGGGCCAGACATTATCACGACAACCTCGCTGACGCCCAAATTGCTCGAACAAGGCCGCCTGCTCGATTTGACCGATCTGGTCAAGGCCGACCCTGTGATGATGGACGAAAAGATGTTTATCCAAGCTGGGTGGGACATCTACCGCTTTGGCACCGGCAGCATCTATGGTGTCTATTCCGGTGCCGACACCCATCTGCTTTACTACAACAAAGATCTCTTTGACCAGGCAGGAGTGGAATATCCAACACCCGAATGGAATTGGGACAATTTTCTCGACGCCGCGAAGAAATTGACGATTGTCGAAGGTGACAGGACCACGCAGTGGGGCACATCGCTCAGCATTCTGGTGGCATCTTGGGGCATGTCCAACCTGGTTTGGGAAGAAGGCGGCGACATTGTGGACGAGCGCCCTTTCTACAGCAAGTTGACGCTGGACAATGAGCCGGTGATCAAGGTGCTCAAATTTATCCAGGATATGGTGCATGTGCATAAAGTAGCACCCGCGCCGTCGCAAGCCAATGCACTGGGTGATGCGGCCAGCTTCGAAAGTGGTAAAGTGGCAATGGTGATCGACGGCGGCTGGAGCATCCAGGCGCGCAAGGAGATTACGGCCTTTGAGTGGGATATTGCCATGTTGCCGCAGGGCACAGCCGGTTTTTGGGGCACCTTCTGGCCGGGGACACCGATGCAGATCAGCGCGGATTCAAAGAATCCGGATTTGGCTTGGGAATATGTGCGCTGGTTTGCGGCCAGCGACGAAGGCCAGGCATTGGTAGCCAAGCAGTTGATCCAGGTGCCGGCCCGGCTCGACATTGCCCTGTCCGACGCCTTCCTCCAGCAACCGGGTCTGCCGCCCAATGTGGCGGCCTGGGCCGAGTCGCTCAAGCAGGCCAAACCGGGCGACACGATCCACGTCAACCAGCAGGAGATGATGGACAAGATCTGGCAGCCCAACTGGGATCGCTACATCGAGAACAAGATCAGCGCCGAGGAGTTTGCGGCGACGGTGGAAACCGAAGGGAATGCGATTTTGGCGGGGTAAAATGGAGTAATTAGTAAGCAGTAATCAGATAAGACAACAACGGATTCAGACAGGAACGGATAAATCAGACGCTGGAGCAAATGCCGTATCCGCTCCTGTCTGAATCCGTTGTTGTTGAGACAGGAAGTCCCCTTACCTGCATGCCATTGACTAATTACGGCTCACGAACAAGAACCATGAGATCCAATACACACTCCTCCCACCCCCGCCCCTACCTAAGCATGCGCATGCGCGAAGCGCTGGATGGCTACTTGTTCATGGCCCCGGCAGTGTTGGGCTTTGTGCTCTTTACACTGTTACCCATGTTGGCTTCGTTCGGGCTAGGCTTTACCGAATACGATCTGCTCTCCGCGCCCAGTTGGATCGGGCTGGGCAACTATGCCGAAATGATCGCTGATCCCTTCTTCTGGCAGTCGCTGCGCGTGACCGCGATTTACGCTGTTTTTGGTCTGCCCCTCGGCTTGGTGCTGGCGCTGGGCGTTGCGATGCTGATGAACCAACCGGTGCCAGGCATTACGCTGTGGCGCACGATCTACGTGCTGCCATCGGTTATCTCCGGGGTTGCGGTGGCGATGTTGTGGCGCTGGTTGCTCAACCCGGAGTTTGGCCTCTTCAACTTGTTGCTCGGCTTTATCGGCATCAAAGGTCCCAACTGGTTGGGCAGCGTGGAATGGGCGCTACCCTCGCTGATCATCATGGGTCTATGGGGGATTGGCGGCAGCATGTTGGTCTATCTGGCAGGGCTGCAAGGCATCCCGACTGATCTCTACGAAGCCGTTGAGATTGATGGCGGGGCGGCCTGGACCAAATTCCGCCACGTCACGTTGCCCATGCTTTCGCCGGTGATTCTCTTCAATCTGGTGGTTGGTTTGATTGGCGCCTTTCAATACTTTACCGAGGCCTACGTGCTCACGCGTGGCGGTCCAGAGAATGCCACACTTTTTTACACGTTGTATCTCTATCGCAACGCGTTCAACTATTTCAAAATGGGCTATGCGTCGGCGCTGGCCTGGGCGCTCTTTCTGTTGGTGCTGCTGCTCACGCTAGCCGTCTTCCGCACGACGCCGATGTGGGTCCATTATGAAGGCGAAAGGGGGCGCCGAACGTGACCGATACACTGTCAGATACGGGGCATTCATTGCCAACGGCGGCTGGATCACAACGTTCGACGCGGCGTCGCCGGCAGCGCGTGGAACGGGGGATTCTGTTCGGGGTTATTCTAACCGGCGCGGTTGTGATCATGATCCCGTTGGCGTGGATGATCGCAACTTCGCTCAAACAGCCGGGCGCAGTCTATCTTTACCCACCGGTCTGGTTGCCCAACCCGCCGCAGTGGGGCAATTATATCGAAGTGCTCACGGTAGCCAATTTCGGTCGTTATTTTGCCAATAGTGCGCTTGTCTCGGGGTTCACCGTGCTGGGCAGCGTGTTGTCGTGTGCGATGGCCGGTTATAGCTTTTCGCGCTTGCGTTCACCAGGGCGCAATTTGATCTTCCTGATTCTGCTCTCGACCCTGATGTTGCCTAGCACGGTGACAATTGTGCCGACCTTTGTCGTCTTTCAGCGTCTGGATTGGCTCAACACCTTCTACCCACTGATTGTGCCTTCCTTCTTTGGCAATGCGTTTTACATCTTCCTGCTGCGCCAATTCTTTATGACGATTCCGCTCGACTTGGAAGATGCGGGACGCATTGACGGCGCCAGCAGCCGGCAAATCTTTGCCCGCATCATGTTGCCATTGGCCACGCCGGCGCTGATGACAGTGGCGATTTTCAGCTTTATTGGCGCATGGAATGATTTCTTCTACCCGCTGATCTATCTAAATTCGGAAGATATGTACACCGTGGCGCTGGGGGTAGCGAACTTCCAAGGCAGCACGCGCGTTGGCCCACAGATGCAACTGTTGATGGCCGCCTCCTTTATGGCAACTGTGCCGGTGCTGATTATTTTCTTTCTGGCGCAACGATTTTTTATTCGGGGCATTGTGTTTACGGGGATTAAGGGGTAATATGACCGCCATTCACCCATTCGATTTACAAGCGCGCGCCGAAGCCGCCGCGCGCAGTTTGGTCGCGCTGCTCGATCCGCAGCGTGATGGCCTCATGTACTTTCTGGGCGATTGGTGCGCCCGGCCACCGCGTGCCGACCACAGTTTGTGGGATTGCGGCGATGGCTGCGGTCGCCATACTGACGCGCTAACCTTACTACGCACGATGGTGCGCCAGGGTTCACCGGCGGCGATGCCAGCCATTGGTGATGAGCAGATTGAAGCGTGGATGATCCGGCTGTTTGGTGAAAATGACCTAACCTGGCTGCTACCGGAACCGTTTGCCGCGCCCTGGGGACCGCAGTGGTTGCTCGTCGATTGGGAAGCGGGCACCCCCGCAGCCGAGATCAGTTGGGCGCAACGCGGCACCCTGCTCGGTCTGCTTACTCGCTACCAGCGCACCGCGGATGTGCGCTATTTGCACTTGGCCCAACGCCATGTACAGGGTTTGTTACGGGTAGCCCAGCGGTATCCGCAAGGGCTTTGTTTTCCAGAAGGCTACTACCGGCCCGGTGGTTGGCACTTTCACGGGCCCAATCTACACCCTGCGCTCGAAGAGTATAACGCGGCGGTGGTGTTGCCGGCCATTCATCTCTACGAAGTCACCGGTTACATCCCAGCGCTGGACCTAGCCGAAGGACTAACCCGTTTCGCCCTCTATCACACGCCCAGCTACCTGCCAGATGGCCGGCCACGCACCACGGAGGGTGTGAACGAGAACCATTTTCACACGCGTTCCAATTTTGCCTTGTCGGTCTTAAAGGTGGGCCTGGTGACTAACCGCCGTGAATATGTAGCCTGGGCGCGCCAATGTTATGCTCATCTGCAAAGCTGGGGTACGGACTTTGGTTGGTTTCCGGAAGGCTTTGGCTTGCGACATGGGGAGATCTGCTGCACGACAGACATGATCGAGCTAGCGCTGTTGCTGGGCAAACACGTAGACCGCGCCTATTACGCCGACGCCGAGCGCTATGGGCGCAATCATTTATTGGAGAGCCAGTTTCTTTCGTTGGAGCAGATGCAACGCGCCTTAGAAATTATGCCCGCCGACGACAGACCCGCCGCCTGGGAAGGTCGCTATTCAACAATTGACGGGGTCGCCGAAAGCCAAATTGGTGGTTTTGCCGCGCGCAGCACCCTCAATGATGCATTTCATCTTGATGCACCGGCGATGATGCAATGTTGTAACGCGGCTGGCGCGCGTGGACTTTATGATCTGTGGCGCTATGCCGTGGATGAGGTTATGACCGACGATGGTAAACCTCTGCAATTAGCCGTCAATTTACGCTTTAGTGTGGAAACCCCCACCTTACGTGTCGTCAGCCATGAACCGACTAGCGGCCGACTTGACCTGACAGCGTTCCAACCGCGGCGCGTGGCCGTACGTTTGCCTGTTGGGACCACAGAAGCATTAGCAGTTTCGACCACAGAAGCAGGGAATTCTACGGTCACTGAGCTGCGCGCCCAGGCTGGTTATGTAAATATGGACATAAATTCGCAACAAACGCTCTCTCTCTATTACGCATTGCCCGAGCGGACGACTCATTACACCGTGGGCTCGCCAGGCCGCACTTTGAGCTGTACAGGTACGTGGCGGGGCGAAACGCTGCTCCACGTCGAGCCGCCAGGCCCCTATTATCCCCTTTATCAACGGGCAGTTGATCTGGAACCCGTACAACCGGTGTTACCCGCGCAGATGCCACTTGATTCGCTCTAGAAGAAGTCTTTCCACGCAGGCAAGCGTTGCGCCAACCGATGCTCAGTAGATAACAAAATAGCGGCTGAATGATTAATCACCATTAATCATTCAGCCGCTATTTTGTTATCTACACGTTACAACATTCCCAATCTGTAGGATGGAAGATTGGCTCACCCTGTAAAATCAAAGCGCATAGGCTACACGCGACAGGTTCAATCTTGCTACTGCAGACCTGGCCTGCCCCATCCGTCGCGCGCGCAGCGAAGTGACCACCTTATTCCTGACAAGCATCCTATGGTCATCCACATTATGATCGCGCCCAGTAAATCCACCACCCTGGGTATTGACATTGCCTGCAATGTAAGGACCACCGCCGGTATCAATCGCAATCGTGATTGGTGTTGGGTGTTGGTTGATCTCTGCCGCGGCGACACTTTGTTTGACCGATCGTTGCAAAGAAGTGCCACATTGTTTGAACCAAGTTTTGAACAAATCACCGCTATATCGGTAATGGCTCCATGCCTCATTA
>DAOTTR010000265.1:0-4691 GCA_034437715.1 Caldilineaceae bacterium
TTCCCCCATCTACATGAGGGCAGGCTCTGCGCAGGCAGGAATCCATACGCTAGAGCGGTGGACCCCTGCCTGCGCAGGGGTGACAATCCACACACCATCCTTAACTTAATGGCCGTGAGAGATACCATCCCCCCAAGCCAAGGCTCCGCAGCGCTTCCAGGATCCGCTCATCGGGAATATCATGGTCAAAGAAGGTGAGGTTGTCGCGTAGCGTGGACTGAAACAGTTGTACATCCTGGGTCACTAAGCCAATCTGCCGCCGCAAGCTAACCCGGTCTACTTGGCCAATATCTACTCCACCCAGTTTGATACGGCCAGATGTCGGGTCATACAGCCGGGCAATCAGCCGGGTTAGCGTAGTTTTCCCACTTCCTGTTCGGCCAACTAAGCCCAGCACCTCACCAGGTTCCAGATAGAATGATACATCTTGGAGTGTCAGATCGGTCGTTTCGACAGGATAACGAAAGGTGACATTCTGAAACTCGACGGATAGCCCACCTGGCGGTAAGGTAAGCGCGCTAGCGGGGGCGGCCTCACTTGGGAACGCAAACAATTCCTCGATCCGCGCAATGCTCGCCGTTGCTTTCTGTAAATCAATCAGCTCAAGCATCAGAAATTCTAACGGCTGAATGAGGAGCCTAGTATAGTGGAAGATCAGATAAACTGTGCCAATGGAAATCGCGCCCAAATGAAACAGATAGGCACCAATACCAAGGGCGAGGGCATTGCCCAATGACATTAGTCCTAATGATGTAGAAAAGGTCGCCACCATCATCATATATGCCCGAAAAAGCGTATGCAGGCGGTCCCGTAAATGGCGATAAAGGCCCAGCATCATGTACGCGGTTGCGCCATTGGCGCGAATATCTTCGGTTGCGGCCAAGCGTTCTTCCAGAAAACCCATCAGGCGGGCAAAAGATTCGCGTGCCGCGGGCCAGTATGGAAGAGATAAGACGTGGATGTAGACAGTGGTGCGAAAGGCAAACAAAACAAAACCCAGGATTGGCAACCCGATGCGCCAATCTTCCCAAAATAAGGCGATCAGGACGCCAAGCAACAGAAGGCAATTGGCCACAATGATAATGGCAAACTGCGAGAAGAAATTAGCCAGCGCAGCCGCATCGCCATCGATGCGCTCGATCAACTCACCGGGGGTTCGGGCGTTGTGGAAGGACATACCAAGCTGCAAACAGTGACGGGTAAGATCGATGCGCAAGGCATTGGTCGCGCGCCATGCTGTTTTTTCGGCCAGATAAGCTTGGGCCACAACTAGCCCTTGATAGAGCAGCGAGAGGCCAATAAATGACAGAAAATGACAGAGCAGCGAACCATAAGTCACGCTGCGCGCCACTAGATGTGGCTGTATCGATAAAGTAGCGAATGACAAACGGGGTGAGGAGTTGTAGTCCCGTACCAGCAAAGATCAGCCAAGCCAAGCCAAAAACCTGAAAGCGTAAGGGCTTCAAGTACTTGGCAAGCAGAAACGTATATTGGGTGAGTGGAATGCTCATCCATTGCGGTTGACGCATAAAGGTGTCTCCCAAACAGTAGTCTATCTGTAACAAGGCGCAACGAAACAGACCTACACCAGCAGATGTAGGTTGGGGCAAATGGTTTGTTAGCTACGCCTTAGTTACTGAATCAACAATTGCATGGAAGTCACCTGTAGAGTACCACAGCAAAGAGTGCACAATCGGGAATATAGAGGTGCGAATGACAGTATAGCATAAGTTTGGATAGCATAACAATGTGCTACAATTTAGGTTGTGGACAAGCGATAGTAGTCGTTAGGTGAGCATATATCCAGCCATAAGCCTATGTCAGATAAAAGCACCCCTATGATCACGGTTCCTACCGCTTTCGCGGCAGCGGCCATTACCCGCAATGGATTGGCCGGCCGTCAATGGGTTGCGAAGTTGCCCGCTGTAGTAGAAGCGCTTTGCACGCAGTGGCAGGTATGCATCGATGGCGATGTCATGCATGGCTATCTCAGCTTGGCTATCCCGGTGCGACGCGGTGGTGAAGTTTGCGTACTCAAAATTGCCTGGCAGGACGCATCTACTCGCGATGAGGCGGCGGCGTTGGCGGCCTGGGGTGGCCGCGGCGCAGTCCGGTTGCTGGCCGTTGAACCATCCGTCGGCGCTATGCTGCTAGAACGACTCGATGCGACACGCTCATTAGCGGATGTGGCGATTGCGGAAGCAGTGGTCATTGCTGGACGTTTGCTGCGCCAACTGGCGATTCCTGCTCCAACTGGCTTTCGTGCGCTGTCCCGCGTTGCCGAGGAATTGGCCCAACAGTTGCCCACACGCTGGGAGCAAGCTGGCCGCCCCATGAGTCAACGGTTGCTGGACCAGGCTTGTGAACTTGCCCGCCACCTGGGCCCCGCTACGGATACCTTGCTGGTTAACTATGATCTGCACTATGCCGATGTGCTGGCAAGTAGGCGTGCGCCGTGGCTGGTCATCGATCCCAAGGTGGTAGCCGGTGATCCCGCGTTTGGGATCGCCCAGTTGCTCTGGCGCAGGCTGGAAGAGATCCAAACCCAGGGGGGCTTGGATTACCATTTCGACTTATTGCTCGAAGCAGCAGCATTGGATGCAGCGCGGGCACGGGCCTGGACATTGGTGCGCTGTATCGATTATTGGCTGTGGGGCACAAGCGTAGGTTTGACCGATGATCCAGCCCGTTGTAAGATCATCACCGACTGGCTCGCCCCCACCCTTTGACACAGGCTTAGCGAGGCATAGTTGATTGAGCCAGCAGCATAGCGAACGCAGAGTGTAAACAAGATGGCCCGTTATTGGCAACCCGGTGATCCCATGCAAAGCGAAGCAATTTGTGATCCTACTTATGCTGCACAATTGATCGAATTTGACCATCACCAAGTCATCGTGGCCAATCTATGGGGCATCTTGCTCACCTATGATTGGATTGATTGGATGCGGCTAGAGGTCACACCTGAACCATTCATCGCAACCGTGGTCTTCAATCCGGCCCCCACGCATGTAACGACAGAGGTTGAGATTCGTCGCGTGATCCGCAAGCATCCCGTGGCACCATCCGCGATTCAGACGGTGATCGATCAATTGGTATTTCGGCCATCCGCGCCCAAGTAGCCGGTGAACGATTAAAATTGTTGCCAGCAAGAAATGGACCCAATCATGATGCTCGTTGCCAATAGTTTAGTGGGTATTGTTGCGCTCATCCACGTCTATATCCTGATCTTGGAAATGTTTCTGTGGGATAAGCCCTATGGGCGCAAGTCCTTTGGCCTGACCCCAGAGTTTGCGACAGCATCCAAATCGTTGGCGGCGAACCAAGGCCTGTACAACGGCTTCCTGGCCGCGGGCCTGGTCTGGGGGCTTACGCTCGGCAGCGCGGGCAACCCAGTCAAGGTCTTCTTTCTAGGCTGTGTCCTGGTTGCAGGATTGTTTGGCGCGCTGACGGTGGGGCGCAAGATCCTCTTTGTGCAGGCGCTGCCCGCGGCACTGGCTATTATCGCCGTATTGCTGACTTGATGGCGTGTAACCTTGGGACACGAAATTGGCTCTTGTCAACAGAGGCAGCGCACCAGCTACGAATTTATCGAATTTGTCGAAGTGGTGCGCTGCATTTCTCAATGACTGTCCCAAAGTTCAGGGCAAAGGAGCAATAATGGCAACCGAAACCATGATCCCGATTTTGCCATGCAAGTCGATCGACGAGACGCTGGCCTTTTATGTGGCGTTGGGCTTTGCGATCACCTATCAACAGGCCAAACCGAACAACTATGGGTGTGTGCAGCGTGGTGCGTTCGAGTTGCATTTCTTTTCGATGCGCGACTATGAACCGGCCAACTCTTACAGCAGTTGCTACGTGCGGGTGACGGATGTAGACACTCTCTATCAAGAGTTCGTGACGCGGTTGCGCCAAAGCTATGGGCGACTGCCGGCGGCGGGTATCCCGCGCGTGATTCCGTTGAAGAACAAAGCGGGCAATCGACGCGAGTTTATTCTCATCGATCCCGGCGGCAACTGGATTCGCATTGGTCAGGTAATCGACCTCCCCCCAAATGCTACTGATGCTGGGCCTGCCCAAGCACCCTCGACCAAGCTATCGCGCGCCACGCTGGCCGCGAATTTCCTAGCGGAACACAAGGGGGATTATGCGGGTGCCGCGCAAGCCTTGGATGCGGCGCTTTGGGAAGCAGCCGCCGCCCCCGCGGTCCAGCGTATACCAGCGCTGGTCGTGCGCGCCGGGTTGGCCATCACCATGGGTGACTTGGATCTGGGCCGTACCTTGCTCGCCTCGATTCGCCAGATCCCGCTGCATGAAGAGGATCAGGCGACGTTGGTTGCCGAGATCCAGACCGCCGCCGATCTAGAACAGATGCTGCCATAGCGCACAGCAGATAATTGTGGCAGAGTTGCTTCCCCTGTGACGACTCCCAAGGCTAAAGCACTTGGGCTTCTACAGTCTTTCACTGATACGTTGTCGTCCCAACGTCGGTAAGGTTGAGGTGTGGTCTGTCTTACCGTACCGCCTGTACTGGCTTTAAGAATAGCATCTTCCGCTGATTCAGTACACCAGATGACATTGAAAATTTTACCTGGGCAATGATTTCTGCCCAGAACCATCTATTTTCAGTTGGTAAAGTACCCCTGCATTGTACCACGCATCAGGGGAAAGTAAACCAATGGATATTTCAG
>DAOTTR010000266.1:0-16683 GCA_034437715.1 Caldilineaceae bacterium
TCATGTTACGCATCTGACTGGGTGAATGAATTCACCCGCTGGTACACAAAACCTGCTGAAGCCAGGTTAAAGCGCCAGTGCGTTTCAACGCACTTTGTCTACCACTCAGGGGTTTTAACCCTTGGCGTCCTGTGCGTAACATGATGATATTTATCCGGATCGCCTTTTACGGCGACCCTTGTAGCATATACGGCCAAGGCGCACAAAGGCGATCCGGCATATTTATTGATGATTGCTGAAAGGAAAGAAAAGGTATGCGAGTAATGATTACGGGCGGGACAGGCATGATTGGGCGGGCGTTATGCCCCCTACTATTAAGTTCTGGCCATTTGGTGACGGTACTCAGCCGCAATCCGGATGAATCGCGTGGGATGCCACCCGGGGTCGTGATTGAAAAATGGGATGGCAAAACTACTGAAGGGTGGGGCCACCTGGTCAATGGCACCGACGCGATCATCAATCTTGCAGGGGCAGGCATTGCCGACAGCCCCTGGACCGAAAAACGCAAGCAGATTATTCGCGAAAGCCGCATTCAGGCCGGGCTCGCGTTGCAAAAAGCGATTCAAGCGGCCAAAGCAAAGCCCAAAGTATTGCTTCAGTCATCAGCCGTTGGTTACTATGGTGTGCGCACCGATGACCAAATGATCACCGAAGCGGCCCCCCCCGGCAAAGACTTTTTGGCCAAAGTTTGCTTTGATTGGGAAATGTCCACCGCGCCCGTTGCCAAAATGGGCGTGCGCCGTCCGATCCTGCGGACGGGAATTGTGCTGAGCAAACGCGGGGGCGCACTGCCCAAGATGATGTTGCCCTTTAAATTCTTTGCCGGCGGGCCATTGGGCAATGGCAAGCAGTGGATGCCCTGGATTCACCTGACCGACGAAGTGCGCGCCATCAAATTCCTATTAGAAAACCCCAAAGCCGATGGCCCCTTTAACTTGGCGGCACCCACTCCCCTTACCAATCAGCAGTTTGGCGAAGTTTTGGGTGCGATTATGCGGCGGCCAGCCTTTATGCCCGCGCCCGCCTTTGCCATGAAAGCCGTATTGGGTGAAATGTCCACAATTGTTTTGGATGGTCAACGCGCGGTTCCGCAGAAATTAGAAGAATTAGGCTTTTCCTTTACCTACCCGGCGTTGAACGACGCGCTGCGCAAATTGCTCGGCTAGGCGAACCAGCCAGAAGATGGGGCAAGATCCTATGGAATTGTGTTACAAATGCTGACAATCCGTGCGGGTGTACATCCAAAGTAGAGACGCAAGATTTTGCGTCTCTACCCATTCACCGCCCCTCTAAAGAGAGGGCGTACCCTGGGGGGGTAAATCTATGGAATTTCATCATCGATTTCGGGTACAGGCACCACTCGCCATGGTGGCCGCCTTTCATCGCCGCTCGGCCAGCATGGGCGCCATCACGCCGCCGCCAGTGTTGGTGCGCGTCCATCGTGCGCCCGCCATTTTGAACAGCGAAGATGAAATGGCCTTTACCATGTGGATGGGGCCGCTGCCGATCAATTGGGTGGCACGCATTGAACAGGTGACGCCCACCGGTTTTGTCGACCGTCAATTGCGTGGCCCTTTCCGGCAATGGGTACATCGCCACACCTTTCGTGCAATAGACGACGAGATTACCGAAGTGATTGATGAACTTGCGATCACGCTGGCTGAGGCTGGACCCTGGAAACTCGTGGGGTGGGGCATGGTGCGCACGTTGCCGCTGCTCTTTGCCTATCGCGCCTGGCGGACGAAGCAGTTGCTCGAAGATGCCGCCGCTCAAATGGCCTTTGAACGCGCAAGCGCGTAGCTGGTTGCCACTGATGAAACTGTTGAAACTGTTTCGCCGTACTACAGATTGGCGTGATCGCGCGGCCGGCCGTCCGCCACGTGTGGTGGTGATTGGCGCAGGGGTCGGTGGCTTAACCACCGCGGCCATGCTCGCCCGCGCCGGATTGGACGTGACGGTGCTCGAAGCGCATGTCTATCCTGGCGGCTGTGCTGGCACCTTCTATCACAAGGGCTATCACTTTGATGCCGGCGCAACCCTGGCTGGCGGTTTTTATCCAGGTGGGCCAATGGATTTGGTGGCGCGCAGTGTCGGTATTGAACAGTGGCCAGCCCACGCCATTGATCAAACCAATGAGCCAGCCCTCGTCGTGCATTTGCCCGATGGTCAGCCGGTGACACGTTGGGGCGATGCACGGCGCTGGGAGGAACATCGCACCGCCTTTGGTGATGACGCAACCCCCTTTTGGCAGTGGCAAGAGCGCACCGCCGATGCGCTGTGGGCGTTGGCCTTGCGTCTGCCCCCCTGGCCACCCCAGCGGGCAGGGGAGGCAACAAGCCTGATCGGCAATGGGTTGGGCTGGCTGGCGAGCAATCCGCGGCGGCATCTAAGCCCCACCCTGCTGGCCGATGCCTTGCGCCCGCTGGCGGTGCATCTGCGCGCGCTGCCCGAAGCGTTGCGCCTGTTTGTCGATGCCCAGTTGTTGATCGCGGCCCAAACCACCAGCGCGCACGTGAATGCGCTCTATGGCGCGTCGGCGCTCGATCTGCCGCGGCGCGGTGTTGTTCATCTCACCGGCGGCATTGGCGCGATCGCCGCCACGCTGGCCGCTGCCATACGCGCCAACGGCGGCCAAGTCCATTACCGCCAAACAGTGACGCAGATCGTGACCGAGCAAGGCCGGCCAGTGGCGGTGGTGACCAAGCGTGGGGTCGCTTATCCGGCAGATCTGGTCGTCGCCAATTTGCCACCTTGGAATATTGCACGTCTGTTGGGCAATGCCGCGCCACCTGCTTTGCAGCAATTGCCGCCCCACCCCACGGGCTGGGGTGCGTTTATGGTCTACGTGGGCGTCAACGAGGCTGCGATTCCCGCCGATTTTCCGCTGCACCATCAGGTGATTGTGCGCGAACCGATGGGTGAAGGCAACACGGTTTTTCTGTCGATCAGCCCAACCTGGGACAAAGGGCGTACACCAGCCGGCAAGCGCGCCCTCACCATCAGCACCCACACGGCACTTGAACCGTGGTGGCACCTCTATGCAACCGATCGGCATGCGTATGAAGCGCGCAAAACGCTTTATGCAAATCAATTGGTAGCGGCTGCGGCACGCGTCCTTCCATCACTACGCGAAGAAATCGACTTAATCATGCCAGGGACACCGGTTACCTTTCAACGCTTTACGCGTCGCGATTGGGGTTGGGTGGGAGGCTTTCCACAAACCGATCTTTTTCGCGCCTGGGGGCCACGGCTTGCGCCGCACCTGTGGATGGTGGGCGACAGCATTTTTCCAGGACAATCGACGGCGGCGGTGGCGTTGGGCGGGCTGCGCGTGGCCCACGGCATTCTGCGCGATACGGCAAGTGTGCGCCAACCCAGTGCAGCCCGTACAACCCTTTTACAGGAGCAGGAACGATGACAACCAAGCAAATCAAGCAAGTGCCCGCAATCGGTTCAGCACAGGTTGCCGCGCGTCCCAAAGCGCCGCGCCATGATCTGGTTGCGCTGTGGGCAGGTATCGCGATGAGTCTCTTCTTCACCGCGCTGATCTGGTGGTTAGGGCCGGGGCTGGAGCCGGTGCGCGCCACCTTACTGCCCGATAGTGGCGCGTCGTGGTACTATTGGAAGTTGCCCACAGCCACATGGGATTCACGGCTCAGCGCCTGGGGTTTCTATCTGCTCCACCAACTGGCGATTTGGGGCTTGATCTATGCCGCCCAACGGACCAAAGGCGGGTCGGCCACACCAACAGGCACGGCGCGCTATACCACCGGCTTGCATTGGTTCAACTATGCCGCGTTGGGGGTCAATGCGCTCTTTGGCTTTGTTCATCTGGCGCAAACCCACATCTGGTATGACGGCTTGGCCCAGGATGTCTCGATCTGGAGTTCCCAATGGTCGGTGATCATTATGCTGGTGCTGATCGTGCTCATGGAAAATCAGCGGCGCGGCCTTTTCTTTGGCTACAAAGCCCCGCTGCCCAAACGCGCCACGCAATTTGTCCGCCACTATCACGGCTATATCTTTGCCTGGGCGATCATCTATACCTACTGGTATCATCCCACAGAAACCACCAACGGCCATCTGCTCGGTTTCTTCTACACCTTTCTGCTCATGGTGCAGGGCAGTCTCTTTTTCACGCGTGCCCATCTCAACCGCTGGTGGACAGTCAGCCTGGAGGTGTTGGTGCTGATTCATGGTGTGGTTGTGGCCATGAACCAACCGTCCAATATGTGGCCCATGTTTGGCTTTGGCTTTGCCGGTGTCCTCGTCCTGACGCAGATGCATGGCTTGGGTCTCGCGCGCCAGGTGCGTCTGGGGCTGCTGGCGCTTTACATTGGCGGCGCGCTGGCGGTCTACTATGAGCGCGGTCTGGATAAACTCTACCAGATCAGCTTTATTCCGGTCACCTACTATGTTTCGGTGCTGGTGATCGCGTTTGTCGTTGGCGGGCTGGCCTGGCTCTATGATCGATTGCGCAATGGACGAATGTCGCAGCCACCGCCGATTGCCCGGTGAGTACTCTTCTTGACTACACGAATCATTTAACGCCAAGAGGAAATGTGCCGGGGACGAGCGGCGACCACGTCGGCTTGACAAACTGTACCCCACTCGTCCCCGGCACACGTTGCGCGCTTGTTCCCAAATTTACCCCAAACTGAAGTACACCCTGCAGGGCAGAGATGTTTGACAAGGAGCGCGGCCCTACGATATAGTTACGGGCAGTAACGAGTTGCTCTTTTTTGCCACGCTTTTCTCACCCGTGCATCAGTTTGCCAAGGCCACCGCGCTTGTTCCCACGCCGCAAACAGTTAACCGAGAAATAGCTTAATCACTAACTGTTGATAATGATAGATAGCCGTTCTGAAAAAAATAGACAGCCGTTCCACTTCAACCGCCGCCAGCTTTTACAGAGCTTTGCCTATGCGGGGCTAGGCATCGGGCTGGCCACGACCTATGGCGTTGGGCGCATTAGTTCGCCCCTGTTGGAACAATATGAAACTTGGCAGGCGACAGATTGTGATGCCGCGACCTTTCTGCAACGCTATGCAAAACAGCTCGCCCGTATCCAGTTTGGGGCCAATCTTTGCCCAGACTATCAACTGATGGCTGCCGCGGCCGACCCCGACCGCACGGTGCGCTTGCTCAAGGAATATTTTGGTTGCACCCATGTGCGCCTGGGTATGTGGTGGAGCACCCATGCCGAACATAGCCTCTCTGCCTATAACGGCTGGATCGAGGCGCTATTAAAATATGGCATCCACACTGTGCTTAGCTATGGCGTCAAATCACCCTTTCCCCCCGAAACCCATTTTCCGCCAGCGATTGAAGAAAATTTGACGGCACTCGGCGTGCAACGTGGCGATGCCATCTATGCCAATTCGCCACTGGGCCAGATGGGTCTGGCGTACAGTGATGAACTGCTGACTTATCTCGATGCCGAGTTTGGGCTGGCGAGCTTCTATGGCTTTAATCCCGAAAACGAATTCGATGCCCACTTTGGTCGCCATTTGCTGGCAATCGGCGAAGATCTGCTACATGCCCAAGTGCAACGGCTCTATAGCCCCACCCAACGCCGCCGGCTGCTGCTCAACACGGCGCTGATTTCACCACCGCTGCGCACGGCGTCCCTCACCAATGTGGTCAATAACGCGCTTGCCCTCCAAAAGAAATTTCCCACCCTAGAGCCGATTGTCGGGGCCGATATCTATGAAGAGACCGGATCGGGGCGGCTCAGTCCCAATCTCTATGTAGATACCTTTGCTGGTGTGCGCCTGCGCCATGGTGACAAGCTCATTCCTGAGGCGAAAAAAACCTTGGCTGCTGCTGGCATCCCCTTGGAAATCACCGAGTTTCAGATCAGCGATTGGATCAGCGAACCACGCGAATATGGGCCGGGGAGTCGCATCCACACCCAGTATTTGCTGGCGCGCACCACCGATTACTTTTTGGATGAGACGCCCGCGCCCAATCAACCACCCATGCTTGTCCGGCTGTGGGAAATGAGCAAGATCCTGGTGAACATGCTCCAAGATGAGCACTATTTCTACGATAATGATGCCTACGCACTCATTCAAACGATCAATCAAAGAAATGCCACGTAACGCCCACGTATATCCCCAAATCCCAACATCTAGCGGTGAAACAGGTGGGTACAGTCATGATTCTCCACAAACCGACCAGGTGATGGAATATCTTTGTGACTTTTTGTACAATCTGCCTATTGAGTTCGATTCCCCGCCCTGCTATCATAGAACGGGTTGCTTTGTGAACAAAACGACAGCCTGACAAACTCCGAAAGGGTGTACTTCAGTTTTGGGGAAGTGTGCCGGGGATGAGCGACGACCACGCCGGTTTGACAAACTGTACCCCCCGCTCGTCCCCGGCACACGTTGCACGCGCGTTCTAGAATTTACCTCAAATGGCAATGCACCCCTCCGAAAAGTAAGGTTGACAAACCCTTTTAATGGTGTTAGTCTATTCCTAGTAAGCCGTAAAGTTAAGCTGTACAGTACGCACTAGCCCTAGAACCATTGTTTCACCTCTCCCCCCCTGTTTTGCACCGAACATTTCTTTCTCTAGCCCTTCTCTACCACAATTTTGCTCGGAGGATACAGCATGTCCCAAAGAAAGTTTCATCTTCAAAAGATCATGCAGCCGCTGCTACTCGCGCTGCTGATCGCCATTCTCGCGGCCTGTACGACAGGTGGCGTACCCGCAGCCGAGGCACCTGCCGCCGCGGCAACAACCGCGCCAGCCGAGGCACCCGCCGCCAGTGCAGCAGATCTGGCCCAATTGGAAGCCCCGATGCTGGCCGAAAAGGTCGCCGCCGGTGAGTTGCCAGCCCTGGAAGAACGTTTACCCATCAACCCGCTGGTGGTCGAGCCCTATGAAAGCCTGGGTGAATATGGCGGCACCTGGAAGATCGGTGTACTCTCACCGCGTGCCGCCTATATGAATGCGCGCACGGTGACCGAAAGCTTTGCCATGTGGGATCGCACCGGCTCCCAACCCGTGCCCGATGTTGCCGAAAGTTGGGACATCGCGGAAGATGGCAGCACCTATACCTTTCATCTGCGCGAAGGCATGAAATGGTCGGACGGCGAACCCTTCACCTCGGCAGACATTCTCTTTTGGTTTAATGATATTATTCTCAACACTGAATATACACCAGCCCCGCCCGATTGGCTCAAGATTTCTGGCGAAGTGGCCGAAGTGAGTGCGCCCGATGACTACACGGTCATCTTCAAATTTGTCAGCGCCTACTCGCTCTTCCTGCCCAACCTGGCCTTCCGCGGCACAAGCATGTTCGATTATCCCAAGCACTATATTTCGCAGTTTCATCCCGCCTATGTGGATGAAGCGGAACTAGCTGCCAAGATCAAAGAGTTGGGCTACGAGACGTGGAATACGGCGGTGTTGGATCTGGCCTTTACCACCAATCCGGACCTGCCGCGTATTAGCGCCTGGGTCAACACCACATCCAAACCCGAAACTTCGGCAGTCTTTACGCGCAACCCTTACTACTGGAAGGTTGACACCGCCGGCCGCCAGTTGCCCTATATGGACACCATGGAAGTTGCGATTTACCAAGATCGTGAAGTGATGGTACTGGCCGCCATGAATGGCGAGATCAACTACGAAGCTCAGGTGATTGCCCCCACCGACTATCCCGTGCTCAGCCAGAACGAGGAACGCGGCGGCTACACCATGTATCGCTATCCACGCCCTGTGCCCATGGCGGTTTTCTTTAACATGGATAGTACAGACCCGCTATGGGGCCCCATTGTAAAGGATAAGCGCTTCCGCATCGCCCTATCGGTTGGCGTGGATCGCAATGACATTAACGAGAGCGCCTTCCTGGGCTTGGGCGAGATCAACCAAGCGCTGCCCCCCGCGGCAGATCCCTATGCACTGCCCGACCTGCGCACGGTCTACACTGAATATGATCCAGACGAGGCCAATCGCTTGTTGGACGAGATGGGGCTGGACAAGCGCGACAGCGAGGGCTTCCGCTTGTCCGCCGATGGCACCCGCCTGAGCTTCACCTTGCCTGTACTCGGTGGCCAAGGCGTTGCGGATCGGGCCTACGAGATTCTGGCTGAATACTGGCGCGAGCTGGGCATCGAAGTGGCCGTCAACTTTATGCCATCGGAAACCTGGGTTGCCATGGTGCGCGCCGGTGAACATGTTGCGGCTGGCTACCTGACCGCCACCATTCAGTGGGTTGTCGATCCCATCTGGTTTGTGCCCACCAACGATACCGCCTACTATGCACCGCTTTCGGGCCTCTATTACGCCACGAACGGTGAGCGCGGCGTCGAGCCACAGGGCGAGATGTTGCAACTACAACAGATCTTCGACCAGATGAAAGCGACCAATGACCCCGCAGAACAGGTGAAATTGGGTCAACAAATCATTCAGATCAACGCCGACAATCTCTTCAAAGTTGGCTATGTCGAAGGCTTCCAACCGGTGTTGGCCGACAGCGATTTCCACAACATCCCCCATGAGTTTGGTCTAGAAGACTATCGCCTCTACTTCCCACGCTACATGCAACCGGAACAGTGGTGGCTGTCCAAGTAAGGTAGTCTTTGTCCTTAAACAATTAGCAATTGTCAATTGACAATTGCTAATTAGACCTTATTCCGCTTTAATTTTGTGCATGCGTAGGTGCGGTTTGTAACCGCACAAAGTTGGTTGGACCCGGATTGTGCGGTTACAAACCGCACCTACAAGAATCACCACACCCTGTTTTGTCGCTCAAAGAACAAATCGGCATAATCTCTATTGTTTATTGTCAATGATGCTGGAGAGACAACCATGTTAGCCTATCTGCTGAAACGCCTGCTCTTGATGATACCCACCCTGGCGATCATCTCCATTATCTCTTTTTGGGTGATCAATCTGCCGCCGGGCAACTATGTTGATGCCTTTATTGCGCAAATGGCCGGCCAGGGGCAGATCCCCGATTTTGAAACGCGCGCCCAGATGGAGCAGATGTATGGTGTCAACCAGCCCATCTATGTGCAGTATTTCAAGTGGATCACGCGCGCCCTGCGTGGCGACTTTGGCCAATCGTTTGAATGGCGACGCCCGGTAGTCGAGCTGCTCGGCGACCGCCTTGCGCGCACGATTGCGATTTCGCTGGTGACGATTGTCTTTGTCTACACGGTCGCGATTCCGATTGGCATCTTTTCGGCGCTGCACAAATATTCGCTTTGGGATTATATTCTCACCTTTATTGGCTTTTTAGGGCTCTCAATTCCCAACTTCAGCCTGGCGCTGATCATGCTCTACCTGGGTTTTGAATACTTTAACATGAGCGTAGGTGGGCTCTTTTCGCCTGAGTTTGAAAATGCACCGTGGAGCATCGCACGGGCGCTGGATTTTCTTTCGCATCTATGGGTGCCGATCATTGTCGTAGGGGCCTCAGGCACCGCCGGGTTGATCCGTGTCACACGCGCCAATTTGCTGGATGAGCTGAACAAGCAATATGTGGTGGCCGCCCGTGCACGCGGCATGCCGCGCCGCCGCTTGCTCTGGAAATATCCGGTGCGCGTGGCCATGAACCCGGTGATCAGCAGCGCCGCCTTTATTCTGCCGGCAGTCGTTTCGGGTTCCACGATTACCGCGATTGTCTTGAACCTGCCCACCACCGGCCCGATCTATCTACGCGCCCTGCAAAGTCAGGATATGTATGTGGCGGGTGCCTTTATTTTGCTCCTCAGCAGTTTAACGGTGATCGGCACGCTGATCTCGGATCTGCTGCTGGCCTGGGCTGATCCGCGTATTCGCTTTGGCGGACAAAAGTAGGAGACAACGTGCTAGAAGAATTACCCAAACTCTCGGCCAACGCAGGACGGGACGCCACCCTACCCAGCCCAGGCGTTGGCGCGGTGCCAACGTCCACGGTGCGCATCAGTCGCCAAGCCGAAGCCTATTATACGGCGTCACAGGTCCAGTTAATTTTTTGGCGGCTGCGCAAACACAGGCTGGCCATGATCTCGTTCTTTGTGGTGGTGGCGCTCTACCTGACGGCGATTTTCAGCGAGTTTCTCAGCCCCTATGAGTACACGGCGCGCCATGCTGACTTCCTCTATGCGCCGCCACAAACCTTACATTTTATCCACGACGGCCAATTTAGCCCACGCCCTTTTGTGTATGGCTATGCGATGACACGCGACCCCAAAACACTGCTCGAAATGTATACGCAGGATGCAACAAAACCTTATTATCTCACTTGGCTGCCCAAGGTAGAGCCCTACAAAATGTGGGGCGTGGTGGAACTGGACCGGCGCATCTTTGGCACCGCAGAAGAGGGCACGGTCTTTCTCTTTGGCACCGATAGCTTGGGCCGTGATCTGCTCTCGCGCATTCTCTATGGCACGCGCATCTCGCTGTCGATTGGCTTGGTCGGCGTGGCTTTGAGCCTTTTCCTGGGCATTATGTTGGGCGGCATTTCTGGCTTTTATGGTGGTGTGGCCGATGTGATTATCCAGCGCGCGATTGAAATTTTGCGCGCCTTTCCCGATATTCCGCTGTGGATGGGGATCGCGGCGGCGCTGCCTCCCAACTGGCCTGTGATCCGCGTCTATTTTGCCATCTCGATCATTCTGGCGCTCCTGGGCTGGACCGAGGTTGCACGCGTGGTGCGCGGTAAGATCCTCTCGTTGCGCGAGCAAGATTTTGCCATGGCGGCACGCCTGGCGGGGGTGCGTGAACGGCGCATTATTACCCATCACCTGTTGCCTTCCTTCACCAGCCACCTGATCGTCGTGGTCACGCTGAGCATTCCGGCCATGATCCTGGGCGAGACCGTGTTGAGCTTTTTGGGCTTGGGGTTGCGCCACCCAGTATCGAGTTGGGGCGTGCTATTGCAAGATGCCCAAAATGTGCGCACGATTGCCAGCTATCCTTGGCTGCTCATTCCCATTCTCTTTGTCGTGCTCACCGTGCTGGCCTTCAACTTTTTTGGCGATGGCCTGCGCGACGCGGCGGATCCGTATAGCGATTAGGCGACACTGACATTTCACTGCCCACCAGCGAATAAGTTTAGTGTAGATGTGCTTTCACCGGTAGGCGCGCTGGTAATATCAAAAAACCTAGTGTAGAGAAAACAGATGGAAAATGTACTCGAAGTAAAAGGTCTGCGCACCCATTTCAAATTTGATGAAGGCATTGTGCGCGCCGTCGATGGCGTTGATTTCCACATCAAGCCGCAGCAGACGTTGGGCATTGTGGGCGAGAGTGGCTGTGGCAAAAGCGTCACCGCCCAGTCGATTATGCGCCTGTTGCCACGCAGTGCCAACATTGTCGGCGGCGAGATTCTCTTTCGCTATCCGACGGGAGAGAATCGCAGCGAGATTGTCGATCTCGCCCAGATCGACGACGAGAGCAACACCATGCTCGACATTCGCGGCGGCAAGATTGCCATGATCTTTCAAGAGCCGATGACCGCGCTCAGCCCTGTGCATACGATTGGCGACCAGTTGATCGAAGCGATTCTGCTGCATCAGTCGCTCACCAAGCGCGGCGCGCGGGACCTGGGCATCGAGCTGTTGCGTAAGGTGGGGATTCCACGGCCCGAGCAGCGCATTGACGACTATTCCTATCAACTGAGTGGCGGCCTCCGTCAGCGCGCCATGATCGCCATTGCGCTCTGTAATCGCCCGGTGTTGTTAATTGCCGACGAACCCACCACCGCGCTTGATGTGACGATCCAGGCCCAAATTTTGCGGCTGATCAAGGAACTCCAAGCCGAGTATGCCATGTCGGTCATGATCATCACCCACGATTTGGGGGTCATTGCGCGCATGGCCAACGAAGTGGCGGTGATGTATCGCGGGCGCGTCGTCGAATTTGCCGATGTCAATACGATTTTTCACGATCCCAAGCATCCCTACACGAAAGCGCTGTTGCGTTCCATTCCCAAAGTGGATGCGCCGCGCACCGAGCGGCTGTCGTCGATCCGCGGCACGGTGCCCGAGCCCTTTGCCTTGGTGCCCGGCTGTCCCTTCCACCCGCGCTGCGATCTGGCAATTGATGGCGTGTGCAATGTGGGTGCGCCGCCGGCCTTGCTCGGTGTCGGAGGCAATCACAAGGTTGCCTGTGTGTTGGAAACCGGTGAAAAAATCGAAGGGGTCATCTCCGATGTCAAATCTATCCACTAACACGGCGGGCCAGCCGCGCCCAACGCCCAAGAATGTGCTAGAGGTTACCGGCCTCAAGAAGTACTTTACCATGAGTTCGGGCCTGCTACGGCGACGTGTGCAAGTGCGCAAAGCGGTGGATGATGTGAACTTTGCCGTACAACCAGGGGAAATTCTGGGCTTGGTGGGCGAAAGTGGCTGTGGTAAGACGACCACGGGCCTCTGTGTGCTGCGCGGACTGGAACCGACCGATGGCACGATCAACATGCAGGTGGACGGCCAGCAAGTTGACATTATGCAATTGGGGCGCGAGGAATTGCGCGCATTTCGGCGGCATACACAAATGATCTTCCAGGATCCCTTTTCCTCGCTCAACCCGCGCATGACGGTTTTCGAGTGTATTACCGAGCCATTGCGCGCGCACGGCATGAACGATCGCAAGCAATTGGAAGGCCGTGCCATCGAATTGATGGAGTTGGTTGGGTTGGCCCCCACCTATCTACGCCGCTATCCCCACGCCTTTAGCGGCGGGCAACGGCAACGGATTGGCATTGCCCGTGCGCTCTCGGTGAATCCCAAGTTGATCGTCGCCGATGAACCGGTTTCAGCGCTGGATGTTTCGGTGCAGGCCCAGATCATCAATCTGCTCAAAGATTTGCAGCAACAACTGGGCATTGCCTTTCTCTTTATCTCGCACGATCTGGGCGTGGTCAAGCATACTTGTGACCGCGTTGCCGTTATGTATGCCGGAAAGATTGTCGAAGAGACGCAGACCGATGAACTCTACGCACACCCGCTGCATCCCTATACGGAAGCGTTGCTCTCCTCGGTGCCCCGCCCCGATCCACGCTATCGTGACAGCGAAATTATCTTAAGCGGCGAAGTACCCGATCCGGCAAAATTGCCGTCGGGCTGCCCATTTCATCCGCGCTGCACCTATGCCGAGGCCCGCTGCAAAACCGAAGTCCCGGCGTTGCGCACATTGCGCGAGGGCCATCGCGTGGCCTGCCTACGCGCCGAGGAATTGGATCTGAATGGTATTCAGAATTAATCAGGACTTACGCAATTACTCCTGGGAACGCCAGCATCCTGCTGGCTGCCGCTAGGATGGCGGTGCTCCCGGCTGCGTAAGTCCTGTTAATAACGCATGTATGGTAGTCCAGTGAGACAGTAGGACAGTAGACAGCCACTGACTCACTGTCCTACTGTCTCACTGGACTACTGTCTCACTTAGGCCGCTCTGTACTAGCCATCTCTGGTACTCAAGGATGTAGCTCGGCGGCTTTAACCCTGGGCGATTTGCAGCACAATCACGATGGTAAGATAGAAGGATGCTTATGACAACCAAAGAACGAGTAGCACCCCTGGCGATCCACGGTGGTACACGCTGGCGCGCCCACCCTTTCCCCGCACGCGGCCACATTGGGCCCGATGAGAAAGCGGCCATTGTCGCGCTCATGGATGATGCCATTGCCAGCGGCGCGGCGCCTGGCTACAATGGCGAAGAAGAGATGGCCTACTGTGCCGAATTTGCCGCGTATCTGGGCGGCGGCTATGCCGATGCTGTGAATTCGGGCACGACCGCGATTTATGTCGGGCTAAAGGCGCTCAGGTTGCCCGCCTTTAGCGAAGTGATCGTCGGCGCAGTCACCGATCCCGGCGGCATTATGCCCATTCCCTTGCTCAACTTGATCCCTGTGGTGGCCGACGTTGCGCCGGGCAGCTATAATACCAGCGCGGCACAAATTGAAGCGCTCATTACACCCCTCACCAGTGCCATTGTCGTACCCCATATTGGGGGTGAACCGGCAGACATCGAAGCAATTCTGGCGGTGGCGCGCAAACACAACCTACGGTTGCTCGAAGATTGCGCCCAGGCCCACGGCACCAAGATCAATGGCAAGTTGGTTGGCACCTTTGGCGATGTGGCGGCATTTTCCACCATGTCGGGCAAGCACCATTGCACGGGCAGCCAAGGCGGCGTTGTCTACACGAAATCCGAAACGCTGTATCAAGAAATCCGCCGCCAATCGGACCGTGGCAAACCCTTCTTTTTGCCGTCTGGCGCTACCAACAACACCGCCTCGCTCAATCTCAACCTCAACGATATGGCCGCAGCGATTGGCCGGGTGCAGTTGCGCAAGTTGCCCGATCTGGTAACGCGTCGCCAGGTGATTGTCAGCATGTTGGGCGAGGGGTTCGAGGATCTGCCGACGGTTTCGCTGCCGCCATTGCTACCAGGGGCAGAAGCGAGCTATTGGTTTCTACGCTTGCGCTTTCATGCGGCGGCGGCAACTTGCGATAAAGACACCTTCTGTCAGGCGCTCATGGCCGAGGGCTTGCCGCTCATGGTCAGCTATCGGGGCGCATTACCCCATACCATGTCGTGGTTTGTCGAGCGCAATGTCTTTGGCAGCAGCGGTTATCCCTGGACCAGCGCCGATTACAAAGGCGATGCCACCCGCCAATTTCCCTGCCCCAACGCCCAGGCGGTCATGGAAGATCACTTTCACTTGCAGATCCACGAAAACTGGAATACAACCGACATCGATGACGCGCTTGCCATCTTCCAGCGCGTCGATCAATATTATCGCAGGTAATTATGCGCCAGATTATCCTGAACGCCCACTACTATCAACAGTTCGATGCCGACCCGACGCTGGAAATTCCCGGCGAAGGCTATGGCGGCTGGCAACAAACGGAGCTGCCCATTGATCTCGACCACACAGCAGTGGTGGTCATGCACGCCTGGGAAACGGGCACGCAAGCCCAATACCCAGGCTGGTATCGGGCGGTAGAGTATATTCCGCGCGCCGAGCAGATCGTGGCCGAAATCTTCCCCGATCTGCTGGCAACACTGCGCACTTCGGGCGTTACCCTCTTCCATGTGGTGGGCGGCGGTGATTACTATCGCGGCTACTCGGGCTATCAACGCGCCGTGGCGTTGGCGGGTCCCACGCCAGACCTGCCCCAAGTGCCGAGCAATCCTGCACTGGATCGGTTACGCCGCTTTCGGGCAAGCAACGTCTTTGTAGGGGCGCACAATCGCGCCGATACCGATGCTGGGTTTCGGCAGCTTGACTTTCCAATCATCGCCCAGCCCCAAGGGGACGAGGGCATTGCCGAAGATGCCCATCAACTGGCGGCGCTCTGTCTGGATGGGGGGATTAACCATTTGATCTATGCCGGGTTTGCCATCAATTGGTGTCTGCTGATGTCGCCGGGCGGCATGGTGGATATGAGCAGACGCGGGGTCATGTGTTCGGCGTTGCGCCAAGCCGTCACCGCCGTCGAAAATCAAGCATCGGCGCGCACGCAAGCCCATAAAGAAGAGGCACTCTGGCGCGTGGCGCTGGCCTTTGGCTTTGTCTTTGATGTCAACAATTTAATCACACAGGTGCAAACGCTATGAGAGCAGGCTGGGCAGAAACTGATATTACGCCACCCCTAGGGTTACCGATGGGTGGCCGTGGCCCGCGTTTTGATGCAGGCACGGAGATTCGCGATCCACTGATTGCCCAGGTGACGATCCTGGAGGACGATGCGGGCAAGCGCACGCTATGGGCTTCGATTGATCAACTGGGGTTGGATCGCGAGACGGGCAACTACCTCCGCTATACCCTGGCCGAAGTGACAGACATTCCCTTGGCCGCGGTAATCGTCAATTTTTCGCATACGCACAGTGCGCCGATGACCACCATCGCCGCCTATACGACCGACAGTACGCCCCCACCAGAATTGTTGGCCTATCGAGACACGCTCGTCGCGCAGACGATTGCCGCCGCGCAACAGGCGCTGACGCGCCTGCGTCCGGCGACGGTAACATTACACCGCGGCGCATCACAGGTGGGCATCAACCGGCGCAACCGCAATGCCCAGGGCGATATCGCCATGCTGCCCAACGTGGACGCGTTGTACCTTCCCGAGCTGCCGGTCTTTGATATCCGCACGGACGATGGAGAACGCGCCCTGGTTTTCAGCTATGCCTGCCACCCCGTGATCGTCTATGGTCACGCGTGGACGGCGATTTCGGCAGAATATCCAGGGGTCTGTCGTCGGCAATTGCGCACGACCTTGGGCACGACGGTCCACTGTCAATTCATCCAGGGACTCACCGGCAACATCCGCCCGCGCGTCGTTGCTGATCTGGCCGAGCAACGCTTTCGCAAGTCTACCCCTGCCGATGTGCAAGCGGCGGGCACGACCCTGGCCGCCGATGTGTTACAGGCGCTTACCCAACCCGGCGAGTCGCTCACCCTCGCGATTCGCGCGGCCAATGGTTGCTTCCAGGCGCGCCGTGATCTGAACGCACGACCGCCGCTGACGCATTGGCAAGTACAGGCGACGGCAGAGAATGAGTTGGAACGCAACGTGGGCCGCTATTGGGTCGCCCGCTATGCAGCGGGCACCTTGACACAGGCCGATCCCTGGCGCGTTGGTCTTTTGCAACTCACGCCAGATATTTTGATCGCCTGGTTTGCGGGTGAGCCGGTGGCCGAGTGGCTGGGTCATTTACAGGCATGGTTGGGCA
>DAOTTR010000267.1:0-7224 GCA_034437715.1 Caldilineaceae bacterium
CCATGTTATTCTTGGACAGACCCTAAGGAACGAAGACTAAATAAACCAACGACTTACGCAATTGTCATACCTGCGAAGGCAGGTATCCACTCTTGTCAACCCTAGATTCCCGCCTTCGCGGGCATGACAACTTCCGGGTAGTAAACACTCTGGATTCCTTAGCGGGGTGATAATCTCTCGCACTTCTGCGCAATGAGTGGGGTTGGAGAGTCTGTTGACATGCTGCTCTTGCCGCAAAACGCTCAGACAAAATTCATATCAACAGAGGCCCAACCCACGCGTCCTCTTTACAGGCAAGAGGACGCTATCTGGCGTGATAAATCTAGCGCGCTCGACCGCGTCGAAACAAATTGACAATGGCGAGCAAAATGACTGCGCCAAGCAGCGAAACGAGTAGGGAAGATATGTTGAGATTACCTTGGCCGGCTGCTGCAATCCCAAACAGGGGCGACAAGAGGAGACCACCAAGGAACGAGCCGACAATACCTACGATAATGTTCAGCAGCGGACCTTGCTGGGCGTCCGTGCGCATAATCATACTGGCAAGCCAACCCAAAATACCGCCAACAATAATCCAAACGATAAAGTCAATCATGATGTACCTTTCTGTATCGCTACAGTTTATTCGTTATAGTTGATAGTGTGAAACAAATTGTGTTGCGTTAGAAAAGGTAGGGCCGTTATAAGCTGAACTGCCCTACCTTTCCTTCAATTCGGCAATCGAAGTGCTATTGAAACCTACGGGGCAACACCATTGTCTAGTGCTACTCGGCAGTTATGCTAGGGTGCCCGGTTGGTTACCACCAGCATACACTTCCCGGAACGAAACAGCTTGATCAGCCGCCTGTGCCGGTCATCTCTTCGGTGTCAGTCATCTCTTCGGTGTCAGTCATCTCTTCGGTGTCGGTCATTTCCATGGTGTCGGTCATCTCTTCCGAACCCGACATCTCTTCAGTTTCGGTCATTTCCATGGTGTCGGTCATTTCCATGGTGTCTGTGATCACTGCCGATTCGGTTGCCATCACTTCAACTGTGGGTACCGCAGTGGCAGCCGGAGCTGGCGTGGTTGTGCCACAGGCAGCCAGGAGTGTGGTTGCCAGTAATAATAATGAAACTACATATCGCATAAGTGTTTCCCTTTCTGTTGCTTCTCTTTCGACCAAGTATATTCAGCTAGTACCCAGGAGATACCTGAACATAACTGCTCACTTATTCTGCAACGAGCTAGTGATTTACTCTATAGAGCAAGGTATAGAATAAGGATATAGAAGATAGAAGGTAACGATTACGCCAAGGCTAAATTCGTGTTGAATGAATTCAACACCTGCGACGGCAAAGGTGTTTAAACACGTTTTCAATCCCAGGCGCTGCATGAATGCAGCGCAGCAGGTGATGAAATTTAACGTTGGCATACGATTCAGGCCAATCGCATTCACCACTGGGAACGCCGCCAGGGATGGCGGCGTTCCCAGTGGTGAATCGTTACGATAGATAGAGGAATATCGGCCTTGCTAGAAATAGCGGCTGACGATAACGGACCAGCAAGGCTGAATTATGCAGGGTATGCGGATAAAATGAAGGATAATGTGCGCAATCGACCCAAAGCACGTCAAGGCATATCCACCGTCCCTACCACGGGGGATGCCAACCGGCAATAGTCCAATTCCCACGTCCCCGCGGTTTGGTCAAAAGCCTGTTGCTTCATCACCGCGGCGATGGCCTCGAATTGGGCGCGACATTTGAATGTGACCTGGTCACCCGGCAAGAGCAGAATCCCCTTGGTGTCATCCAATTTGAGGATCACTGTGCTGCCGACAGGCGCGAGTTCGGCATCAGAATCTGCAACGGTTAGCCGCACCATGCCTTTGCCATTCAACTGCGGGCCATAGTAGGTGCTATAGCTCAAGCCGTCTGTATTATAGCTCTGCGCCTGCGATGGGGCCGTTTGTCGAACAAGGCTTTCGACCTCGGCGGTCACAGTGCCCGTAATCGTATAGACCCTTTCGTCCACCGGAATGGTCGTCAGCCAAGCGTAGTTAAAGCCGCTGCTACTGGTTGGCGCTGGTGCCCATTGACAACCCGCAATCAATAGAATGAAGCCACAGGCGAATGTAAACAGGCAGGAAATTTGACGGTTGAACATAGCGGTTCCTCAACGTTGAACTTTGTTTGTTAAGACGTGACCGGCATCTAGCCGATGCCGGTCACGTTGCATTGGGTAGTCTATGATCTTACAAGCAACCGATTAGCGTGTCACAATCGGCAAAAAGAGTTGATTGCTGCTTGCCGGTTGTTCACCAACGCCGACAATCAGTGTACCGCGAGTGAGCGCATCTTGGCTATCGCGATAGGGGAGTGTACCTTCCGCCGTTAGTTGGACTTTGTAACTGGCCCCTGGTGCCAGCAAACCACTGTCCCACAGACTGCCGGTGACACTATGTTCCTCCAGCCCCATGTTGATCCACTCGATCACGGCACCCGGCAACACGGTGACAACCGCTGGCGAGAAGCCATGCTCATCGACATAGATAGTCTGGGTCGCTGCGCCAGCAATTTCCGGCGTGAGCGCAATTGGTTGGGCAAGTGGCGACTCGCTCGCATCTAGATCAGCACTGCGATAGGGCTGATAGCTACTGCGCACAACATCGAGCCGGTAAAAACCTTCTGCCGCGTAATAGCTGTACTTGCCCTCGGGACCGGTTGTCTGTGGATTGGGTTGGCCCGTGTACAGGGTCGCCCAGCCGCTGAAGAAGGTACGCGCGCTATCGGTGGTGTTGGCGGCCAGGAGGGCAACGCTTGCCCCCACCACTGGCTGCCCGGTGTTGCGATCGGTGATCACGCCGTCGGTCGCGCTTGTCACTTCCGTGCTAAAGCTACTCTCGGTCGTACCACGCCCCACGATCAAACCCAGCTGCGCCGCAACATCGACGCGGGCAGAGTGTACCACACCTGGGTCTGGCATGATGACCAGTCCCCGATAAGTGCCGTCGCCATTCTCATCCATGAGCGATGCAATCAAATTGCCACCGAAGGTAACTTTGATATCCTGATTGGGGTCGCCGCCACTGGCATTGACGCTGACAGTGTACGTCTCACCACTGCGCAGAAATGAACCAGTCTGCGTTGCGCCAAATGAATAGCCCAGCGTCGGCAGGGAGAAGGCGCGTCCGCTACTATCAGCAAAGCAAAGGCTGATTGGATCATAGGGCAACCCAGGATTGACAAGAAGGGCCAATCCACTAGATGCATCGCGAGGCGAAACAATGGCCACCGCCGCAGCCGCAACCGTTGCGTAGCGCGCCGTGATCCGATGCAGACCCTGGCCGAGATTTGCTGTGTAAACAAAGTCACCATTGGCATCGCTGTTGACCGTCGCCACTTGCACCAACCCGATCAGGATGGCGATGATCTGGTTGGGTTCGGCCTGACCGCGCAGTTGCAGCGTGGTGCGATTGGTAACAGCACGCCCAGTGACGATGCGATCCATGCACGCGTCATCAGTATAGTCCATGAAGGCACCAATCAGCGGCGAACTGAGCAACCCGCGCAGCGTGGTGCTACTTTGATTATTGCTGCTGTCCGCATCACCAGCCAACGTCGCCACCACATTGGCCGTGTATTCAGCACTGATGTTACTAGCCGCTACAGTACAAGTGATACAGCCATACCAGCCGAGCGTAATTGTGCCCGCGTCACCGGGTTGTAGATCGGGCAACGTGAATTCTATTTCTGCGCCACTATCTACCATATTTTGGCTGGAAATGCCTGGGGCGCGCAGCAGGATAATTTCCAGATCGCGCAGTTGTTGGGGCTTCGTGAAGGTCAGCACGCTGCCGGTCGCCGTTTGTGAGCCAAGATTTGCATAGTCGATTCTGAAATCTTGAATTTCAAAGTTGCCCAGCTTTGCCACGGCAGCAGCTTGTAACGCACCATCTTGACTTGTCACCTTGCGGCTGCGTCCACCCAGGTGGACGGCGATGTCGGGTCCAGCGCCCTCGGCACCGGCAGGTTTGTAGAGATAATCTTCGGTCTCGCCAGTTTTGAAGGGATTGGGATAGCCGCGTCCGTCACCATAATTGAGGCCAGCCGCCGTCAACGTTTTATTCGCCGGTAGCTCACTCAGGGTGATGCGCACCCAGGCGGGTTTGTCAGTGGTTTGCCAGGGCACCAAACCAGTCGGCACGTTGAGCAGATGCAAGCCAGCTCCCAACCCGACCACATTCACCGGGAAGTCGATCACAATGTGTTCGGGTGCCGGCTGTTGCCCACACTGCGCAACCTCGGCCCACGCGCCATTGCGGTTGCTGTCGATCCAGATGTTGAGATAACCGGATGTACCCAATCCTTGGAAATAGTTCACCGCTTGTGGTGTGATCGCAACCTGCACGGGCAAGTTCGTCGTCTGGCAGTGGTTGAGATTCCAGAGCGCCAGATTCGTGCCATCGTCGCGGCGATCATTATCGGGATCATTGGCCGCGGGTTCGATATTATTCAACGGGTCTTGATCGGGCCCGATATCCGCTTCGGCTTCTAGGCTCACACGCTGGCCCAAGTGGAAGGGGCGCGGGCGACTGTGGCGCGGCCCTTCGGGCAAGCCGGTGATTGGGTCAAAGACCGTCGGAAAGAGGGCTGGCACACCGGCATAGGCTGCCATTGGTACCCCTGCGTGATTGCTGCTGTCCGGCGCATCACCCAGATCATTGGGGCGGAGTTGGAAGGGATGCAGCGGCACTTCACCCACAAGTTGGGGATAGATTGCGGCGTCTGCACAGCGGTTATCGTCACCAGGGAGAATGCAGAAAATCACTTTGCCAATCAGTGAATCGTCATCCGCCAACGTTAACTCGTCGGTAATTTCACTTGCCATGCGCAAGTCGAGATCGACGAGCAGCTTTTGATCGGGCGCAAGGGTGACGCGATCCAGGAAGCGGGGTTGGGTGGCCGCACTCGCCGCGACGCCATTGATCGCCGGTTGCTGAAAGAAGCCCAACGTGACCGAATAGGGATGTTTGTTCCACACCGTTCCTTGCCACGGAAATTGTGTCCAATCTTGTGGATCAATCGGATTCTCGATTGGCTCCAAGTCAATCTGGATATTGTCTTCATCGTAACCCAGACATTTGGCCGCGAAGCTCGCCTCGGCGGTAATGATTGCGCCATTGTGCGGGCGGGCCTGGGCAAGATTTGTGATGGTCGCTGTCTGCTGGTTGGGTGGGCAGAAATTGATCACACGCACCTGAAAGGTTAGTTTGACTTCAGCATTGGGGGCCAGCACACCTTGCCACTTCACCACCTGTCGCGGCGGATTGCCAGCGCTGGGCGGCATGAAATCTAGCGTAGCCTGCAAAGGCGCGGCACCGCCCGTGGCACTTTCTACGATTACAGATTGGATACCCGTCGCGTCGATCGTCGGGTAAACGATCAGCGGATAGGGCAATTCGTCGCGAATCTTCGCCTGGATCGGCTGGCTGCCACCATTGTGACGCAAGAGAATCTGGTAGGTGACAAAATCCACCCATTCCACCGGCTCACCATCGGTGATGACGCGCTTTTGTAATTCCAACACGCCATCTTCGCCAGGCAATGGCGGACGTTGCAACACATCTTCCGTCTCGCCAAATTGATAGCTGCCGAGCGCGCTACCGGGATGCGGCCCACGACCATCGGCCAAATCTGCCCCTGGTTGCGCCGCGGGCACTTCGCTCAGCGTAAAGCGCATCCAGTGGCGTTGACCTTCGGTAGCATTGAGCACTTTCCCGGTATTGATCGAGAAGTCAAGCGCGCCGCCCGCCGCAATGGCCGTCATGTCGATGATATAGTTCTGCACGATCCATTCGTAGCTGGCTTGGGCTGGTTCTTCTTCATCCGGCTGGCATGGGCCGAGATCAGACCAATCACCGTCGCGGTTGCCGTCGAACCAGACGTTGAGGTACATGGTGTTGCGTGTGGCATTGGCCGCTTTGCTGATCCGCATCTCCAGGGTTTGGCGCCGACAGTCAAAGAACTTAATATTGCGATTGCGCCAGCCATCGTCGCCGCGGTCATTATCGGCCACATCACCAATCAGACCGGCGGCATTGCGCAGGATATTGTTGGGGCCATCTTGGTCTGGACCAACATCGGCCTCAGCTTCGCGTGAGAGAAAGTCGCCCAACCACCCTTCACCGCTCTGGTTATTGTGGCGCGGGCCGGCGGGTTGACCAGCGGCTGTACCCTCCCAAACCGTAGGGAAGTTGCCGTTGACGCCCACATAGGCCGTGTTGTTGATGCCATGATGGTTGCTGTTGTCGGGCGCGTCGCCCAGATCGGGGCGTGGGCCTTCGTCAGCCAGCAGACGATAGGTGATCACTAGCGTGGGCGCGTGGGCAGGGTTGGTCTCTTTGGAATCGGCTCCGACAAATGCGCCATTACTATTAAGGCCGCGCAGCATCACGCCATGATTCGGCTGTGCGCCAGCGTGCCAAGCTTGCACCAGCAGCGTCACAGGCCAACTGACATCGCCAATCGCGGCAATCGGCTGCACGGGCCCACCACCGGTCACCGCGGGTTGGCTGTTCCAGGTGAGCGTGCTTTCTTCCCACGGCGCATCGACGCGGTTCACCTCTACGTCGAGCGCAGGCCCACCAAAAGCAAAGATGTGCAGGCGCACTGCGGCGGCATCGATAATCACATTGGCGGGCAATACTGCCAGATCAAATTGCACAAAATTATTGTCATAGTTGCCAGGACCATCCTTGGAGAGCACCAGATAGACGCTGCCATGCGGGGTGTCGGGATCGCCGCGCTGGGTAGCGCCAGCATCGTCGATGGCCGTCAATTCGACAGTGATAGCCGTCGGTGCAGGCAAGGGTGCGGCTTGGAGCGGTACGACTGGTAGCAGAGCCGCTAGCAGCAGCATCGCGACCAGCAGTATGGTTGCAATGCGTTCCCAATCAAACATGCGGTATAACATTTTAGCCTCCTTGTAGTTTATGCAATGTTGCAAACGATTTTGCAACGTCTGCCATCCATTGTAGTGAGGAGGTAAATGAATTTATGGCACTCGCGCCCAAGAATTGCCTCAGAATTGCCTCAAAGTTTTTAGCACAGGTCTCCTATGAAATGTAACTTCTATAGATAAAGCCCGTAGAACCCAATCTCTTTAGGTTTGGGATATAAGGCACCCAGCGGGTACCCGAAGTTGTCCGCCCAAGCGGGCGTGTGCGTAAGCCGCATTTGTAACTC
>DAOTTR010000268.1:0-2980 GCA_034437715.1 Caldilineaceae bacterium
TGGCGACCACCTATACGATAGTGATTGTGACCCACAACATGCAGCAAGCTGCGCGCGCTTCCGATTACACAGGTTTCTTTTGGCTGGGAAAATTGGTAGAATTCAATAGCACGCGCCGCCTCTTTACCTCGCCCCAAGAAGAATTGACCGAGGCGTACATTACCGGACGGCGCGGCTAATCTCGCAACCGATCGATTTACATCGACCTGCACCGACCTACACAACTAGAAGAGGAGAAACGCTATGATACGGGCCCGCTTTGAAGAACAATTGACGGAATTGCGCGACGATATTCTGCGCATGGGTAAGCTGGTGGAAGAAGAGATGCTGTTGGCCATTCGCGCACTGGAAACCTTGGACACCGCGCTGGCCCAACAGGTTGCCACCGTGGACGCAGGCGTGAACAAGTTACGCTTTGAAACCGAGGAAAAATGTTTCACCGTGATTGTCACCCAGCAGCCCGCGGCGCGCGATCTGCGCGCCGTCGTCTCGGTCATGAATATTATCGTAGATCTGGAACGCATGGGTGATCAGGCCAAGGGCATTGCCAAGGTGATTCCCCATCTCAAACAACAGCCACAATTGTCGCCGATTCCCGAGTTGAAGCAAATGGGCGATTTGGTGCTGAATATGTTGCGCCAATCCATGCAAGCCTATGCCAGCGATAGCGTCACCCTGGCCCGCATTGTCGCCAACCAGGATGATGACGTGGATAAGTTGTATGCCGAAGTCTTTACCACACTTGTGCACCAGATGGCGGCTGACGACTCGCCCGAGGAGATCAAAACCAGCTACGAGCGGCTACGTGTCGCCCGCGAACTAGAGCGCTTTGGCGACCTGGCGACCAATATCGCCGAACGCGTCATCTATCGCGTCACCGGGCAACTCAAGGAATTGAATACCGACGGCTAATTGTGGGCACATACGATCAACCGTTGGGATGAGGGGAGTCAAATGATGGATATAGGATCGAGCCAACTTGTCAGCTATCTTCGTTCCCTATCAGGATTTGAGATCGTCACTCCAGTAGGCGGAAGCTATAACCATTTGGGGGCAACATTGGTGGACGCAGTGTTGCAGGCTGGGATAAACTATGCGCATGTGGTACAACCCCGTGTTGAGCGTATACGGATAGATTATCCAGAAGCAACCACAACAAGTGCATTTCTTGTGCTATTAGAGCGAGAGTCTGCCCATCATATCCTGAATTGGAAAGGTCAACGCAAACTTAATACATTATTGACACTGGCCAAGCTTCTGGCACTGCGCCAAATCGAAACCGAAAGCGATCTGCGCTCATGGCTTCGCCATGCAGAAAATCGAGATACACTGCTGACGATTAAAGGGATTGGGCCAAAGACTGTCGATTATCTTGGGTTGCTGTTGGGTGAGCAGACTGTAGCTGTAGACACTCATGTCTTCAAGCTATTACATGCAGCAAATCTATCAACGCTCGATTATGCACAGGCCCAGCGCTTGGTTACCGATGCGGCAGATGAGATGGGTGTATTGAGGGCAACGCTAGATTTTAGCATTTGGCGATATATGTCAACTTCGGCGACATGAATCTAGTTCCATTTCATGACAGTTCATGACAGATAGTGAATTGCTAGAAACCAAGAGAGCCGCGTCACCGAAATTTCGGTGACGCGGCTCTCTTGGTTTCTAGCAATAACTAAATTATCAACTGCTATAGGAGTTAGGCAGTTGCCTGGGAACGCCGGCATCCTGCCGGCCTGCCACCAGAGATGGCAACGCTGCCAACTGCGTAACGCCTATGCTAATAGCGAATGACCAATGACAAGTAACCAATGTCGAATCCCCGCCTTGTGTTACAATAGACCAATAAGCGTTATGGTTTTGAGTAGAAAGGGTTGATCGTGAGTGATTACCTAGTGCGCATCCTGGCAAAAGAAGCTGGGGTGCGCGGACTAGCTTGTGTGACGACCACGCTAGTCCAGGATGCAGCGGCACGCCACACGGCGTCGCCGGTTGCCACGGCAGCACTGGGACATGGGTTGACAGCAGCGGCCTTGCTGGGGGCGCTGCTCAAGATCCAACAGCGCGTGGCGATCAAAGTTGAGGGTGACGGGCCATTGGGCAAATTGATTGTCGAGGGCAATAGTTATGGACGGGTACGCGGCTATGTCAGCCAGCCAGAAGCCACCCTGGACATGTCTCTGCATGACAATGATGTTGGGCTGGCGTTGGGCCACCGCGGCTTATTGACGGTTGTGCGCGATGAAGGCATGAAGGAACAACTCTATCAAGGCATTGTGCCCTTGCAGACCGGCCAACTGGATAGCGATTTGGTCTACTACTTTATGCAGTCCGAACAGGTGCCCACCTTGATCGAGATCGGCACGAAGCTTTCTGCTACTGGCGAATTGCAAGCCGCCGGTGGTCTTCTGTTGCAACTATTGCCCGATGCCGAACTAGCCACCTTGCGCGCCCTGGCCGAGGGGGTAGACGACATGCCGGATCTCGCCGAGCAGTTGGTGCATGGCGAAACGCCCGAAGAAATCTTGTCCGTGCTCTTTGGTCCCATTCCCTATGAGATCTTAGAGATTCGCCCCTTGCAATTTGAATGCTCTTGTAGTTGGGCGCGTTCTGAGCAAGCACTACTCATGTTGGGCAGCGAAGATCTGGAACAGCTCATGGCCGAGGGACAGGCCGTGGTTGATTGTCACTTCTGTCACCAGCGTTATATCTTTGGGGTCGAAGCGCTGGAAACCATTTTAGAAAAAACCAAATAGCAAACAAATGGCCCACTTTCCAAACAGCAGCCCTTAATCAGCAACATCAAAGGAGCAACCAACATGACCCTCAAGTTTGGCTGGCACATGCCCTCGTTTCCTGTCGATGGCAGCGACGCCACCGAATTCATGCAACAGATCAACACCACGCTGGCACTGGTGCAACCGCACTTTGATTCTGCTTGGGTGGACGATCACTTCTGGCCCTGGGCCAAGTTTCAAGC
>DAOTTR010000269.1:0-1986 GCA_034437715.1 Caldilineaceae bacterium
TTGGGCACAAAACAATAGTCCAGATAGTAGCCTTTGTGCGGGCTACGGTGCAGGAAAAAAGTATTCTGTTGCTCCTGACCATGCGCTTCGCCGAAATATTCATGGTAGACGCTGACCAGATTCGCCGCGGCCAGATCTTTGACCACGGCTGAATGATTGCTGACACGCCGTTCCCGATCCCAAATGGCGTTGCTATTCAAATCGCCCAGCAAGATCGTATCGCGCTGGCGCATAAAGTCGGCATAGTGATGTACCGCTTGATAGACCTGCCCGACATAGCTGCGCGCCTTTTGCTTGTGGCCCATGGCCCAGACGGCCAACACATTCAATTCAAACTCGCCACTGACGCACAGCGGGATACAGTGACGGATCGTCGGATCATACCCTGCGTAGAGACTCAGGCGCAGATCACCATAGGCAAAGACCCCCACCCCTTTGTCCAAATTATCACCCTGCCAAAGAAAATCATCTGGGCGCTGATCCGTGCCAACGAAACGCAATTTGGTCGGGCATTCGCATTCCTGGATCACAACCAGGGTCGGTTCAAGAATGGCAAGGTGTTGCGCCTTTTTGCGAAACGCGCCCTGACAATTCCAGGTGATCAATTTCATCGCAATCGCCAACCGCCGATCAAATCGATTTGCTCGACTTGGGATTCAACGCATCATTCAGCCCATCGCCCAAAAAGTTGATGCCCAGCGTGACAATCGCCAGCGTGATCGACGGCACAGCGACCAGCCACGGGCGATAGGACCAACTGCCAATATTCGAAGCGATCATATTGCCCCAACTGGCTTGTGGTGGCTTGATGCCAATCCCCAAATAGCTGAGCGCAGATTCCGCCACCATGGCGCTGGACAGACTAAAGGTCATGGCAACAATAACGGGGCCCAACGCATTGGGCAACAGATGGCGCACGGCAATTTTCATCTCCGACACGCCGATCGATTTGGCTGCCTGTACATATTGTTCTTCGCGCAGGGCAAAGATCTGGCCGCGGATCAAGCGTGCGTAGCCCGGCCATTGAATAAAGGCCAAACCACCAAAGACGACCAACAGATCCAGCCAAGTGGTATCGGCAAAGAGCGGAAAGCCAGTGTCGGCGTAGACCCGTTGGGCCCAGCTCACAATTGGCTCTTTGAGGCTGACTGCAATCAGCGCGGCCATCAAAAGCCCTGGAATCGACATCACCACATCGATCAAGCGGCCGACGATCATATCGGCCCAGCGCCCGCCATAGCCAGCCAACGCCCCCATCACCAGCCCAATCACCATACTGACCGAGGTACTGAAAAAGGAGACCAGGGCAGCGGTGCGTGCGCCATAGAGCACGCGGCTAAAGAGATCGCGACCAATTTCGTCCGTCCCTAGCCAATGGGCGGCGCTGGGCATTTGCGCCACATGCATCAGATCCTGCTCGGTATAGGAGTAGGGGGCCAGCCACGGACCAAAGCACGCGACAAACAGTAATAATAGCGTAATACTTAGGCCAACCACAGATAGCCGATTGCGCACCAAGCGACGCATGGCGTCACCCCAAAGCGAACGTTCTCTGGACGCCATTGTCAGCGGTTCACGGATGGCACCAGGCTGTGTCGTGTCGGTTTGTGCCGTAAGGGAAATGCTCTGTTTCATCTTTGTCCAATTCAATCCCATTTAGTCCAATTTAATGCGGGGGTCTAGGAATGGATAGATCAGGTCCACCATTAAGTTCGTTAAAATGATCATCAACGAGGTGACCATGGTCACCCCCATGATCACCGGATAGTCGAAGCCGCGAAAGGCACTTTCTACGACGCCTCCAAAGCCGGGAATCGCGAAAATATTATCCAAGAAAATGCTGCCAATGATCAGGCCCTCAATCACAAAGCCCAGCGTTGTCACCACCGGGATCAGCGCGTTGCGCAGAATATGCCGCACCACAATGCGCCACATTTTCAGCCCCTTCATTTTGGCCGTGCGCACATAATCCTGGGAAAAGATCTC
>DAOTTR010000270.1:0-12650 GCA_034437715.1 Caldilineaceae bacterium
CAGTCAACCCACCGAAATTCAATTTGCGCCACACAGAGGAGACATAGGCATGGGTGTGCAGGAAAAGATTCAGCATTATCTGGATATGGAAGATGAGAAACTGGCCTACTTGGCCAAAGCGATCTGGGATCATCCAGAAATTGGGTTGCAGGAAACTTTTGCGGCCAATTTGCTGGCCGAGGAGTTGGCGCAGGCGGGCTTTACCATCGAGCGCGGCGTGGGGCAGATGCCGACGGCCTTTGTGGCCAGTTGGGGTGAGGGCAAACCGATCATCGGCTTGCTGGGTGAATATGATGCGCTGCCCGGGCTTTCGCAACAAATGACCACCAGCATCGCGCCGGTGCAGCAAGGGGGGCCGGGGCACGGTTGTGGACACAACCTCTTTGGCACGGCGTGCTTGGGCGCGGTGCTGGCGCTCAAAGCGGCCATGATCGAGCAGCAGCTTCCTGGCACTATCCGCTTTTATGGCTGCCCCGCCGAAGAGACGCTGGTCGGCAAGACCTTTATGGCCAAAGCGGGCGTCTTTGACGATCTGGACGCGGCACTCGCCTGGCACCCCGGCGACACCAATATGGTCTGGCATGGCTCCTCGCTGGCGATGAACTCTTTCAAGGTGAATTTTCATGGCGTCGCCGCGCATGGCGCGGCGGCACCCCACTTGGGACGTAGCGCACTGGATGGTGTCGTCTTGATGGATGTGGGCGTCAACTATTTGCGCGAGCATATTATCCAAGAGGCGCGCATCCACAGCGTGATTACCAGTGGCGGCCAGGCGCCCAACGTCGTTCCGGCCTATGCCCAGGTCTGGTATTTTGTGCGCGCCCCCAGCCGCGCCCAGGTTGAGGAGATCTATGCGCGCATGCTCGATATTGCCAAGGGCGCGGCCCTGATGAGCGGCACCACTTATGATATCGACTTTGTCACCGGCTGCTACGAAATGTTGCCCAACCAGGTGATCTCCGACTTGATGTATGCGAAAATGCAGGAAGTGGCGGCCATGACCTTTACTGCGCCAGAAATTGCCTTTGCCAGCGACTTGCAGAAAACCTTTCCGGCGGGTTCGCTCGACTACAGCTACGCCATGTTGCAGAAAGCCACCAACGGTGGCTTCAGCAAAGCCGATCTGGCCAACCCCTTGTGGACGCCGGTGCTGCCCCATACGTCCACCGTCATGGCGATGCCTGGCTCGACCGAGGTGGCCGATGTGAGCCAAATCACCCCCACCAGCCAACTGACCACCTGTTGTTGGCCCTTTGGCACGCCGCCCCACAGTTGGCAGATCACGGCCTCTTCTGGTTCGCAAATTGGCTTTAAGGGCATGCTCTTTGCGGCCAAAGCCCTAGCCCTAACCGCGCTGGATCTGCTGACCAAACCCGATCTGCTACAGGCGGCACAGGCCGAATTTGCCACCAGCACCGAAGGGCGCACCTATGTCTCGCCCCTACCGGATGGCACCGTGCCCCATTGAGTAGGCGGTTTTCACCCCAGGGCACGTTCCCGGCAACATCGTTACGAATGGCCTCAATGACCAATGACCAATAACGCAGTGGACTAGTACAGAGCGGCCTAAGGCGCTTTCAAAGCAATAAGTATCCAGCGCTTGCCCAACAAAATCATGCGTAGGGGCGGCCGCGCAGCCGCCTCGCGTTTGGCTCGCTGCGAACGGGCGGCGGCAAGCCGCCCCTACTGCATACTTATTTCTTTGAAATGGCCTACTGTCTCACTGGACTACCATTGGTCTATTTACGCCGTCGTGGACTAGCGCTTGTTTCTGTAGCGACTGGCGACGGCCTGCTCGCGCGCCTGGGCGCGGGCCCACGCGTGGGGAAAGCGCGGATTGGCAAAGGTGCTGGGGCCAGGGATGTAGGGAAAGCGCTTCGCCACGTCGTCGATCAGCTCCATGCCAAAGCCGGGCTTGTCGGAGAGGGTGATATAGCCATTTTGGGGCACCGCCGGCTCCTGGAAGAGACCATAGCGGAAGTCGCTGGGATACATGAAAAATTCACACATGTAGCCGCTGGGCACACCGGCCACAAAATGGGTATTCGCCATGGTGCCCAGGCTGGTGCTCCAGTTGTGGGGGACGATTTTGGTGCCATGTTGCTGGGCCAGCCGTGCCACCCGCCAATTCTCGGTGATGCCCAGCGGGTGACAATCGGTCTGGATAGCGTCGTAGATGCCCTGCTCGATCCAGGGACGCGCCTCGTTCAGGCTGCGCAACCGTTCACCGCCCCACAACATTACCTTGGGCATGCGTTCTTTCAGTTGCCGGTAATCTTCAAATTGGCTCGGCCCTTCATCGCCCATGGGTTGCTCGAAGAAGAAGAAGTTCAGGTCATTGATGATCGGCGCGATCTCTAAACATTCGGCCAGGGTCCACGAATCGTAGCCTTTCTTCTCGATGCCCAGCCGGAAGTCGGGCCCGACGGCATGGCGCAACTGTTCGCAAAGCTTGCCCAGCTTGGTGGGGGTGATGCCCGCTTCTTCCCAATCGGTGCCGGGCCGCCACTTGAAGGTGTCAAAGCCCAATTCCTGGTAGCGTAGCGCCTCTTCGATCAAGGCATCGACGCCATACGGTTTGCCATCACCCCGGTTATAATAAGTCCACATGACACCCCCGCTGGCATAGACATGGACGCGGGGATTCGGTTCGTGATCAATGGCCAATAGCTTATAGACGGGCAATCCTTTGGCTTTGCCGATAATATCCCAGCAGGCCGCGTCAACCCCGCCGGACAAGCCGAGGCGTTCTACGTCGAATGGATTCTGGCCAATCAAGTGCGTATAGTTGTCGTTGACATCGCCGATCTCGCCTGGGCCAATGCCGACAATGCCCTGATCCGTAAAGATTTCGACCAGCGCGGCATCGCGCTTGGTAAGAATGACCGGGCCGCACTCATGGATCACCGAGCCATCGGCTGGTTTATAGGTGAGGGGGGTGATCTTGACATGGGAGATCTGAAGCTGCTCGCGGCCAATGCGTTCCACAATGGGCGGAAAGGGGGCGGCGTCTGCATTCGTAGACATGGGTTCGTCCTATCTGGCAGTGAATGTCATGAAAACGCAAGGGTCATCATGCACAAGGGATGAAGCGAGCAGCCCAGGAAAAGCAACGTGCTACTCTGTCTGCTTGCGATAAATTGAGCCGATTCAATTGGCTTTGCTATAGTATCAACCGCTATTATAAAACGATGGATAGAATATGTCACCCTCTACGCAACTTCGCACAGCTATGATTGGCTGTGGGCGCATGGCCGTTGGCCACATCCGCGCCATGCTCGCCCAACAGGATACCACAGAGATTCGGGTTATTTGTGAACCCGCGGCCGCGGCCTATGCCAACGCCTGTGCAGTCTTTACCGCCCAGGGGCTGACGCCGCCCCCCAACGAACCGGATCTGACGCAACTACTGGCGCGCTATGGTCACGAATTGGACGCCGCCTTTATCATTACTCCCCATGCCTATCACTATGCGCAGACCAAGGCGTGTATGGAAGCGGGTTTGGATGTGCTGTTGGAAAAGCCCATGGTCATCACCGGCGCAGAGGCCGAAGGGTTGATCGAAACCCGCGAACGTACCGGCCAGCTGCTGGTTGTCGCCTTTCCCGGCAGTCTCTCGCCCCAAATTCGTACTGCCGTAGCACTATTGCGCAGTGGTGAGCTGGGCAACATTCTCACGATTTCGGGTCTCTCCTGGGAGAACTGGCGCATGCCCAACTTGGGCACTTGGCGGCAACAGCCGGCATTGGCGGGCGGGGGCTTCTTCTTCGATACGGGCGCACACATGCTCAATACGATTACCGACCTGGCCGGCGAAAACTTTACCGATGTGGCCGCCTGGTTTGATCAGCGCGCGACGCCCGTGGAAATTCTGGGCGCGGTGATTGCGCGTCTGCAATCGGGCGCGCTGGTGACCATGAATGCCTGTGGCGATACCTGCACCCGCTCCACTGCCGATGTGCGCGTCTTTTGCACCGGCGGCATAATCTTCACCGACATCTGGGGCAAGTTCCTGCATGTACAGCGGCCCGGCGATGCACAACCGGTGCCGGTAGAATTGCCCAAATCGCTGGGCGTCTGGCAACAGTTCCTGGCGGTGCGCAATGGCGCGATTCCCAATCCCTGTCCGCCCGAAGTCGGCTTGCGCATGGCACACCTGTGGGATGCGATCCGCGCCTCGGCGGCGCAAAACGGCGCGCGTATTGCGCTAGGCGGCTAGCTGCGAACGGCCACGCGGTCAACGGGGCCCCAATGGCACCCCGGGAGCGGATTCATCCGCTCCCAGAATCCGTTGACCGCCACTGCCGCGTAACCTGAATCATTAACGCGAAGCGCTGGTGGCGGAAACCATTGCCCTGGTCGAAACGTATATGCCTACAATTGATACAGCCCAAGCCAAATGTCGCCTGGGTTGGCGGCAAAAATCGTGGCAACCTGTCTAAACAAAGGAGATCCTCATGCTACCCACCGAAAGTGTGCAGCGCATTCTGGCGGCTGCACTGCGCAACGGCGGCGATCTCGCCGAACTCTATCTAGAAAATGTGGAAAACCTGCGCCTCACCCTCGACGACCAACGCTTGGAAGGTGCGACGCAAGGCAATGACATTGGTGGCGGTGTGCGCGTCTTTTATGGCAACACCGCCGCCTATGCCTATACCGATGATCTGAGTGAAAGCGCGCTGATCGAAGCTGCCCAAGCCGCGGCCGCGGCGGCGCGCGGCACGAACCAACCGCGGGTGGTTGTGAATTTAATCAAAACGGCCAGCGCGTTGGATTTCACCATCAAGCGCACGTTTGACACCATGCCCATTGCGGATAAGGCGAACATTCTGCGCCAGATGGATCGGGCGGCGCGTGCCTATAGCCCGCATGTGGCGCAGGTGGGCGCAGGTTACAACCAAACCAGCCGCCGCGTCTGGATTTTCAATTCCGACGGCTTGTGGGTGGAAGATGACCGAGAAATTCTCGAATTTACGGTCAACCTGGTGGCGCGCCGCCGCGACACGATCCAATCTATGCGCACCGGCTTGGGTGGGCAGATGGGCATCGAATTATTGGACGGCAAAGATCCCGTTGCTATGACGGTGGATGCGGCAGAATCAGCCGTGCGCATGTTGGATGCGCGCCCGGCCCCCGCCGGCGAGATGGCCGTGGTGATCAGCAACGGCTGGGGTGGCATCCTCTTTCACGAAGCATGTGGCCATTGTATGGAAGCCGATTTTGTCACCCGCGGCGCGTCGGCCTATGGCGACATGGTGGGGCAGCGCGTGGGGCCAGATTTTCTCACGGCAATCGATGATGGCACGATTCCTGGACGGCGTGGCTCGTTGCGTTTTGACGATGAAGGTGTACCCAGCCAACACACGGTATTGATCGAAAATGGTATCCTCAAAGAGTATATGTGGGATCTGACCGAGGCACGGCGGACGGGACGCGCCTCGACCGGCAATGGCCGGCGCGAGAGCTTCCGCCACATGCCCATGCCGCGCATGACCAATACCTATATCGCCGCCGGCCCCCACGACCCCGAAGAGATTATCCGCGCCACCAAAAAAGGCTTCTATGCCAAAAAAATGGGCGTCGGCCAGGTGGAGATCGGGCGCGGCGATTATGTCTTTTCCGTGACCGAGGGCTATCTGATCGAAGATGGCAAGCTGACCGCCCCGGTGCAAGGCGCGACCCTGGTGGGCAATGGCCCGGAAACCCTGCGCCAGATGGACATGATCGGCACCGACTTTGCCCTGGATCCAGGGTTGGGTACTTGTGGCAAAGGCCAGGGCGCCAAGGTCAGTGTCGGTCAGCCCACGGTGCGCGTACCACGTTTGACCGTGGGCGGGACAGAACGTGCCAGCACATCCGCATAGCGATCAACAAAGACCTTATGTGCTTTCAAAGAAATAAGTATCCAGCGCTTGCCAAACAAAATCATGCGTAGGGGCGGCTTGCCGCCGCCCCGCGTTTGGCTCGCTGCGAACGGGCGGCTGGCAAGCCGCCCCTACTGCATACTTTATTCTTTGCAATGGCCTTATGCCGATTTAATTTTGTGCATTTGTAGGTGCGGTTTGTAACCGCACAATCGCGGTCGATGCCGACTTGTGCGGTTTGTAACCGCACCTACAAGAACAATTGCACCTGGTTTTGTTGCCGAAATAACCAATCGCAATAATCTCTAAACCAAGGAGCTTATCATGGACTATTTGCAAATTGCCCACGATGTGGTCAACGCCGCCCGTGCCAACGGGGTGGAGGCCGAAGCCTATATTGCCGTGGGCAACCAGACCGAAATTCAGGTGCGCGGGAGTGAAGTTGAAAAGCTCGCCTATGCCGGCAGCAAAGGCTTGGGCGTGCGCGTCATTCGCAACGGCAAAATGGGCTATGCCCACACCTCGGACTTTACCCCGGCCAGCCTTACCCGTACAGTTGCCGCCGCGCTCACCCTGGCCGAGATCGCCGATGCCGATGAAAATCGCATGTTGCCCGATCCCAAGCCAATTCAGGAGGAAGATCTCGCCATCTATGATCCCACCATGCTCGACACAACTGCCGAAGAGAAGGTCGCCTTTCAGAAAGCGGTAGAGGTCGCGGCCTTTGCCTACGATGCGCGCGTCAAGGTCTCCCCAATGAATAGTTATATGGATGCGGTGAGCCAGGTCTTTCTGGTCAACTCCAAAGGCTTTGCCAGCAGCTATCGCAGCACCTTTGCCGGTAGCTACATCATGGCAATGGCGCTGGACGGCGAGGATCGGGCCATGGGCATGGGCGTGCAGATGGAACGTTCGCTACAACAGTTGGATGCCGAACGCATTGGTCGCCAAGCCGGTGAACAAGCAGTCAAGTTGCTCGGTGGCCGCCCGGTGCCGACGCAGATTGCCACGGTCGTCTATGCGCCCATCGCTGCGTCGGGTGTGTTGGGTGCCCTGTCGCGTGCGCTCACCGCCGAGGCCATGCAGCGCAATCGCACCTTCCTTCAAGGCAAGTTGGGCGAAACTGTGGCCTCGGATGTGGTGACCCTGCTAGACAATGGCCGGTTGCCCGGTGGCCTAGCCACACGCCCCTTTGATGATGAAGGCAACCCCACCAGCGCGACCCGGTTGATTGATGAAGGGGTTTTTCAAGCTGTCCTCTACGACAGCTATACCGCGCACAAAGATGGCGTGGCCAGCACAGGCAATGCCAGCCGCAACAGCCATAGCACACCGCCCCATCTGTCGCCCAGCAACTTCTATATTCAGCCCGGCCGGCAGAGTCCAGCAGAGGTAATCGCTGGCGTGGCAAACGGACTATATGTCGTCAATACCATGAATACGCACAGCATCAACTCTGTGAATGGCGACTATTCGGTCTCGGCCCAGGGCTTCTGGATCGAAAACGGCAAGATCACCCATCCGGTCAACAATGTGACGATTGCCTTGCCCTTGCCCGAAATCTTAAAAAATGTACAGGCCGTAGGCAATGATCTCACCTTCCTGCCCTTTGGCGGCGCCATCGGCTCGCCGACCATTCGCGTCGATGGCGTCATGATCGGCGGCAGCGAAGTTGGGTAAGATATATCAGTCACGTGACCGGCATTTTGAAGATGCCGGTCACGTTGCCGGAACCGCCCAGGGCGTTCTTCAGATCGCTGGCCGTCAGGATGGCGGCGTTCCCAGGCCGCTACCTGAATCGTTGCAAAGAAAGGTGATGGCTACGATGCTAGAAGTTTGTCCCGGCTGTGCGGCACAACTGCTGCCTAATGACGGCCCCACCCATCGCTATCTTGGTGCTTCACCCGCGTGTTGGGCAATTTACAGCGCGCTCAATGTGGGTGAACCGTGGATTGGCTCCGGCCCCTATCACGGCTTGATTGTTGATGCTTATGCCGCCCAGCATCCCGGTGTGCCTTCGCCACAAGCAACCCAATCGGTGGCGGTACACCTGTTGACATTGTATGGGGTGTTGGTGCAAGGCATGGATCCTGGGCAAGCGCTGTGGCTGCGTTTACGCTCCCTGCGCGATGGCAAGCAGCCCAAGCATAGCCGCTTTACCTGGTTGACGCCACCCGCGTTTGTTGGCAGTTTGACGGTGGCAAACATTGTCAACGCGCCGACACCGGATGCACGTGCTGCCCTTGTCCAGCCCTACATCGAGCGGGTCTGGTCGATCTGGGCGCAGGAGCATCGCACTACGGTTGATGCGTGGTATACACGCTTTATTCTGGCCGATACTGTATAAGGACGGACAGATCTATGGGGATACGATTTTGCAAACCACTGCACTTTTTGTAGTTTACGCTTCGAGTTCGCCGGCGATAACCGCGTCGGCATAGCACCAAACCCAAGCCTCGCCCGGTTCAATTGAACGCACGAGCGGGTGGGTTGTCGCCTGAAAATGCTTGGTCGCATGTTTATTCTTGGACGAATCACAGCAGCCAACATGGCCGCAACTGAGACATAGCCGGAGGTGAACCCAGGTGTCCCCAATTTTGATGCAATCCTCGCAAAAATGTTTGTCGGTCTGCGTAATCTTGATCGAATCTACGTGTTTACATGTTTGTGCCATGATTTTCTCCTGTCAATTGGTATACTAGTAGATCCCGGCGCAAATCAGGCACCCATTTTTCCATGATATAGACGAGTAAACGGGCCTGATTTACGGCCGTGGTATCTACATTCAACTGTACTAGAGCATCTCTAGCGGCTGCTTGCGCGCGGGTGGTGGCAACGCACGGTCAAGCGCGGCGAGATCGTCCTCGGTGAGACGAATATCGAGCGCGGCCCGATTTTCTTGCACGTGGGCTGATTTGCCTGCTTTGGGGATCGCAATCACCTGGTCTTGCTGAAGTACCCAGGCAAGGGCGATTTGGGCGGCGGTTGCATTGTGGCGCGTCGCCACCTCTGCCAGTACAGGATGCCCCAGTAATCGGCCCTGCTCGATCGGCGAATAGGCCATCAGCGGAATGCGTCGTTCCAGGCACCACGGCACCAAATCCCATTCAATGCCCCGCCGACTTGGGTTGTAGAGCACCTGGTTCGTGGCGACATCCGCACCACCGGGCAGGCTCACAACTTCTTGCATATCTTCCGTATCGAAATTGCTGACACCCCAATGCCGAATTTTGCCGGTTTGGACCAACGTGGTGAAGGCAGCCAGCGTTTCGACGAGGGGCACTGCGCCGGGCCAATGCAGCAGATAGAGGTCGAGCCGATCGGTCTGCAACCGTTGCAGGCTCTCTTCACAAGCGGCGATGGTACCGCGCCGCGTGGCGTTATAGGGCAGCACTTTGCTGACCAAAAAGACTTCATCGCGCCGGCCGCGGATCGCTTCGCCAACGACTTCCTCGGAACGACCGTTACCATACATCTCGGCCGTATCGATCAACGTAAGGCCCAGGTCGAGACCAAGTTGGAGTGCGGCGATCTCGGCACTGCGGGTTGCTGGGTTGTCGCCGATCTGCCAAGCCCCTTGGCCGAGCGCTGGCACATGTTCACCCGATGGCAGCATGACTGTTTTCATAGCAGCATCCTCTACTTCTTGCCTATTACGCCAACGTTAAATTTCATCACCTGCTGCGCTGCATGAATACAGCGCCTGGGATAGCAAACGTGTTTAAACACGTTTCCTGTCGCAGGTGTTGAATGAATTCAACACGCATTTAACGTTGGCGTACTATAAACCGTTTCGATGCAATAGAATGATGCGCGTTGCGCATATCATTGCTCGCCAACAACGCGCAAGCAGGCTCACTATACTAGCGATTTATGCACTTTGCAATCTGAGCGGCGTTGCGGCTACAATTATCGAGTAGCTTGCCAGTCGTATCCAGCATCACTCTTACAACTTTAATTAATTTCGCATATAGTGTCATCAGGAGCTTCCCATGACCACCATTTCTGCTTCACCCTACTTAGCCGACCAACCTGTGAACCCCGAACAGATCCAACAATGGGTGGAAACTTTCCACCGCGACGGTTTTCTCTTTCTCAAAAATGTGTTGCCACTCGATTTGTGCGCTGAACTGCGCGCCGATTTGGATTGGGCACTGGAACACAATCCCAACAGCTTTAATGGAATTAGTGCCAAGATTAGCCTCGCGCATCGCCTCTTTGAAACCAGTACGGCCAATTTGCGCTTATTTGATCTGGAACCCATCGTCAGTCTGGCCGAAGCGCTCGTTGCGCCCAATTGCCATGTGATCCACAACAATTCGTTCCAAAGCCCCAACGGCGGCGGTATCGACAGCTGGCACCAAGACGATGCGCCCCATTACATAGTTACCGAGGGGGAGCCACCCAAAAATGTGCGCCTGCCCGTACTTTTCTTTACTGCCAACTATTACCTCACCGATGTGACCGAAATTAAGCACGGCGGCACCGAAGTGATCGCTGGTTCGCACCTCTTCGGCGCGCCCCCGCCCAGAGTCATGGAAGGCACCCAATGGGCCGATCAAGTGACCTATAACCTTGGGGGTGCCGGCAGTGTGGTATTGTTTAATAATCAAGTGTGGCACCGTGGTGGTCCTAATACCAGCGATCGCACCCGCTATATCACCCAAGTGACCTATGGGCGACGGATGATTGGTCACAAGTACTATCCCTTTATGAACTATCAGATGCCCGAGCATGTGTACAAGGATGCCAATCCGCGGCTCAAGCGTTTGCTGGGCTTCTTGGATCACGGCGCGTACGGATGAGGCTAATTCTCTGCAATTTGTTCTGACCTGAAGCAATAAAGCAGGGGAAGAATGCCACGAATATGGCATGCTTCCCCTGCTAAAATTCTAGAGATTATCAGATACTCTGTCGCCACCAGGCCACCGTTGCCTGAATCGCGGCTGGCAGGGGCGTGGCTTGATTGCCAAAGGTCTGCGTATATTTACTGCCATCGACGACAAACGGTTCCTCGAATTGATAGACCATCTCCGCCACCTCGCGCACATTCGCATTGAACAGTCCAACCAGTTGCAGCAGTAGCTTGGGCACGGTTTGGATCTTGACCGGTTTGCCGCTCGCCTCACCCACTAGCTCGAGAAACTGGCGCGGTGTCAGGGTGGCGGCACTAGGGATATGCCAGACCTGACCCAAGGCCGCTTCGTTTTCACCGAGCGTCACCAGGGCCTTGCCAATGTCGGGCATGTAGGTGTAGGTGTGTGGCAGATCAGGGTTGCCCATCAATTGCACAGCTTTGCCAGCCAGGACTGTCGGAAAAATTCGTTCGCCCATCGCCGATGTTCTGACGCGTGGCCCGTAGAAGTCGGCGGCTCGGCCAATCGCGACTTGCACTTTGCCCTGGCGGTGTGCGGCCAACAACGCTTCGGCCATGGCCGCACGTACCTTGCCTTTGCGTGTTTGCGCGGCATAGGGCAGGGTTTCCACCAACGGCTTGCCGCCCGTTGAACCATACATGTACAGATTCTCCATGGAAATCAACTTGGCCCCCGTGGCTGCGGCACCTTCCAGTACACCAGTTTGTAGCGGCGGAAAGCGTTCTACCCACTCGGTATACGGTGGATTCGAGCACTGGTAGACCACGGCAGCGCCGGCGCAGACCTGCCGCGTAAAGGTCGCATCCGTCGCATCGCCGGGGGTGACTTCAACCCCCGCCGGTACAGAGGCCCGCCCGCTGCGGTTGACCAGGCGCACCCGTTTGCCACGGGCAAGGAGTTCGTCCATTACCGCCAGCCCGACGGGGCCTGTCCCAAAGATCACATGCAATTCGTTGTTTGGTATTGGCGCGTTTGTCATGATTGCCCTTGATCCACCTGATTGACTGAAAGGAGCGTTACCCCCAAGTTGCGAATTTTGTTGAGGAGCCCGTGCAGCGCCGCTTGATCGGCCACCGGCCCGGTGAGCACGGTGACGCCTTCGGGACGATGGGTCAACGTGAAATTGTCGAACCATTCTGCCCAATCAGGGTCAAGCTGGCCCTGCACACAAATCTCATAGCTATCCATCAGCTTACTGCGCCTGTCTGCCCACGGTGACAGCCTTCAGGCTTGCTTGCACCGCGGGTGCCGGGCGAAAACGGAAGAGTGCGATGCCCATCACCAACATCCACACCAGCCACAACAGGCTACCGATCAAGCCTGCCGCGGGTACTTCGGGGAAGCCAGGGATGACCGTGGCCAGCAATTCACTTTGCGCCAAGAAAAAGACCAGCGCCGACACCAACCCCAACCAGCCCTGCCATGCCTGGAAGAGGGCAGAGCGCAACATCATCCCGCTGATCAGCGCCATCCAGACCACGGTCATGAACTGGCTAATATGTTCCCCGATCACCACGCCGCCATATTGGTGAATGGCCTGAAAGGTGACCAGCACGCTGGCGCGGATCGCTTCGCTGCTCGCCGGGTCGGTATAGAGGCGCGCCAGCCCAGGCACGACAAAGACCCAACGTGTCAGCCCGACCACCGCCAGCACCAAGCCGACAACACCGAGCGTCGTTGCTGTTTCCAACAGGGGATGGCCTTCCGGTTCCAGCACCCGCTTGAGCATCACCGTGCCAAAGACGAGGGGCAGCCCCACCCAGGCAAAAGCGAGCCAGGTGAAGATCAAACCAGCGCCGCCGGCCTGGAATTGGGTGAGCACGGTGGCTGCCGGTTCGCGCAGAATGTCCGGATAATCGAAGTTCGTGATTAACATGCTGTAGGGGATGTTGACCAAGATTGCCCCAAC
>DAOTTR010000271.1:0-3659 GCA_034437715.1 Caldilineaceae bacterium
TTGGCCACCCAATTGCCTTTGCCGTGCAAGCCCACAAAGTCTAATAATTCTACGGCACGGTCGAGCGCCTGGGCTTCTTCGGCACGCTGTTTGGGGGTGCGAAAAATTGCGCCGAACAAGCCTGCCTTCAGATGGGTGTGTTGGCCAATCAGCACATTTTCGGCGGCGGTCAAGGTGCTAAAGAGGCGAATATTCTGGTAGGTGCGCGAGACACCGCGTTGGGCAATCAGGTCGGGCGACAAACCGGTAATCGCTTGGTTGTCAAAGAAAATGTCGCCTTCCTCTGGGTCGTAGAAACCGGTGATACAGTTGAAAAAGGTGGTTTTGCCCGCGCCATTTGGCCCAATAATGCTAAAAATCGAGCGTTCCGGGATATCAATATCGATCGCATCGACGGCGACCAACCCACCAAAGCGTTTGGTGACTTTCTTTGCGCTCAGAATGCCCATGTCAAATGCCCTCTTTTACTAATTGTTGGGGTTTGTCTGGCAGCAAGCCTTCTGGACGTTGCAACATCATAAAAATCAGCACAGCGCCATAGACCAGCAGCCGGAATTCGGAAAATTCGCGCAGCAGTTCCGGCAAACCCACCAGCACCAGCGCACCCAAAATCACACCATAAATGTTGCCCATGCCACCCACGATAATCAGCGCGACAATGTTGATCGAGATGAGCAACCCAAAGCTATGTGGGTAAATCGAGCCCAGGTTGGCCGCATAGATCGCCCCGCTGATCCCCGAGAAAGCTGCGCCACAGGCAAAGGCCAGCAACTTGGTCTGCACTAGGTTAATGCCCATGGCTTCGGCCACATCTTCATCTTCGCGCACAGCCATCCATGCCCGGCCCAGGCGTGACTTTTTCAAGCGCAGCGCCACAAACGCCGCCACAATACAGCAGAAGAGGATCAGATAAAAGAGCTTTTGTTGTTTGGCCGGGCCGCTCAGGCTAAACAGCCCAACAATTTCAATGGGCGGGATGGCAGCAATGCCTTGGGCACCACCGGTGTAAGGCCGCAGCCAGTCGGAGATTGCCAAAATGCGAATGATCTCGCCAAAGCCCAGCGTGACAATCGTCAAATAGTCGCCACGAATTTTTAGCACGGGAATGCCCAACAAAATCCCGGCCACCACCGCCACCATAAAGGCAACCGGCAAGGCCGCCCAAAAATTCCATTGACCACCTGCTTGAGCAATAAAGCCTTCGGGCGAGGTGAGCATGCCCATGGCATAGGCACCCAGCGCCAAAAAGGCCACATAGCCCACATCCAACATACCGGCAAAGCCCACCACAATATTGAGCCCCAGGCCCATCAAGATATAGAGCCCAACTTGATTCAACACCTGGCTATGGTAAGCGCCCAAGAATTGAGGCAGATAGAGGGCGACAGCCAAGAGCAACAGCCCAATCGTATACTGCACCCAGCGCATGGCCGGGCGCGGCGCCACGCCGGTAGTGACACGCGCACTGCGCATACTTTGCAGATAGTTGATCAGTGCAATGACCAGGGTAACGAGCAACGCGCCGATCACCGTCAGCCCTTTGGGGGCCAATAACCAGCGGAAGTAGGCAGACAATCCATTATTCGTAAAAATGAGCAAAAGCTGATCGCTCAGGGTGCCGATGACCATGGTGATGGCAAAGCCCGTGAAGAGGGCATTGCGCAAACGGGCAGGCAAAAAGTGAAAGAGCGCAGCTAGCACACCCGTCCCCGCGCCGATCAGTGGGACCAAGGCCAGATTGCCAAAAGACAGAAAGGCGTACAGTTCCGGCGAGGCGTTGATAAACATGGCGCGCATATCGATCTGGCCGCCCACCAACACCAACAAAACCAAGAGTAGCCCAGTCATAAAACCGGCAACAAAGCCAGCTACGACTTTGACGACAGCGCTGTACTCGCGTTTGGCCGCGCTAAACGCGACGATAAACACGACGATCAAGAGTAAGGTGTGGCCCAGGTCAACCACATCCTGAATGATCGGCCGTCCCGCAAAACGCATCACCATGCCGATGAGCGACATCAAGATCGCCACACTGCCACCGATCAGCCCCTTTTGGATGGCATCAACAAACCAATTCCCTAGTTTCATAGATGATTAGGCTTTCTTTTTGGACAGGCGTTCGCCCAAAATACCAGTGGGCCGAAAAATAAGAATCAAAACAAGCATGGTAAAGGCAATCGCATCTTTGAGTTGATAGGGGGCCGGAATCTTCAGACCTTCCAAAAAGAGGCTAGGCCCAACCGATTCAAAGAGCCCCAGAAAAATGCCGCCCAACATCGCCCCCGGAATATTGCCAATGCCGCCTAAAACCGCCGCGGTAAAGGCCTTGAGCCCCGGTTGGAAGCCCATATAAAATTGCACCTGCTTGTTGAGCAAGGCATAGAGCACACCCGCCGCTCCGGCCATGGCCGCGCCAATAATAAAGGTGCGCACAATCGTCGCATCCACATTGATGCCCATCAGGGCAGCAGTCTCTTTATCTTCGGAGACCGCGCGCATGGCCTTGCCGGTTTTGGTATATTGAATAAAAAGCCAAAGCACCAACATCAAGACAATCGACGCGACGATGACCACCGCCTGCGTTTTCAAAATACCAATACCGAAAATTTGCCACTCGCCAGTCAAACTGGGAACAGTGGGATAGGTCTTGACGCCATTGCCATAGAGGCCAGCAAAAGTGTATTGCAAAAAGAAAGAAGCCCCAATCGCGGTGATGAGCGGCACCAGGCGTGGGGCATTGCGCAGCGGTCGATAGCAGATACGTTCGAGCAAATAGGCGACCAGAATCGAGGTTGCCATCGACACAATTGCGATAAGGATCAAGCTGATCACCGGCTGGGCGACGAGAAAGCCACTATCGAACAGCGGTTGGGCCACAAAATAGCCGGTAAATGCCCCCGCCATAAACACTTCGCCATGGGCAAAGTTGATCATGCGCAAAATGCCATAGACCAATGTGTAGCCCAACGCAATTAGCGCATACAGACAGCCTTGCGCCAAGCCAAAAATCACAAAGTCAATCCAGTTTTCCCGCGAATAGGGATTGGCGCGCACCGTGTTGAAGGTGCCCCAAGCAACACCACCTACAATCAAAACACCAATCAACCACATGACCAGTGTCGTCGTATCAATTCGTCTGCGCATAAGGTTACTCGTCACACATGCCGTGTGAATATGTTCAACTGTGATTAGTTTGAATGATGGATGTCGAAGTTACGTTTTCGTAGAACAAGCAAGCGAGAGGCGAATGACTATTCTATACAGCATACCTGAACGTACAAGGTGAGCTATCTGTCCTCATGCAATTCGTTTGTATTACGTTGATAGGAGGAACAACTTACTTGCTCTGTACAGGGCAGGCCAGCTATGAGAAAATTCGGTCGCAAGCATCCGTCGATGTGGCGTACATATTGTTGCAGATCAAGGGGCAGTGATGCCACGGCTTCGGGGTTTGCTTCTACGGTGGTAAAGCAGTAGGAAAGACTTTCACGGGCAGTGGAAAATGGAAAGTCTTTCCTACCATAAAGTTATAACAAAGCTAACTCATGTTACGCAGGAGTAATGACAAGCTGCGTAGGGGCATGAGGTGGGCGGCGGCTCAACCTTTGGTAAAGACCCGTGACTTGATTCGCCGCCGACCGCGTGCCCGTCCTTGCCCA
>DAOTTR010000272.1:0-5419 GCA_034437715.1 Caldilineaceae bacterium
TTACCCGATCACCGAGGAGGCCGCGCGCAAGCCATCGTCCACCTTTGCCTATGCCTACGAGAAGGCCCAATGCGAAGAGCTGCTTTTCGCCGCCGATAGCCATGATTTCCCTGTAACGATCATCCGACCGGCCTACACCTATGGCGAAAGTCGCGGCATTCTCCATTCCTTCCGTGGCCGCACCACCTATATCGACCGCATCCGCAAAGGCAAGCCCATTGTCGTGCATGGCGATGGGCAATCGCTGTGGGGTTCCTGTCATATCGATGATGTGGCGCGCGCCTTTGTCCATGCGGTGGGCAACGCGGTTACCTATGGCCGCGCCTACCATGTGACCGGCGAAGAGTGGCTGACGTGGAATCAACATCATCAGCAGGTGGCCAAGGCATTGGGTGCGCCACCGCCGACGCTAATCCACATTCCTTCCACCTTATTGGCCAAAGCCGCGCCTGATCTGGCCGCCTGGAGCGAATTCAACTTTCAGTATAACAACATTTTTGACAACAGCGCCGCCCATCGCGACCTGGATTTTCGCTATACCATTCCATGGAAGGAAGGGGTGCGCCGCACGGTTGCTTGGCTAGATGCACACGATGGGGTAGAAGATAGCGCCAACGAACCAGCGTATGATCGCCTCATTGCCGCGTGGCAACAGGCAAGTGAAGATATGGTACAAGCCCTGGCGGAATGAACGAAAGTATCTGCGATAGACCTGTAGGGTCTCACAGACCCTACAGGTCTGAAGGCTAAATTGATAGTCCAATTTATGAAAAATACAACTCTGTCCATTCTGGAACGACTCTTTTCTCTGCAACAAAAAACCGCGCTGATTACCGGCGCGACTGGTGGGATTGGCGAAGCCTTAGCGGTTGGCTTTGCCCAGGCCGGTGCGACAGTCGGTGTCAACAGTCGTTCGCGGGAGAAAGTGGAGACTACCTGCCAAGCCGTGGCCGCGGCGGGTGGCAAGGCCGTGCCTTTGCCCGCCGACATTACCACGGTGGATGCCAGTCGCCAATTGATGGCCGACGCCCATGCCGCGTTAGGGCGGATCGATATTTTGGTCAACTGTGCGGGGATGAACCGACGCAAGCCCGTGGTCGCGGTCACCGAAGAGGATTGGGAGACGATCGTGGCCGTCAACCTGCGCAGCGCCTATTTTCTCTGCCAGGCCGTCCACCCGATCATGCAGGCGCAGGGCGGCGGCAAGATCATCAACATTGGCTCGATGAATACCACCTATGGGCTGGATAATATTTCGGTCTACGGTGTGACCAAGGCGGGGTTGGCCCAGGTGACACGCGTGATGGCGGTGGAGTGGGCAGCAGATAACATCCAAGTCAATCTGCTCTCGCCGGGCTTTTTCATGACGCCGCTGACCGAGAATGGCTTGTGGAACAATGCGCAACGCAACCGGTGGCTGCGTGCGCGTATTCCGTTGCGCCGGCCCGGCGAACCAGCGGAATTGGTGGGCGCGGCCCTGCTGTTGGCGTCGCCAGCCTCGTCCTATATCACTGGCACTACGATTGCTGTGGATGGTGGCTTTCTGGCCGGTGGGTCCTGGGATCGTGATGAATTGGTTGAGTGAGATTTGCAACACCGTATAGATAAAACCCTTAAAAGTCATAATCCAGCATCGCGTCTATTCCCGGGCTTATGTGTATGACTTTTAAATGGTTTGTCAACACTGTATATGTTTCCATTCAGCAGGAGCATTGCACCAAACAAAGGACGTTATGCTACAATCGGACGTTGTGAAATTGTTGTTCCGTAAAAGTAGAAGGATGATCCTTTGTTTTCCCATCTTCGTCCACCGACTGTCCGTGTCGCCGACAGGACCGCCTCTGCGCAAGTCCACCGTGGTTTGTTGATCTCCAAGCTCTATTATCTGTTGTACTATGGCGCGATTGGCACGATTGCGCCGTTTTTGAATGTCTATCTCGAAGAAAATGGGCTGAGCGGTAGCCAAATTGGCTGGATCAGCAGCATCCCGCCCTTGATCGCGCTCTTTGCCAATCCGTTTTGGAGCGCCCTGGCCGACCGCTGGCGTATTCATCGGATGGTATTGGTGCTGCTCACCTTGTGCGCGGGTTTGATCTCGCTGCTTTTTCTCACCTCGGTGCAATTCTGGCCGATTCTGGGCTTTATTGTCGCCATGACCTTTTTCCGCAATCCGGTAGCGCCGATTGTCGATAGCACGGCGGTCAGCTTGGTGAAACAGGGCCAATCGACCTATGGCCGGCAGCGCTTGTGGGGCAGCATTGGCTTTGCCGGGGTGAGCTATGGCATAGGGCGGCTGCTGGCGAGCTATGATATGACTTTGGCATTTTGGATCCATGCCATCATTATGGGCTTGGGTTGTACGCTGTTGGGCTTGCTGCTGCCGGTGGAAAGACCGCATCAACGGGTGAACCTGATGGCGGGGGTGCGCGCCTTGCTGGGGCAGCGCAGCTACCGCGGCTTTTTCAGCTCGGTCGTGCTTTTGGGCTTTGCCATGTCCAGCTACCTCACCTTTCTCAGCCTGCACATGATCAACCTGGGCGGTACGGCTACCCAACTGGGGTTGATGTGGGTGGCGATGGCGGCGATCGAGGTGCCGATTATGTATTTTGGGGCACGCAGCATTGCCCACTATGGCTATCGGCGCATTCTGCAACTGAGCTTTATCGGCTTTAGCGTGGGCTGGGTGGCCATGGCTTTTGTGACTTCGCCTATCTTTCTGATTCTTAATGTATTGATGATTGGCGTCTTTTTCTCGTGTTATATTGTGTCGGTGGTCAACTATGCCGATCAAACCGCGCCGCCCGGCCTCAGTGCCACGGCCCAGGCGATCATCGGTGCGGCGCAAAGTGGCCTGGGCTGGAGTTTGGGGGCGGTCTTTGCCGGCTATGTTTGGGATGTGGCCGGGGCTAGAACAGTGTTTCTGATGGCCGCGGGTGTCGTCGCGCTGGCGGCTATCAGCTTTTGGTGGGGCAATCGCGCTGTAGAACCCAAGCCAACCGTTGTGGGTTCGCCAGTCGCGTCTGCGTGAGTTGCAGGTAACAGGTAACAATAATATCATCTATCTGAGGGTGGAAAAATGCTATTTGACGCCAAATCGGCTTGATAGTAGAATGAAGGGGCGAGCGTAACTTGCGCAACAGTCTCTATTCATCGCTGTTCCGCAAATGCCGTTTCGCCCAAGTAGGACCACCAGTTTTTCAACAGCCTCAAGGATCAGTTACAACTCCCCTGATTATATGTTTCCCTATTTCGATACTGCCTGCGATTTTGTATAATTATGTCAGACCGTAGGTAGTATGTTTGTATTTGCATGTAATCGAACTAGTAGCTGTCCCAACTTTATTCATCGCGTTCACTCGTCTGTTGCATGAAAGGAAACAAGCTATGTTATCCCGCAGTGATTCTCATGTGAGTCGTCGTCAATTTTTGAAGCTGAGTGCCTTCGGTGCTGGGGCCACGCTATTGGCTGCTTGCGCCGCGCCTGGTGTTGCGCCAGAAGCACCTGCCGCCGCCGATGGGGCCGCACCATCCACCGCGGCCATCGATCTGGTGATCTGGTACCAAGATTGGGATGGTGCCAATCGCATTATGAATTGGGTGAAGCCTGAATTTGCCAAAGAGCATCCCGATGTCAATGTAGATTTGCAGGCGATTGGCTTTGGCGACTTGCTGGCCAAGATGTTGCCATCGATTGCTGCGGGCAACGAAGGTGATGTGATGATGATGTATACAGATTGGGTAGTCGCCACCGACATCTCACAGGTCTTCCTGGATATTACGGATCCGGCGGGCGGGGCGGCGGCGCTAGAAGAACAGATGTGGCCGTCTGCGTTCCAGGCGCTCGAGGCCCCTGGTGGTAAGGTCTACTACTTGCCCTGGCTCGCCGGTATTCGTGGCGCTGCGATCTCGGTCAATACCGCGCATATGGACGAACAATCAATTGACTATCTCAATTTCAAAACCTATGAGGAAGTGATCGAGGCCGGTCGGGCGTTAACGCAGCTCAACGACGCGGGCAAAGTCACCCGTGCTGGCTACTCGCCGAGCAGTTCACAATATCCGCTGCTGTGGAGCCTGATCTGGCAGATGGGGGGTAACTTCTTTGACTCGGAGACGGGTAAGTGGTCCCACAGTTCTGCCGAAGGCGAAGCCGCTGCACAACTGATTCATGATCTCTACTGGACCGACAAGACCTGTGATTTTGAATTGTTCACCTCTGAATTTGAAGCGGTGAGCCAACAACTGGTCTCGATTTGGGGCGATGGTGCCTGGACGGCCAGTGTGCAGACCGATGTGGCAGAAGTGCCGGTGGACAATATTGTCACCCCGCCATTAGCGAATGCGGTGGAGTATGTCTTGTATCCGCAACACATTGCGGGTTGGGGCTTATCCAAACGGCTGGTCGATACCACAGAAAAATTAGATGCTGGTGTTGACTTTGCTATGTTGATTGTCGGCCCTGATGCCTCGCTCCAGGCGCTCGACTTCTATTCGGGTGTGGTGCCTTCCAAAACTGTCTATAGTGATCCACGGATTGAAGATGTGAAATATGGTGCGGTCTCCAAACGCGTGGCCGAAAGCATGTGGCCAGTCGCGCGCTTCCCGCAGGATCATGTGGCGCAACATGCGCCAGCAAGTGGTGAATTGGATCGCGCCATGCGCAACGAGATCACCATCCAAGAAGCACTGGCCAACATGGATGCCTATCTGCAAGAGCAGGAAGATCAGGCGCGCGAACGGTTGGCCGGCTAACGCAGCACGCGGAAACTCTTATGACACAGACAACGATAGCAGGCAGCCCTGTCCAGTTCAAAGCTGCGCCGCGTGCGGGTCTGCTCAAGCGCTTTCGCCGTGCCAGTCCCTTTGCGCTGATCTACGCGGCTGCGATCATGATCTTTTATACGGTGATCTTTATCATCCCCTTTGGCACGGGCATTTGGCTGTCGTTCCAAAATTGGGATTTTCTGACGACACCCAAATTCGTCGGTGTGCGCAACTTTACCAAGGCCCTGTCGGATGACTACTTTTGGATGGCTTTACAAAAGACAGTGCTCTTTTCAGTGGTCGAGATCGGGGCTGGGGTCGTCCTGGCCCTGCTCTTGGCGCTCGCCCTGAGCTACATGCGTGGCAAGTGGCAACACTTCTACCTGTCGCTCTACTACCTGCCTGTGATCACGCCGTTGGTCGTTTCGATCTACCTGTGGCGCTGGCTCTACCGGCCCACGGGTGGCGCGATCAATGGCTTGCTCAGCGGCATTGGGTTGCCCGAACAGCCTTTCCTGGCCAGCCCCACCCAGGCACTCTGGTCGATCACGGCGGTGATCGTCTGGGCCCATCTGGGGACGGGGGCTGTGCTCTTCCTGGCGGGGATGAATGATGTGCCCGAAAGTCTCTATGAGGCGGCGCGGCTGGATGGGGC
>DAOTTR010000273.1:0-2315 GCA_034437715.1 Caldilineaceae bacterium
TTGGCAATAATCCGCAGATCATCGCGGTGGGGGCCATAGAGCGTGTTGCCCGCCGATAGTTCGCGTGCGCGACGACTGCGCAGTTTGGCTAGGTATTGAGTGGCGACATCGGCGCGCGTGAGTGGGGCGCGTACCGCTTGGCCCAGATCGTTTAGGTATTGGCTGTCGCGCAACTGGGTAAATTCAAGCTCGCTCAGGTGGCCCAGATTGAAACTGGGCGTGTAGTAGAGCGTCAATTGTTCGCGTGTGTCGCTGAGCGCGGCGTGTCGTTCCTGGGCAATCGCTTCCAGTTGCAGTACAAAGCCGTGCCGCCGTGCCATCACGATGCTGCCGTGTTGCACCAACTTTTCATCCCAAAAGCCAAGCTGTGCCTCGATACTGTCGGCGTTCGGTCGCACAGCTTGGTCGCGCAATGTTTTGAGCAGGCTGTTGCGCTGATTGAGCACCTTCTGAAATTCAGAGAGCGCGCGGCAATAGTCGCGATCAATCTGGCAGAGCGCAATGTCAAAATAGCGGCGGCGCTCACCGGGGCCGCCATCGACCAAACGGATGTCGGCAGGCAAAAAGAGCACCGACGGCATGATGCCCAGCAGATCCATGCTGCGCTTACTCACCCCATTCAATTTAATCTGCTTGGTAAAATTCACGCCATCGCCGCGCGGCGTCATGATAATCTCAATGTGCAGGGGACGGCCCTGGCTGTGTACCTCGGCGGCAATCCGACTGTAGGGGATGGGTTCATCCTGTGCTTGCCAATCGACAATTTCGCGTTCATTTTGTGCATGCACCGGCTTAGTCGTGGAAAGGAAATAGATCGCTTCGAGCAAGTTGGTCTTGCCCTGCGCATTTTGCCCCTGTAAGAGCGCAATTGGCCGATTGAAATCTAATTCGAGCTGCTGATAATTGCGATAGTGTGTCAGTGACAGGTGGGCTAGAAACATGGATGATAGCTGGAAAAGTAAGCGACTTTAGCATAAAAATACAGATAATTGTAGCATGAATCAGGGTGGGGTGCAATTACTTTGCAGTCGGCGGGGAGTAGCAATGCGCAAATCCAATTCGCAGGTGGCGTAGCGACGGTGCCGCGCACTGCGCAATTCTCAGTTCCGGCGCGTCAATTCTGCCATGAGCACATCAATTTCAGTTTCGGCATCAACGCCGGTTTTCATTCCATAATCCGCTTCCAGCAGACGATCCATAATCGCGATCAATTCGGGCAGGCTGTAATTGTTCGCAAGCGTCATCGCCTTTTTCACCGAGTAGGGTTTCTCGCCCGTAATTTTCGCCAGATCGTATTCATTCCCTGCTCCGCGGCGCATGGCAGACTTTACTTTGAGCATAATACGATATTGGCGGGCGATCATACTCAGCAGATAAAAGGCGTTGGCCTCGCCTTTGCGCAGTTCATAGAGCGATTGCATGGCGCGCTTGCCGTTGCGTTGGCTCAGGGCATCGGTCAAATCCCAAATCAACGCTTCGCTGGCGTCACTGACCAACAGCTTGACATCGTCGGCGGTAATATGCCGGCTGCCCACATAGGTGGCTAGCTTTTCCAACTCTTGATGCAGTTGGCGCAAATTAGGGCCAACAAAGTCGGCCAGCATTTGTACAGCACGGCCATCGATCGCAATGTTGCGTGTGCGCGCATTGGCCTGAATCCAGCCGGGCAAATTCTTGGCATCGGGCGTGTTAAACGCTTCGGCCGTGATCACACCTTGCTGACTCAGCGCTTCCACGCCCACGACCTTGCGCGCCAGCGACTTGTCGGTTTCTGGCAAGGCAAAGCCCTTCCAGAGCGCACGCCGCTTGTCCACCGCATTGTCGATCAGCACCAGATCGCAGGTGTCGGGCACATCGGCGAGACCACTCAGAAAGCGCGCCGCCTCTTGATGGGCCGCGCTATCGGTCTGTTTGCTGGCGGCCATACGTTTGTCAAGCTGATCAAGATAGCCATAGACCAACAGAAGCCGCCGTTCGGTGAGAAAGGGCATCATGCTGGCTTCGCCAAGAATGCCGGGCGCGTTGGTCTGCTCGCCGCGCAAGGTCGCCGTGTTGAGATCGGCCATTTCCGGGTCGCCCAGCGCCCGCTTCATTTGGGAGATCCGCTGCGTGCTCAAATATTCGTCGCAACTTAGGTGGAGATAAACCATAGTTTAGACTCTATCACGAGAAAACGCCATACAGTGAGACAGTGAGACACAGCAATTGTAAATTCAAAATTTAGCCCGAAAATTAGCGTTTTTCTAGGCAAATTGGGGGCATAAACAGGTTAAAGCCCTCATTTTACTGGCATAATGCTATCGTCGAATTGCTCA
>DAOTTR010000274.1:0-4615 GCA_034437715.1 Caldilineaceae bacterium
TGTAGGGCAAAGTCGGCCATGGCGCGATGTAACTCTTTCTGGGTTTCGGCGGCCAAATGGTCCAGGGTGCGTCTTTTTGGTTCGGTAGATTTGCGTTCATACCGGCGCTCCTGAGAAAATGGTAGGCAAAACAAAAAAGGCCGTCCACACTGTGGACGGCCTTGGGTACTCGTTGGATAACTGCTTAGCGATGCGTAGCGAGCAGCGATTCCGGCGGCAGACAGCATGGGACAACAGGCGTGCATTGGCACATCTGCATGGTCATGCGCATCATATTGACGAATGTCATGTTTGCCAACCGTGTTTGGTTCATAGGTCCATCATAGCAGAAACGCGCGGATTGTCAAGCAAGGTTGCTTCTAACAAAGCCGATAGACTTGTCAGAAAGAGGTACATCGTGGAGCTAAACGCTTTCCAACGGCAATTGATTCGCGCCGCCGCCCCGCTAGGTGCGCAGATCAAGAACGCCCGTTATTTTCAAGAAGAATATTTGCCTTGCCCGATCCATGTGGCGTTGCAACAAGCGGACGGGACAATGCTGGATCTGGTATTGCGCGTGACGCGGTGCAATGAACAAGGCTTGATCAAAGAAGCAACGTTATTGCCGTGCTTGGCGTAAGTGGGATTACTCACCCCGTTGGTCCTGACCCCGCCCCAGCGCGACCCGACACCAACGGCGGCTTCCCTGGCGGCTGTTTACAGTTTCCTGCCCGGGCAAACCTTGCAACAGCTCAGCGAACAATCGGCCGCAGCTTGTCAGACGGCGGCGCATCTGTTGCTGGCTGCCACTGCCAAGCTTGCGGCGGCGACAGCTTCGTTGCGCGATCTGCTCGCCCACAATCGCTTACGGAACTTGTGCCCACCATCACGCTGATTCAGCAATGGGAGATGATCCTGGCGCAAGGTGGCCCCTGGCTGGCCGAACCGAGTTTTCTGGCCAAGCTGCATGCTCTGCGACTACGCTTGGCTGCGCTCACTGACGCGCCTGTCTTTACCAATGGCGACTATCAACCGGGCAACTTTTTAACTGATGGGGAGCAGATTACTGGCTTTGTCGATTTTGAATATGCCAGCTTCCAAGATTATCTCTATGGCTTTGCCAAGTATCCGATCTATGATCTGCACCCACTTAACAAGGGTGGCATCATCGAACATCTGCTGGCGGCCCAAGCCATTGCGTTTGCTGACTTTGCGCCGCGGCTTGCCTTGGGTTGTCTGGCGACATTACGGCGCGAGATTCCCGTTCGCGGCGGTGACGCGGGCTATCGTGCGCATGTGCTAGCCCTGTTGGACCGTGCGTTTGGGGCATTATAACAAGGGTAACACCCTCCATTCCCTCGACGCCATTGCTTGATCACTGGGTGGCGGCGGCGCGCTGGCACCTGGGGTTGGCCGCAGAGGTGTATGATGGGCTAAATTCCTTGCAAACTATAGCAACAAAAATCGTCAAAGTGACTACTCCCACGCCTAAAGTCGGTGGGCTTCTACAACTTCATCTGGCGAACCAGCGTTGATGCTCGTTAATCCACGAGCAAGAATATTAAGGGCGGCATTGTGGTCACGATTCAAGACCAAGCCGCAATGCGGACAGTCATGGATACGGATAGACAAGTCTTTGGGAACAATCGCATGACAACCGGAACACATTTGCGAAGTGCCACGAGGATTTACCCGTACAACCACTCTACCAGCGTTTGCAGCTTTGTAGGTGGCGAACTGTACGAACTGACCCCAGGCGACATCAGCAATGCCACGGTTGATGGTTTTGTTTCTACTGGCTTGCATGTCTGGAATATCCAGGTTTTCAAAGGCAATGAACTGATAGCGATTGACCAGCTTGCGCGATTCTTGATGAGCAAAATCACGGCGACGGTTGGCGACCCGATCATGAGCATGGCACAGTGCTTTTATCACTTTGCGACGCTCAGACGTACCCAGCGCAAATTGTTCTTTCTTGCGCTGCAAACGAGCAATGTCGGCGGCGTCTTGCTTCATCCAGCGTTGACGGGCAATCTTCTCCCCATTGCTAAAATAGGCAAAGGTTGTCAGCCCCATGTCAATACCGACAACTTCGTGAGTTGGCTCAAGCATGGCTTGGTCGGCTTCACACGAAAAGCAGGCGTACCAGTTACCAACCCGATCCCGTTGAATGGTCAAGGTTTTAATCTCCCCGCAGATCGGGCGGTGCAACTTTATAGACACGTCGCCCACTTTGGAGATCGTCAGCCTGCTACCGTCGAGCTTGAACCCCGACTGCTTGAAGGTGAAGGAGTCGTACAAGCCTTTGCCCTTGAAGCGGGAAAGCCTGGGTTATCGCCCACTTTGACACGGCGAAAGAATGCCTGATACGCCAGATCGACGCGATCCTGTACGTTCTGCAACACTTGCGAATGTACTTGCTTGAGGACTGGCTTATCAGCTTTCCAGGCAGTCAACAACTTGTTCGTGTCATACAAGGAAATAGACTTTCCGGTTTCCTCATACGTGTTCTTGCGAATCGCCAACGTACCGTTGTAGACCCACCGGCAAAGCTCAAGCACTCTTTCAAGGCTTGTTCGCTGTGCAGATGTGGGACTAAGGCGATACTTGTACGTGATTCGCATAGGTGTATTTTATCATTTTTACGTGAGAATATCAACTACGTAAACGGAGTTTGGCGAATGATCGCATACATCCTGGTTGTACTCAACCAGCGACTATCCATCCCACGAGTCGGTTGCCTTCTAGGCGCGGTGGGCTTTTCGTCGAAAGGATCGTAAATTGACAACCGCACCTTACTTCTGGTAAGATACCATCCATTGTAATTTTTCGCTTTTTAAAGAAAGGAGGTGCATGCGTGTTAACACGGAACAATCTATTCCCAACCAAGAGCATCACCTCTGTGAACGCGCCTGCGGCCCATTGCTGCTAACGCGTCCTTTCTGTCATGTCACGACAAGGTCACAGAGTCAATTGCTCTGTGACCTTTTTTATTGCCCTGCACCATGCGCGCGCGCCAACCGCCACGCGCCTGCCGCGCCACAGGGTTGCGGTTGCCGATCGGGCAGCCAAGGTCACGGGATAGATTTGATCTGCCCGTGACCCTCATTTCTGCGTTGTAGCTGTTTACTCAGGGGATGATCGCCACGGGCTATTGGCTCGTGGCTTTTTTGTGCGTATCATTCATCATCTCTATGAGGTAACAAGCTTTTATGCAGTCATCCCTTTCGCTGCTGACAACCTATTTTTCTCCCCAGCGCTGGCGCGTACTTTTGCTCGCTGCGCTGCTCCTGGGCACGATCACCTTTCAACTGATCAACCCCCAGATCATTCGCTATGTGTTGGACACGGCACAGACTGGTGTCACCACTGCGCCGCTTGCCTTGGCCGCGGGGCTCTTTATTCTTTTCAATCTACTCCAGGCAGGCGCGGCCCTGGCACTCAACTATGTGGGCGAGGATGTGAGCTGGACCGCGACCAACGCACTGCGCGCCGATCTGACGCGCCACTGTCTGCGCCTGGACATGAACTTTCACAACAATCACACGCCCGGTGAATTGATCGAGCGTGTGGATGGCGATGTGCGTCAACTGGCCAGCTTTTTTGCACAACTCGTGCTGCAAGTGCTCTTTAACCTGCTGCTGATTGCCGGCGTGGTTGTGCTGCTCTGGCGCGAGGATTGGCGCATGGGCGCGGCTGCTACAGGCTATGCCCTGTTAACCATGCTGGTGCTCCAAGCTATGCAGACGCGCAATATCACCTATACGGGTGCGCTGCGCAAGGCACTGGCGCAGTTCAACGGTTTTCTGGAAGAGCGCCTCGCTGGGCGCGAAGATGTGCGCGCCAATGGCGGTGAAGCGTATGTATTGCGCGGCATGGCGTTGATGCAGCACGTCGCTTACCAGGCTGCCTATCGGGCGCGCATGTTTGGCGTGTTGCTCTTCGCGACCACCCACATGCTCTTTGTCTTGGCAACCGCTTTGGGTTTTGGCCTGGGCATCTATCTCTTTCTCAATGGCCGGGTGACCATCGGCACTGTCTATCTAGTGGTCTACTATCTGGCCGTGCTGCGCCAACCGTTGGAACAGATTCGCGATCAAGTCAACGAACTGCAACAGAGCACAGCCAGCATTCAACGCATCCGCGAACTCTTTGCCTTGACGCCAGAAGTGCAAGATGCCACAAAAGTAACTCCCCAAGCGCGCCAGGCGTCGTCGGGGCCGCTGAGGGTATGCTTTGATCATGTCACCTTCCGCTATGCCAGATCGAGTGAGGCAATGGCGGCGAGCAATGGGGCAGTGAGTAATGGTATGGTGAGCAATCGCGAAGTACCCAAACCAGCCGTGTTGCACGATCTTTCCTTTGCCCTGCAACCCGGCCAGGTGTTGGGGCTCTTGGGACGGACAGGCAGCGGCAAGACAAGCTTGACCCGGCTGCTCTTCCGGCTCTACAATCCCGATAGCGGACAGATTCGCCTGGGTGATCAAGACATTCGTGACCTTGCCCTGAGCCAATTGCGTCGTCAAGTGGGCATGGTCACGCAGGAGGTACAACTTTTTCAGGCCACGCTGCGCGACAATATTACCCTCTTCGCGCCCGATGTGGATGATGAGCAAATTCTGTCTGTGCTGCGCGA
>DAOTTR010000275.1:0-2566 GCA_034437715.1 Caldilineaceae bacterium
GTAACGGGCACGCAATTGAGATCAACATAGGTTTCCCATTTCATGCCAAAATGTTTGAACGTTTCACCCACGGGAAAGCGAAACTCAACCGGCAAATAGGCAATTGGCGCGGTGGGATCGTCGGGGTTCTCGGCCACCAACACGGTAAATTCACGACCATCGATAAATTCTTCAATCAGTGCGCCGCCATAGGTAGCGATCATCTGGTGCGTCTGCTGATAGAGCGCCGCTTCATCGCTGACGCGGGAAGCGCGTGTCAGGCCAATACTGCCGTAACCGTTGTAGTGCTTGACCAGCAGTGGATAGCGCAAATTCTGGGCGGCTAACGCAATTCCCTGATCATCATAGGCAAAGACCGCAGAGGGTGTCTGAACGCCCCAATAGTGGCAGGCCATCTTTAATTTTTCGCGATTGGTCGCATAGAAAGCCGCATTCGCCCCCGTAAAAGGTACACCTAGCCGTTCCAACGCTTGTACCACTTCAATCCCCGCGCGATCTTCATCCCATTCGCCATCGCACAAATTAATAAAGAGATCAAAGCCCTGTTTGGCCAGCGCAAAGACGCGCTGCACCGCCGTCGCCTTGTGCAGAAAATGATGTTCACAGTCGTGACCAGCCAGATACAACTGGGGGTCAACGGGGATGTCAACCTCTTTGAAGACAGACTCGGATAGTTCGTAAGAGCTGTCTAGGATACAGATACGCATAGCGATTGATTCTTGCCTCTTGAATAAACGGAGAAAGCAAAAAGCGCAGCGTGGCTGCGCTCCTGCGAATTGTAACATGGCGATGAGGCGTGATGCTATCCCATCAAATTTCGATCACAACGTAGGCATTTTCCACAGTAACGGGATACGTTTCTGCCAAATACGGGCCTGGTTCCACACCGGGTGCCGCCGCGTCAACCGTTGCTGGCGTCAACTGTTCGACACTTACCTTGTAATTGCGCACACGCGTCTTGGCCGGATCAAACCAGGATTGACCGGTTTTAATATCAAACTCCCAGCCATGCCAGGGACAACGGACAATTTCGCCCCGGCGCGTATAGCTGTATTCCCCCGGCTTGGTCGCGCTGACAAACCCCGTCACGCGCCCACTACAGAGCGGGCCACCTTGATGTGGGCAGCGATTGCGAATGGCAAAAAACTCACCATTAATATTAAAAAGGCCAATCGAACGACCAGCCACGTCCAGCACCTTGTGGGTGCCGACGGGGATTTCATCGGTTGTGGCAACAATGTGTTTAGGCATTAAGGTTGATCCGTTTTGCCCAGTTCTAGCTTCACAACTTCCCAAGGTTCACCAGTCGCGGGATCAGCTTGCCACGCTTGATAGGCCAAGAGGGCACGACGAGCAGCACGCGATTCTTCAGCCTCCTCGTACAACGCCTCAAAATCTACGCTGGGAATTACATCGCCGGCAGCAATAATAGGTTTGTTCATAAACGTCAGCCTATCCTCTCTAGACAAAATCGTCCAGTACAATGATAGCCAAACAAGTGGCAAGGCGCTTTAACTGCTTATCATTTGTGATAAACGCCGTAGCCCCATAGACAAGTGCGGTGGCTACTTGCAAAGCATCAGCAGGACGCAATTTATCATTGGCGCGTAGCTGAGCAGCCTTACGCGCAATATCACGGTTCACATCATACAGCGTAAGATTAGGAAAATTAATCAGCAGAATTTCGTACTGGCGTGCAACCTGGGCTTGTGCCAATTGCCAAGGGCGTACGGTCAACTCCATTAGCGTAACGATGGATGTAATACCCTGTACTTGTCCGACCTGAACCGCGCTTAGGATGATGCTCGTCAAAGGTTGGTATTGCGCATGGGCTTCTAGATGATAAATAAAGATTGAGGTATCAAGCCCAACTAGGTTATGTCCGATTAGTTGCTGTTCGATGGTTGCCATGCTTCACGCTCTTCATGCCAATAGCGTGTTGTATCCGTGTCGGCCCATACATTCTTATGCAAGCCGGCCATATAGGCTACATAATCCTTGGGTTCAGGGATCAAAACGAGCATACCATCTTGAATGTCGATCAACAAACGGTCGCCTGACTCAATTTTAAGTTTGCGACGCGCTTCACTTGGCAAAGCAATCTGATAACGATTACTGACTTTGACACTAACAGTCTGTGACACAATTTCTCTCCTTACAGATAAAACCCTTAAAAGTCGCACAATTTCGCTCGTGTACGGATAGGATGATAGATGCGACTTTTAAATGGTTTGTCTATTAGCACGGATCCTATCTGGTTTATATTCCGCCTCATGATAGGAATTCATTGCTAGTCCAGCTTATAGAGCTTACGCGCATTCTCTGCCATAATGTTGCGTCGCACTTCTAGGGGCAACGTGGCTGGCAGCGCACGGTCGGGTGCGTCAAAATCCCAATGGGGATAGTCGGTGGCGAACATGAGCTTGTCGTTCATATTCATCTGCGTCAACAATTGCTCGAAGTAGCGCGGCTGGGGTGGCTCTTCCATGGGCTGTGTCGTGATCCAGAAATGATCGCGCACATAGTCGGAAGGCAAGCGTTTGACGCGCGGGGCTTCGGCCTTGAG
>DAOTTR010000276.1:0-22954 GCA_034437715.1 Caldilineaceae bacterium
GGTGGGCGGCGGGATTGTGATCGACCGCCGACTTTATAGCGGCTGGCAGGGCAAGGCGGGCGAAGTCGGCCACTTGTGCGTCGAACCGGTCAATGGCCGCGCCTGTACCTGTGGCCTGACAGGTTGCCTGGAATCGTATACGGCCACGCGCATCATGGTGACAGAGAGTGGCTATGCCTCAATTCACGCCTTGGCCGCAGCGTATCAGGCTGGGCAGGCGATTGCTGCCGTGGATGACGCCGCGCTGTGGTTGGGCCGGGGACTGGCAACCGTTGCCCATATCCTAGGGCCAGAAGCCATGATCGTGGGCGGCAGCATCGATCTGTTGGGCACGCGCTATCTGGATCGGGTACGCCAAAGCTATACGCACCATGCCATGCTCTCCTATCGCCAGATGCCGATCCTGCCGGCTGCACTGGCTGCGGACACTGGTTTGCTCGGTGCGGGCTTGCTGGCACACCAGGGGTTGGCGCGCTAAACCAACAGAATGCATCAACTAACTGCACAGCTGGCGATCGACAAAGGCCTCGCGACCGCTGGCGTTTGGAAAGGACGGAGTTGTATGAGTACCTGGATGGCGGCTTTGGCTGCGCATCATGCCAAGATGCGCCGTCAACATCCTGCGGATCGGTTGTTGATCGTGTTTGACATTGACGGCACGCTGCTGGATCTGCGCCACATGATGTTCTATTTGTTGACGCGCTACGACAAGGAAAATGGCACCGACTATTTTCGCCATCTACGCGTGACGGATATTGATATGCACGAACATGTCATGGATCAGTTCTTGCGCAAACTTGGTTTGCCCGAGGCGGCGTGTGCCCAGATCGAAAGTTGGTATCGCGAGCGCTATTGGTCCACAGAAACGATCAATGCTTCGCACCTTGCCTTTGACAATGCCCTGGATATGATTCGTTGGTTTCAACTGCAGCCGCAGACAACTGTTGCCTTAAATACGGGCCGTCTGGAGATGTTGCGCGCCGATACGCTGGCCTCGTTGAATCGTATGGGCGAAGATTATGGCATCCACTTCACCGATGAATTGCTCTACATGCGCCCCAATGACTGGGTTGATGGTGTCTCCACGCGCAAGGTGATGGGTATCCAACATGTACAGACACTGGGCTATCGGGTCATTGCCTTTATTGATAATGAACCGAACAACTTGGCCGCAATTGCCCAAAGTGGCCTCGCCGATGAGATTCTGTTGCTGCATGTAGATACAATTTATTTGTCGCCCATCGAAGTGCTACCCGCCACCGCCGTGCAAGGCGACAACTATACCTTGCATGACCTGATCAGCGAGGAGCAATTGCCGCCGGCGCTGGATCTGGTGTGGCATGGCGTCAATGATCGCATCAATCTACGCCAATTTTTGGGCTCCCCAATTCCCTGGGCCGAGCTGGATGTGAATCTGGACCCCACGGGGCAGAGGTTGATTTTGCGCCACGACACCTTTGCCGAACGCGCCCACTCTGCATCTGAAACTTGGCTTACCCTGGAAGAAGCCCTGGCAGCGTGCGTTCACCATAACAAAGCGGTCAAGCTGGATTTCAAAGTGGGCGGCGCGTGGATCGAGCAGACGTTGGCGCTGGTAGAGCAAGCTGCGCTACCGGCGGCGCGCCTCTGGTTTAATGGCGATGTGCGTATGTTGGATGCGCGGTGGACGCGCCAGCTTGCCGAACGCTATCCCGGCGCAGTGATCCAGGTGCCGATTGGCTTTTTGCGTAGATTTGTTGATCAACCCGGCGCGCTGCAAAACGAGTTGGAATGCTTACGCGCCTGGGGGATCAACCGTTTTTCGCTGAACTGGCAACATGCCGAGACGCGCCGCATGACAAAGCTGTTGACCGATTGGGGTTACGAGATTAATCTCTATGGCGTGACCGATTTGTCATCGTTTTTACAAGCCATGTTGCTGTCGCCCCGTTCGCTCACCTGCGACTTTAATTTCCCCGCGTGGGGCTACTATGGCCGCGGCTCTGGATACCTGGGAAAATATTATGAATATGTGCTTAAAGCGGATGAATAAGGAGAACCTGCGATGAAACTTGCGCTCTTTGGTGCGACGGGCGGCACCGGTGAACAAATTGCCCAACAAGCCTTGGCCGCCGGCCATACGGTCAGCGTGCTGGTGCGCGATCCGGCGAAACTCAAGCCGCAGGACGCCAAATTGATAGTCATCACCGGCAATGTGCTCACCCAGGCCGATGTAGACAAAACGGTCGCGGGGACGGACGCGGTTGTCTGCACGTTGGGCAATACGAGCCATAACCCAGAGATGGTTGTGTCCAGGGGCACCCAACATGTGATCACGGCCATGCAACAGCAGGGCATCCGGCGGCTGCTGGTTGTGTCCTCATTGGGCGTTGGCGATAGCAAGCAAAACTTGTCGTTGACCATGCGGCTCTTGATGCGGACTTTTTTGCGCAAGGTGCTCAAAGATAAGGAAGCGCAGGAGGAATTGGTGCGCAATAGTGGATTAATCTGGACGATTGTGCGTCCCGGTGGTCTGACTGACGATGCGCGCACGGGCAGCTATCAAGTTGGGGTGGATTCCACGCTGCGCGGGCGCGTGTCGCGCGCCGACGTAGCCGATTTTGTTTTGCGTGAATTGACTCGTAATGAGTTTATCGGTCAGGCTCCAGCCATTGTGCAAAAGACCGGGGCGTAGATGTAGCGATTTCTAAAAATTAAATGGTTGCGGCACTGGTTGTAACTCATCTGAAATTCGCATCTGCTATTTTTTTGGTTACCTAACTCATGTTACGCACAGGACGCCAAGGGTTAAAACCCCTGAGTGGTAGACAAAGTGCGTTGAAACGCACTGGCGCTTTAACCTGGCTTCAGCAGGTTTTGTGTACCAACGGGTGAATTCATTCACCCAGTCAGATGCGTAACATGAGTTACCTAAAACCGCCCGTAAAGCCCCTGGTTTTAACTATGGCACCCAGAGGGTACCCGCTTCGCACGGACGCGCCCCAAGGGCACCCGGACGTAAGACGGGGTTCGCCCTGCTTCCCTCGTTTGAGTCCTCAGAATCCCCCGGATTTATCCGTGGGGAGTATGTCAAGTGACCCCTACCGGCATTGATATTGAACCGAAGGATGGTTCGGTGCGCGTGCAGATCGGCTTGCGCGCCTCGACTGCGCTGCTGTGAAATCCTGTTCCAAACCGAATTGGCACTCTGCTTGATCGGCGCGGCAGTGAGATTATTCTCACCGCCGCGCTCGCTTTTTGAGTGAAATTCAATTTGGGGTAAGTTTTAGAACAAGTGCGCAACGTGTGCCGGGGACGAGCGACGACCACAGGGCTTTGACAAACTGCACCCCGCTCGTCCCTGGCACACTTCCCCAAAACTGCACCCCGCGCTTTTTGCCTACATGACGGTTTGCCGCTTCTGCGTTATAATGGCAGCATTGTTCCTTATCCACTTTGAGGTGAATAGACATTATGCCGAATAACATCTACTATACGTTCACGGCTTGATGCGGATCGATGCAAGTTCAACAGGAGGAATTATGACGCTTGATATAGTGGCTGAACCAGTGACTCTGGCGCAACAGACCAAGTTACAAAACGGCCATAGCACACCGCGTACCCAAACCGGGATCATCGACTGCGATGTTCACCACAACCTGCCAGACTCAGAAACGCTTTTCCCTTACCTGCCCCGCCACTACATCGAGTGGATCAAAGATTTTGGCTCGATGATGCCAGGCATTGGCTACACCAACGTGCCCGGTCGCGGCGCGCGCCATGATCTGTGGGAGGGCCAAGAGATTAATCCAGCCACCGTGCCTGAAGTGGCAATGGAAAGTCATCTGGACAAGTATGGCATCGATATTGGCATCCTCACCGGTGGCCCCTATTCGGCAGCAGTCCACCCCGATGCCGATTATGCTGCGGCCTATTGTCGGGCCTTCAACGATTGGACAGCCGAGTTCTGGGTTGCCAAAGATCCACGTTTCCGGGCGTCGATTCACATTGCACCGCAAGATCCGCAACAGGCCGTTGCCGAGATTGAGCGCCTGGGGGCCAACAAGGAGTTTGCGCAGGTCATGCTGCCCGCCGGGGCGCGTATGCCCTTTGGTAACCGTTTTTATCACCCCATTTATGAAGCTTGCCAGCACTATGGCTTGCCTATCTGTGTCCACTTTGGAGCCGAGGGGGCTGGGATTGCCGCACCGCCCACGGCGGCTGGCTTTCCCTCTTACTACTTGGAGATGCGCATGGCACGCCCCCAGATCGCAATGGCGCACGTGTCGAGCTTGATCTGTGAAGGCGTTTTTGAAAAATTCTCCAACACCAAATTTCTCTTTGTCGAGCATGATGTCTTCTGGGTGTCGGGCTTGATGTGGCACATGGATGGCGATTGGAAAGGCTTGCGCGATTACACGCCGTGGGTCAAGCGCCTGCCCAGCGAATATCTGCGCGAACACATTCGCTTTGGCTCCCAGCCGTTGCCCGATGTGCCCAGCAAAGCCGACATGGAAACCTTCCTGCGCTGGATGTGGGCCGACGAAACGTTGGTCTTTGCCAGCGACTATCCCCATTGGGATTGGGACGAGCCAAGCACCTTTCTAGCCGGGCACGATCCGGCCTTGCGTCAACGTATTATGTACGATACCGCGCGCGATCTCTACAAAGCGCGCTTATAACCATGTCGCAGTAAGCCATCGCCCGTACTAAATCTAGCTAAATCTAGCTAAATCTAGCTAAATCTAGATTGGGCGATGGCTTACCATATTTTAGGAGAACCCCAATGGCAAAGCAAGCCACCCAGCGCCATGTGGTCGCGACCACAGCCGAATTGCCCAGTGGACAGCGCAAAGTGGTGACGGTCAATGGCCACGCTATCGGCATCTTTCATATCGATGACGCCTATTATGCCTTGCTCAATCGCTGTCCCCATCGCGCCGGACCACTTTGCAAAGGTCGGCTGCGTCCATTGGTCACGTCCGACGATGTTTTGCATGTCGATTATGCCCGCGAGAATGAGATTCTCAAATGTCCCTGGCACCAGTGGGAATTTGACATCAAAACCGGCCAGGCGCTCTACGATCCCAAGCTGCGCGTCAAGACCTATCGCGTGGCGCAAGAGGGCGACGAGGTTGTCCTGTATGTGTAACTCCGCTGTCCCCAGACTGTAGTTCACTCGATCACCGCTGGCATACCCAGAAAATCTCCATAACGTTGGGCTGCGGCGTTAAATCTGCTTTGCTCGTCAGCGCTTAAGCCCGTAAACGGCTGCCGGGTGATGACTACCGCGCCTTTCTTGAAGATCCGTTTCCAGGTACCAACCACCTGGCCATCACTCACAATCGTGGGATAGAAGATGCCGTTGCCACCGGGCACAATCCGGTTGGCATAGTGTGGATCTAGCACGGCACTGCGATCACGGTAGCCCAACAGATATTCGTCGAATCCAGGCAACAAATGAATATCGACGCTAGGTCCGTTGCGCGGTGGCTGCGGCGTGCCCAGCCAATAGGTTTTGCCAGCAATGCTTTCTTGGATCAGGTGCGCTTTCAGTTCAGCTAGCGCCATGCGTGCATCGGCGGTGATTAGCCCTGACCACCAAACAAAATCTTGCTGTGTGGCCGGGCCATGACCTGTGAAGTAGCGCCTGGCTAGCTCGATCACAGCTTCGTCACGCGTCAGCGTTTTGCCTTGGGGTAGCGTTTCGTCGAGCGCGATAAAGGTGGGGATGTTGCGTTGTGTCACGCCCTGGTAAATTAGCTGATCGAACGATGCCCTGAACAACATATAGATCCCGCGTTGGCCGCCGGTGGCCAACCCATGCGCGTCGAGCATGGCAAACAACTCAGTGCGTGTCCGCGGCTCTCCATCTTCCAGTGCCTTGGCGATCAGCGTATTGCTGCGCACCAGCGTTGCTTCATCCAATTCGAGTTGCCGAAAACGCGCGGCCGCGCCCGCCAATACGCGCGGCGCCAGCAATGTCACCAGCCAACGCAGATCCGCGGCGGCGACCAAGTGCAGCGTGCCCCGGACTACCCAGGTACGGATAATTGTCTTGTTGGCAATGGCCGTTTCGATAGCTGCATCTGTGCTACCGGGCAGGCGCAGCCCAATCGACCATTTTGCGCCTGTATAATCTTGTCCTTGCAGGGCGCCCAGCCAACGCACAACCGTTGCCGGCTCGGCAAAGGTAGGCGTGCTGATCCCTTGATTGTGCAGACGTTGGTGGGCGATATCAGTCGTGTGAAATCGGGTAGTCGTAAGTCCGCGTAACATTTGTGATCCTTTCATCGCCCCCAGAGGGGTTTGCTACATGCATTCGTTTGCAGAAAATCTGTGAAATTGCCAACCTAGCGAAACTGATGGAAAAATTCGCGCAAATCGTGTCAGACTTTGTCGCTTGCCCTTCCAGTATAGCAGGAGTAGCGGGCAGGATCGATCCTAAATTATCCAGATTTCAAAACTCGTCAAATTGGGTAAAGCTAGTGTGGTCGCGCGGCAAAATGTGCATAATAGGCCGATTTTCTCATTAGCATCTCATTTTTTTGGGGCAAGAAGCGTGCTATACTATGGGCTAGATTGATTCGGCTAAGGCATTTTCTACCCCGTTTTTCAATATCGTGGAATGGTGGCCTTAAGCTGAGGTAGTCGCTTTCTAAAAGAATATGAATGAATTCTTCGCTGTACAAAAAGAACTCTGGCAACGTCGCCTGCAACGCTTCCGCCCGTATGTGCGACGTGTCGTGCCGTTTGCTTCCGGTGTCCTTGCCGCGTTTGCCGCACTTCTGCTTTACAACCTGCTCGTTCCTCCACCGGCGCCGTTAACCCTAACCCAAGTGAATGAGAGCGTGGCCCAAGTCCTGGCCTCTGCTACGCCAGCTCCGGCCTATTCTGCGCTTGTCTATCAGGCCATTCGTCCCTCAATTGTCTTGATCCAAACCCAGGGGCCAAGTGTCGATGAAGATGAGGAAGAAACTAGCGGCCTGGGCACCGGGGTCGTGATCAACGATAGCGGGGACATTCTGACCAGCCTGCATGTCATTACCAACGCAACCACCATTGAATTGATCTTTGCTGATGGTACGGAAGCCACGGGCGAAGTGATCGCCATCCAACCAGAAAATGATATTGCCGTGCTGCACCCCAGCCAGCCGCCAGCATTACTCGTGCCGGCGGTCTTGGGCAATCCCAATGCCATGCAGATTGGCGATGAGGCGTATGCCGTCGGCCATCCGCTCGGCCTCTATGGCTCGATGAGCTCCGGTGTGATCTCGGGTTTTGACCGCACCTTCCGCCCGCCCAATAGTGGGCAACGCCTAGAGGGGCTGATTCAGATTGACACCGCAGTCAATCCGGGCAACTCGGGTGGTCCACTGCTCAATCGCTACGGCCAGGTAGTTGGCATTGTCACCGGGCTGGCAAACCCCACCGACGATAATTTCTTTATTGGTATTGGCTTTGCGGTGCCGATCAATGTCGCGGGTGGTGCGGCGGGTCTGCCGCCCTATTAGCCCAAGTATTTGCCCCACTATTTGTGACTGTGTGAAAGGAGACCACCCATGGATCAATATAGAAACCCTGAGGATGGAACACAGATGGAACGTGTTCTGTACGAAGTGAAGAAGGTGATTGTCGGGCAGGATCATCTGTTAGAACGCTTGATTGTGGCCCTGCTGGCGCGTGGTCATATTCTGGTCGAAGGGGTGCCCGGTCTCGCCAAGACGATGGCGATCAAGACCCTGGCCGAATCGATTGGCGGCGAATTCAAGCGCATCCAATTTACGCCCGATCTTGTCCCCGCCGATCTGGTGGGTACGCGCATCTATAACCAAAAGACCGGCGAATTTAACACCTCCTTTGGCCCGGTCTTTACCAATCTCTTGCTGGCCGATGAAATTAATCGTGCCCCGGCCAAGGTGCAAAGCGCGCTGCTGGAAGTGATGCAAGAGCGCCAAGTGACGATTGGCCGCGAAAGCTTTCCTGTACCCAAGCCCTTTCTGGTGCTGGCGACGCAGAATCCAATTGAGACCGAAGGCACCTATCCGCTGCCCGAAGCGCAAGTGGATCGCTTTATGCTCAAGGTGTTGGTTGGCTACCCGACCCCCACCGAAGAATTTGTCATCGTAGAGCGCATGACGAGCGCCTTGCAAGCGGTGCAAAAGGTGCTCACCACCCATCAACTGTTGAGCTTGCAGGCCGAAGCCGACAAAGTTTATGTGGACCCCGCGCTGATTGAATACGCCGTTAAGATGGTGACGGCGACGCGCCAACCGGGCGACTATGGCCTGAAAGAATTGGCCCACTACCTCACCTTTGGGGCCAGCCCGCGCGCGTCGATCAACCTGATTCTGGCGGCACGCGCGCTGGCTTTTGTACGCGGGCGCACCTATGCCCTGCCCCAAGACGTGCGCGATCTGGCGTTCGACGTGATGCGCCACCGGCTGGTCCTCTCCTATGAAGCGCTCTCGGACAATGTGACGGGCGACGACCTGTTGAAAAAGATTCTCACGCGTATTCCGATGCCAGAGGTGCCTTTGCATGAGCATGCCAACCACCGTGTTACCACCTAGCGGCTCCACCGCTACCGGATTTGCGCCCGACGGAGCAACGCCGGAACGCATTCTGCTGCGCCTGGATTGGGAAGTGATCCGCCGGTTGGATGGTCTGTTGCAGGGCGATTACCGCAGTCTCTTTTATGGTTACGGGCTGGACTTTGCCGATCTGCGCGAATATCAACCGGAAGATGACATTCGCTACATTGATTGGAATGTCACGGCGCGCATGGATACGCCCTATATCCGGCAATATGTGGAAGATCGTGAGATCACCGCGTGGTTTCTGCTGGATCTCAGCCCTTCCATGGATTTTGGCGCGGTGCAGAGCTTGAAGCGTACGGTGCTGATTGACTTTGTCACCACCATGGCGCGCCTGCTCACGCGCCACGGCAATCGCGTGGGCGCGATCTTCTATGGCGGCCGCGTCGAGCGCACGATCCCGGCGCGTGGTGGGCGGCTGCAAGTGCTGCGCCTTGTCAATGATCTGCTCAAGCAGCCGCGTCTGCCCCAAGCACCTTTTACAAACCTCACCCAGATGCTCAATGCTGGCCTGCACACGATCAAGCAGCGCTCATTGATTTTCATTGTCTCTGATTTTATCAGCGAACCCGGGTGGGAGCGGCCCCTAAAGCTGCTCAGTCGGCGGCATGAAACGCTGTCCATCCGCCTGTGGGATCAGCGTGAGATCGATCTGCCCGATATCGGCACGATCATCATGGAAGATGCCGAAACCGGCGAACAGCTTTATGTGGATACACACGATAAGCGTTTTCGCCAGCGTTTTCGCGACGCGGCCCTGCAACGCGAAGCCGCGCTCCAGGAAACCTTTAAACGCGCCGGGGTGGATGCGTTGTCGCTTTCGACCGAAGAAGACCTGGTGCGCGCGATTGCGCGTTTTGCCAAATCGCGCCAGCGCCGCAAGTAGCGGCTGACCGCCACGGCGCATCTGTAAATGTTTAGTGTAACACGCTTGTTGCAGGATTTGCCTATGTCCTTTATCTGGCCCTTGATGCTTTTGACCCTACTCATCGTTCCGTTGTTGATTGGGCTGTATCTGCGTTTGCAGCGCCAGCGGCAGCAATTGCGCGCCCGCTACGGCACCCTGGGTTTTGTACAAAATGCCGGGCGACCGCTGGGCATGCGCCGGCATTTTGCGCCGGCGCTCTTTTTGCTCGGCCTGACGGTATTGCTAATCGCCCTGGCACGGCCCGTTGCCGCCATCAGTTTGCCACGGCTGGAGGGAACCGTGATCCTGGCCTTTGACGTGTCGGGCAGTATGGCCGCCGAAGATTTGGCCCCGACGCGCATGGAAGCAGCCAAGGTCGCGGCGCGCGATTTTGTGGGTCGCCAGCCGCCCACAGTGCAGATCGGTGTGGTGGCCTTTAGTGACAGTGGCTTTGCTGTGCAGCCACCGACCAATGATCAAGCAACGATCTTTGCTGCGATCAACCGGCTGGGACCCGAACGTGGCACGTCACTCGCCCATGGCATTGTTGCCTCACTCAACACCATCTTTGCCGACGATGATGACAGGAATCAAACGCCACGGCTTTATAGCAACTTGACCCCGACGCCGCCTGCCCTGCCAATGCCCCTACCCGATGGTACCTATATGCCGGCAGTGATTGTGCTGCTGACCGACGGCGAGAACACCGACCCGCCCGATCCCTTTGAAGCCGCCCAAAGTGCCGCCGACCGCGGCGTGCGGATTCATGCGGTGGGGATTGGTAGCGCGACCGGGGCCACCTTGGAGATTGAGGGCTTCAGTATTCATACGCAATTGGATGAGGCCACGTTACAACAGATCGCCGATCTGACCGACGGTGACTATTACAATGCCGAAAATGAAGAAGAACTGCGCACCATCTATGAAAATCTTGATCCACAGTTGGTGGTCAAACCAGAAGAGATGGAAGTCACCTCGCTGCTGGCGGGGGCGAGTATACTCATCTTTTTGCTGGGCGGCGCATGTTCGCTGGTCTGGTTCAGTCGCTTGCCCTGAACTTGCCAGGGCGGATGGACGCGCGTCTCGCTTCGTGGATAGCGTTTGGATGGAGAGGTGCTAGATGAACGTACTTTGGCCAGGATTCCTTCTCCTGCTTGGATTGATTCCGCTGTTGATCGGTGTCTATATTTGGATGTTACGGCGGCGACGGCGTTTTACGGTGCGCTACTCTAGCCTCTCGTTGGTGCGCGCTGCTTTGCCGCGCTATTCCTATCTGCGCCGCCATCTGCCCTTTGCCCTTTTTCTGCTGGCGCTAGCTAGTCTGGTAATCGGGCTGGGGCGACCTATTTCGGTTATCAATGTGCCAGCCGGCGAGGCGACGATCATGCTGGCGATGGATGTTTCGCGTAGCATGTGTTCCACCGATATTTCCCCTAATCGCTTGGTGGCCGCCAGCGAAGCGGCCCTTTCCTTTATCCAGGGGCAACCCGCGAGTACGGTGATCGGCATTGTGGGTTTTGCCGGCTTTGCCGAATTGATCCACCCCCCCACGGGCGATCAGGAAGTGTTGGAAGATGTGGTGGTGAGCCTGACCACCGGGCGCAGAACCGCGATTGGCAGTGGCATTCTAGAATCACTGGATGCAATTGCCGAATTTGATCAAAGTATTGCCCCTACGGTGCGCGATCCACGCACGGATGCCCAACCAACGCCCATGCCGAGCGGCGTCTATGTGCCGAGCATCGTTGTCCTGTTGACCGATGGGGCCAGCAACGCCGGCCCCGAACCCTTGGACGCGGCCCAGCAGGCCGTGGATCGCGGTGTGCGCGTCTATACGATTGGCTTTGGCACCGCCCGAGGCGGCAGGATGAACTGTGGTCAGCAGTTTTTGGGGGGGAGCCAGTTGAGCAGTGGTCCGTTTGCGGGTGGCCAATTTGGTGGCGGCGGCGATCCACAAGGCGGTGGTTTTCGCCGCGGCATCGACGAAGAAACGCTCAAAGCCGTTTCTGCGATGACCGGAGGCGAGTATTACTCTGCGGAGAGCGCCGAAGAGTTACACGCGGTCTTTGATAGCCTGCCGACCTCGCTGATTACTCGCCCCGAAATCACCGAAATCAGCTTTATCTTTGCCGCCATCGGCGCGCTGCTCGCCGCGCTGGCGATTGGGCTATCCTTGCGTTGGAATCCATTGCCCTAATCCTTCTTTAACCGCATAATCGCTTCTCCAGGCTCAGCAACTTGCTGGGCTTTCCCCGCGCGCGGCCACTGGCACCCAAGCGCTGAAAGAGCAACGCCCTGTCGCTTTTCTACGCGAGGATGGGTTCTGGATGCGCGCAGATTTTTTGCAACTTTAGAATTGTGTTACCGTAAACGTATCGTGTACATATTATATTATTTACGGTTCGCCGTGAGAAGAAGAAAATGCAAGGCTCAGAGCGCAGGCTCACGAAAGGATCGCAGAGGATGACAAAATTTCGGCCCTATCAACGAACAATGGGATTGGCGCTGCTCTTAGGGGTAGCCACCGTTGTGCTAACGGCCTGCCCCACCGAGCGGCTGCGGCCCTCGTTTACGCGTGCAGGGGTCATGCGCGATACTATCTTTTCGGTCGAAGAACGCGGGCTGGGGGCCGTGATGGTCTGGGTAACCCACAGCGATCGCGAGGGCTATTGTTTTACCGATTCAGAGTTGGCCGACCAAGCACGCAGCTTGATCCGGGAACATACCGGAGAGGTGATTATTGAATATCGAGCTTCCGGCGTGTTAGATTCGCTGAATCCCTGTGCCAGTACCGAGAAGGATCCCCAATTTACGGTTTATCTGGGCGAATCGTTAAAAGCTGTGCCCGCCCGATAGATGATAGCTAGGCGCGGTATTCGCACGCCGACTGTATCGCGCGCGAATACCGCCGGTTGTACACAAGCTTTTTCCATTGCCTTCCCTATATTCTATAACGTCTTTTCCCCTCCTTGACAGCATTTTCTGATCAGACTATACTGCTCGTAAGCTCCCTAGCTAGTATGCAAAAGTTGGCGTATCGGTCAGTCGTTACTGCCTGCTGCGCCAGGTCCTGCGCATACTCAATTGCCAAACTTTACTTCAATGCTCTTCACACCATGCTATCCAGGAGGAACCATCATGCAACCCCAATGGAAGTGGAGTCGCCGCGTCAGCCGTTATTTGGCGAGCGGTCTCCTTTGTCTTGTGCTCCTTGCGGCCTGTCAGCCGGCGGCCGCGCCAACTGAAGTCCCTGCCGCAACCGTAGCCGCTACGGAAGCGCCTGCAGAGGCCACAGAAGCACCCGCGGCTACCGAAGTGCCCGCCGAAGAAGCCGCGGCCACCGAAGAACCGGCTGAAGAAGCCGCGGCCACAGCGGTCCCTGCTGAAGAAGTCGCGGCCACCGCTGTCCCTGCTGAAGAAGCCGCCGCGGCCGGCGCAACCCAATTTGCCTATGTCGGCACCTATACGCGCGGCGCGCCTGGCGGTTGGTCCGAAGCTGCCGAAGCGACACATCCGACGGGCGTCACCGTCTTTGGCTACAACCCTGAAGATGGCGCGCTGACGCTGATCGAGACGGTGCCCAGTGACAATCCGTCTTTTGTGGCGATTCATCCTTCGCAGCAATATCTCTATGTCAGCAACGAAATTGCCGATTATGAAGGCGTAGAGGGTGCGGGTTCGCTGGAAGCGTATGCGATTGATGGCACAACGGGTAAACTCACCCTGATCAACCGGCAAGCTGTTGGATCAATTCCCGCGCAAATCGCGGTGGATCCGACGGGTGGCTATGTCGTCGTCGGCAACTATGTGGGGGCAACCTTTGAGGTGCTGGCAATTAACGCTGATGGCAGCCTGGAGCCGGTGAGCGACACGGTGACGCATACGGGCAGCGGCCCCCATGAGCGCCAGGAAGCACCGCATCCCCACGCCGTTGTCTTTGATCCCAGTGGTGCCTACATTGCCACTGCCGATCTGGGGATCGATCAGATTGTGATCTTCCAACTACAAGCGGGCAAACTGGTCAGCATTAGCGAGGTAACCGTGGCCGCCGGATCTGGCCCGCGCCACCTTGCCTTTCACCCCAGTGGCAATTATCTCTACGCGATCAATGAGTTGACGGGTTCGGTGACAGCCTTTGCGTTTGATCCGGCAACGGGGCAGATTGGCGCAGAAATTCAGACCATTGGCACGGTGCCCGATGATTTCCCTGAGCACAAGAGCACTGCCGAGATCATGGTTCACCCATCGGGCAAGTTTCTCTATGGCTCCAATCGCAAGTTTGAAGACCATCCGTTAGCCGACAGCATTGTCGCCTATAGCATCGACGAAGCGACCGGTGAGCTGACCTTGATCGGACACACGACCGAGAATATCCAATTCCCGCGTGCCTTCAGCTTCGATCCCACGGGAACGTGGCTGTACGCGTTGAACCAAAAGGGTGACACAATTGTACAGTTCGCCATCGACCAAACCACCGGTGAACTGAGTGCAACTGGTCTGGTGACGGAAGTGCCGGTGCCTGTGAGCATCGCCTTTAAGACCCAATAGTCAGATAGTCGTTATTTCACCAATCCATAACGGGGGGCGCGCCATGGCGTGTTCCCCGTTGCTTTTTCTATAGGAAAACTCAACCATGAATCAAGCCAATGCCTTCCTCCCCACTTATGATCCCCACGCGGCCACCAGCACAAACGGCGTCAAGATCACGGCCATCAAGGCCATGCAGTTGCAGGATCGGCGCACCCTCATCAAGATCGAAACTGATGCTGGCGTGAGCGGCTACGGGGAATGCCATGCCAGCGGCCGCTTTGCGCGCGAAGCAATTGAAGGGTTGGCCGGGCCGCGCCTGCCCCATTTGGGTCTCATTGGCAAAGATGCCCTGGCAATTGAAGTTCACTTTCACAATATGTTCTATGCGTACCCCCAACGGGGGCGCGTTGTGCGCGTGCTCAGCGGCATCGACATTGCCCTGTGGGATCTGGCGGGCAAATTGCTAAACCAGCCGATTTCCAAGCTGTTGGGCGGCAACTTTCGTAACGAACTAGCGCTCTACTCGCATTGTGGCGGCGGCGATCATCTGAGCAAGGCCGAATGGCGCGATCGAGCGGATGCGCTGAAGGGTGATCCGCGTGGCTTCAAAGCTTTCAAAGTGGATATCCACCATGTGTTGGGTGTGCCCATGCAGCAATTTACACCCAGCATTGGCCCACGCGAGGCGCGCCTGGTGCACCAAGCCTATACTTTGGCGCGCGAAGCCCTGGGTGACGAGATCGATATTATCGTCCACTGTCACAACGAGTTGGACGTGCCAAGCGCCATTCGCGTGGCCCAGGCCGTAGAATCGATCCAGCCGCTTTTCTACGAAGATCCACTTGCACCTGATTTTTCCGAAGCCTGGATGGCGTTGCGCCGCACAACGCGTCTGCCGATCATGACCGGCGAAAACATTGAGTTACCCGAACAGGCGCTGCCTTTTCTGCAAAATCAAGCAGTTGATGTACTACAACCGGATCTGATCAACTCGGGTGGCATCACGGGCACAAAGCGCATTGCCGATCTGGCCGCGCTCTATCGCATTCCGGTTTGTCTGCATAATGTCAGCGGGCTGATCCTGAATATGGCATCGCAGCAGTTCTCGGCGGCAGTCTTCAACTGCCCGTTGATGGAGTGTTCGGCGCGTGCCGATCAATACCAGTGGGCCACGGCCAATCCGATTGTGATCAAAGAGGGTAAGATGAAAGTCTCGACTGTCCCTGGCCTAGGATTGGATCTGGATCAGGCGTACCTGAAAGCCCAGCGCGCCGAGGGCGAACCATGGTGGGGATAAAAGCAGCGTAAAGTAGGTAAGAATATGGTAAGAATTGACCGTAAATATCGCAACATGATATGATCGAACGTGCCTGAAAGGTCTATCCTTCCAAGCACTTTGTTTTAATCTGTCATGTAGAGGAAGCACAATGAGATCATTTTTTGTAACGATCTTACTATGCTTGGTAGGGCTAAGTGCAGGCTGTCAGTTGATCGTGTCTGACACGGCGAGTGGCACGCCGTTGCCTTCATCCCTAGCCGCCACCGATCTATCAACCCGTACTGTGACGATCACCGAGCCCGCCCCTGTAACGGATGGGGTGACGAACGCCGTTTCCCCTATCATCACGACAACCGCAGCCCTGACCACGACCGTCGTTGCCACACCGGCCAACTCAACTGATCTGGCTGCCCAGGGGATGGCCATCTATCGGCAGCAATATTGTGGCATTTGCCATCAATTAACAGCAACGGGCAGTGGTGGCACCTTTGGCCCGTCGCACAATGGCATGGGCACCTTGGCCGCACAGCGCATTGCAGACGCAACCTATCACGGCACTGCCACCACCGCGGCCGAATATCTGCATGAGAGTCTGGTTGATCCTCCTGTCTATATTGTGCCAGGATATGAACTGACCTCCCACCGCATGCCGATCTATACCTTTCTCCCAGAATCGGATCTGGCGGCATTGGTAGAATTTTTGTTGCAGCAACAGTAGATCAGCTGCGCGAACCGGAACTAGGCAGTAGTTTGCCCATGCCGGTTTGCGCAGCCTGGCTTGTTAAGGATAAAAGCCGCGCAATTTGACGGCTTCGATAATCCGTTCAATCGCAATTGTATAGGCTGCCGTGCGCAGATCGCATTTGCGACGCGACATGACGCCAATCACCGCATCGAGATTATCCAACAATTTCTTCTCCATGGCGCGGCGTACCTCGCCTTCATCCCAGAAGAATGATTGCAAGCTCTGGACCCACTCAAAATAGCTGACAACGACACCACCCGCATTACAAAGAATATCGGGAATTACCGTAACGCCCATATCGTTCAGGATCTGATCGGCCTCCGGAGTCGTGGGGCCGTTGGCACCTTCGGCAATCACCTTGGCGCGCACCCGTCCGGCGTTTTCCTTGGTAATCTGCCCTTCGAGCGCGGCTGGCACCAACACATCAACCTCTAACTCGAGCAATTCTTGATTGTTCAGGACCTCTGCCGTGGGAAATCTGGTAACTGTACCGCTTTCTGCCATGTACTGCAGCAACTGGCGCAGATCGATACCTTTGCTATTGTAGATCGCGCCAAAGCGATCACTGACGGCGACCACGCGTGCGCCACGTTCGTGCATCGAGCGCGCTGTCCAACTGCCTACATTGCCAAACCCCTGAATCGCTACCGTCGCATCCTCTAGTGTGCGGCCCAAACGCTGACGCAGCAGCGAACGCGTCACATAGGTGACGCCCAATCCGGTGGCATATTCACGCCCGACCGTACCGCCAATTGCAATCGGCTTGCCCGTGACGACTGCTGGCACCGAGTGGCCGTGGTGCATAGAATAGGTGTCCATCATCCACGCCATGATCTGGGCGTTGGTGCCCACATCGGGCGCGGGAATATCACGTTCGGGACCGATAAAAGGGCTAATTTCGGTCGTGTAGCGGCGTGTCATCTTTTCCAATTCGCGCGAGCTGAGTTCGCTCGGTTCGACAATGACGCCGCCCTTGGCCCCGCCATAGGGTAGATTCATGAGAGCACACTTCCAACTCATCCACATGGCCAACGCCCGGCATTCGTCTAGCGTAACATCGGGGTGATAGCGAATGCCACCTTTGGTTGGTCCCTTGGCCATATTGTGGTGGACACGGAAGCCTGTAAACATGCGCATATGCCCGTCATCCATTTGCACCGGAAAATGCACAATCAGCTCGCGCTGCGGGGTACGCAGAAAAAGGCGCAGATCATCTTCCAAATCCATAAAATCGGCCACGGCATCTAATTGGGCTTGGGCCACGGCATAAGCGCTCTCGCGCTGGGCATGGTCGAGCAGCGTTAGATCGCCTGCGGGAAAGTTGGCGTCGGCTTTGGGTGAATCACTTGTGGGTGGCAAAGTGGGTGCAGTGACGGCAGAATCGTTCACTGCGGTTGGATCAACTAGCGTATTTTCGCGCTCATTCACGCTTTCGCGAAGGGGTGCTGTGTGGTTTTTCGCCATTGAAAAACTCCTTTTATCATAACTTTCAAGCGAATAGGGTAACTGATTGCATCATACAGATGCGCACTGTGGAACAGTGACAATTCACTCTTGATTATACACCTTCTGCAGAAGCGGACTGCAAGTACCCTTCCAGGAAGCCTATCAGCCTGCCGCAGGCACTGGTGTGGCTTGAATTGCGCTGTAATCTTCGCGTAGTTGTGCTAGCTCGCTATCGTCGACAGAACGATCTCCATAGTGGACACGCATATAGATGGCGGTCAGCCGCGCAAGTTTATCTTCCTGGCCGGGAAAGGCGGCCCGTAAGCTGGTGAGATATTCGTCGGGCGATTGAGCGGCCAGCCGTGCATAACCGCGCCGACCTGCCAGGCGACAGACATTGGCATAGATATTTTGCACCGAGATGGCGGCCAGCAGACCCGGCCCCAATCCATAACGGCGAAAGAGGCGACCCAATCCCCGCAGCCGATCCAAGGGATTGCCACCAAAGGCCAATCCTTCATTGGCTGTTTGTTCCTGTTCTTCGCCCAGCCCACGTTTGCGCGTGCGCGCGAAGAGAATCAACAACAGAATTATAACGGTCATGATTGTTGCGGCAACCATACAATAACGCACAAAGGCGACATTCTGTACGATTTCGTTGATCGTGATCGGTGGCTGTTCGCCCAGCTGGCCCAACTCTTGGGGGAGGTTTTCGGGTGGTTCCAACGTAGCTAGCAACCCGCGTACGAACTCGATAATGCGCTCCAAGATTGGTATCAATAACCAGAAGAGCGTGTGGAAAATCAGCAGGAAGACCGTCCCCAAAAAATTCCAGAGCGGTGAAAACCAACCAAGTACAGTTTTGATATTGGTGGGGGTATAGAAACTTGCGCTGACCATGGCGGTGGCCAGGGTTATCCCAATCATGACCAGCAGTTGACCGAAGCGCCCCCAGGGCAACGTCGCGCCTGTGCTCTGTGACGCGCCCATGGCCTTTTCATCAATACGTGCCAGCGCCACCGCCAGCAGACCAAAGCCAAAGAAAAGCCAGAAATAGGTGAGTGCCGCCGTCGCTGGCTGGCGCGCCACCAAAATTAAGAGGATATTGCCGACCAGCGACAGCAGCATCCCCAGGCGAAAGCTAACGCCCACACTAAAAAAGGTCAGCGCGCGATCAGTGGCGGTTGCCACGCGGATCCATAGAAAAAAATTCACCATCAGCAAAAAGATGATTGCCGTGCTCCCCGGCGCAAATTCAAACAGTGCGCTCACGACTGCCAGCAGCCAGCGCAGATCCCACGGCGCGAGGGCGGGGAAGACCAGGAAGCGCACCAGCAGGAGTGCAGTCCCCAGCACAATGCCCAACATGGCGAATTCATGGAGTGGGGAATGGATTTGCCAGCGATTGAGCAGATCGATGCAGAGCAGATAGAGCAGCATCAATCCCCAGACCAAGCCAAAGAGTGCCAACGGGGAATAGCTGCCCAGGCCAGCCACTAGGGCGGGTAATGGCGCACGTTCGGGCATCATCCAGGCAAAGAGCGTGAGAGCAAAAGGTAAAAACCAAGCCACCTCCAGCCCGGCCAAGGCGGCAAAGAGGATGCGATGGCGACGATTGGTAAGCAGCATACGAACAACGCCCGTCTACAGACTGTTTACGCCTGAAACGGCTTTCCGTTCCAAGCCTTGCCATTTTGGCTATTATAGCATGGCTTGCAATTTGACACCCCTTTGGAATCGAGCTATTCTTTCTTTGTAGAAATATTATTCATGAAACTATTCTTTGTAGAAGGGAAGTTGCTTCCATTGCGTGATACACCTGAAACATCCGCTGGTGAGGCGATCCATAAATTTCTGCTGATCAATCGCTTTCTCCACCAACATGCGCGCCAGATGGATGATCGTGGGATTCGGCCGCGTGAGTTTTCTGTGCTGCGTTTTCTGCTAGAGTCCGGACCGGCCACCGTGGGGCAGGTGCAGGAGTATCTCTACCGCAGCGCCAGTTTCGCGTCGACGATTGTCTCTAGCATGGAAGAGGCTGGCTATGTGACGCGCACGCGTTCGCGCGAAGACAATCGCGTGGTGATCGTGGACTTAACGCCCATTGGACGGGAAATTGCCGAAAGGAATCCCCTGGGTGGCATCGCTTTATTGCGGCGGCGGCTCAATACCTTGGACCCGGTACGTCTGGCGCGTATGAATGATGCCTTGAACGATATTATTGAACTGATGGAAGTGACGATAGAAGGGATGGAAGTCGAATGAATCTGCGGCGTATGATCTATTTTGTCTGGCCCTATCGGCGGATTGCGATCCTGGGTCTGCTGACGGTGTTGCTGCCTGTGGCGGCAGAACTCGTGGTGCCGCGCATGTTGCAAACCATCATCGACGATGGCATCCGCGCCGGTAGCATGGAGGTGGTTTGGCAGGGCGCGCTGTGGATGTTGGGCGCGTCGGTGTTGGGCGCAGCGGCGACAGTGGCACAAGGCTTCTATCGGGCGCGGTTGTCCCAAGGCATCGCCTTTGATATGCGCAACGCCCTCTTTACCAAGATTCAATCTTTCTCCTGGGCGAATCTCGATCAGATGCAGACCGGCCAACTGATGACACGCGTTTCCAGCGATGTCGATACGGTGCGCATGTTTACCAGTGCAGGGCTGTCGCTGATTCTGCGCGCCGTGATCATGATCGTCGGCAGCGTGATCATGTTGGTGATTACCGATCTGCAATTGTCGCTGGTGATCTTTGTGTTGCTGGCATTGGCGGGCCTTTTGTTGCGTGTCTTGGTGGTGACTACCCAACCGCTCTTTAGCCGCGTGCAACAGAAGCTCTCCGCGCTGAATACGCTGGTGCAGGAAAATCTGGCCGGGATTCGCGTCGTCAAAGCTTATGTGCGCGAACGCTATGCCATTGACCAATTTGTCGGCGCAAGCGAGGCATATCGCGACGAAAATATCCGTGTTGGTCGCCTGATGGCGCTGGCAATGCCCGCCTTGGGCCTATTGACCAATCTGGGTATCGTTGCCATTCTCTGGTGGGGTGGCCTGGATGTGCTGGGCGGACGGCTCTCGATTGGGCAGTTGGTGGCGTTTAACAATTACCTGATGATTGGCATGGCCCCGCTCCTCCTCCTCAGCAACATGATGATGATGGTCTCGCGCGCTGAAGCGTCGGCGGAACGGGTCTTTGAAATTCTCGATACGACCCCGCGCATTCAACCGGCCGAACAAGCCTATCGTCCAACCGGGCGAATGCAGGGCAGCGTCGTCTTCGAGAATGTCACCTACGGCTATGAGGCAGCTCGTGAGAGCAGCCTCGCCCCGACACAGCTGCCTGTGCTGTCTGGGGCGACGCCAACTGTTGCACCCACTGGCGCTGTGAACGGTCATCTAAACGGCTATCACCTCAATGGCACGGGGGCCGAAGAGGTGCTGCGCGGCGTAAGTTTTGCGGCAAAGCCAGGCCAGTGGATTGCACTCTTGGGGGCCACCGGATCGGGCAAAAGTACGCTGGTGCATTTGTTGCCCCGTTTCTATGATGTCACTGGCGGCAGCATTCGCATTGATGGTGTCGATCTGCGCCAGTGGGCCCCCGATATCCTGCGCCGTAATATCGGCGTTGTGTTGCAAGAGACGACGCTCTTCAGCGGCACCGTGCGCGAAAACATTGCCTATGGTCGCCCCGCAGCATCGCTGGAAGCGGTGATCGATGCGGCCAAAGCGGCCCAGGCTCACGACTTTATCAGCGCCATGCCAGCACAATATGACAGTCGGGTCGAGGAGCGCGGCGCGAATCTTTCGGGCGGTCAAAAACAGCGCATTGCCATTGCGCGTGCCCTGTTGATCGACCCGGCAATCCTGATTATGGATGACAGCACCAGTGCTGTCGATTTTGAAACAGAGATCCGGCTGCAACAGGCACTGGAAACGTTGATGGTGGGCCGCACGACTTTTATTGTGGCGCAACGCATCAACAGTGTGCTCAAGGCCGATCAGATTCTGGTTTTGGATGATGGTCGGATTGTGGCGCAAGGCACACACCGTGAATTGCTGGCAACCAGCCCACTCTACCAGGAGATTTACGCGTCGCAAATTGGGGAAAATGGGCAGCAAGATCCCGTGCAAGAACAGGTGATAGGATAAAATTATGGCACAACAAAATCTAGCAAAACCGGCAGTTCGTTTTGGCATGGGTGGTGGCGTTGGCAGGTTGACGGGCGAGGCGGCACAGGATACGCGCACCACCATTCGCCGCCTGCTCCAATATTTACGTCCTTATCGAGCGCGCTTGATCCTGGTGGGTGCGCTAGTGCTGATCAGTACGGCGCTGAATCTGGCCGGGCCGATCCTGCTGGGGCGGACGATTGATAACTTTATCATCCCTGGCGACGTAACCGGGCTGACCCGCTATGCCCTGTTGATCTTGGCTGTCTATGTGGGTGTGGGCATTGCGACGATGATTGAAGGACTGTTGATGGTGAAGATCGGGCAAGGCTTGGTGGGCGACATTCGTGCCCAGATTTTTTCCCATTTGCAGATGCTCTCCATGTCCTACCACGACCAGCACCGGGTGGGCGATCTCATGAGCCGCGTGGCGAATGACAGTGAAGCGATCAATCGTGCGCTCTCCGACGGCCTGATCGAATTCACGACAAATATTTTGCTGTTGGGCGGCATCATGGTTGCCATGTTCTTTTTGAGCTGGCAACTGGCGATTGGCACGCTGATCATTCTGCCGATCATGCTCTATATTACCGGCCAGATCACCAAGCTGAGTCGCACCTATTTTCGCCAGGTGCAGCGCGAATTGGGCGGGATGAACTCGATTATGGAAGAGAACATTGCCGGGATTCGCGTGGTCAAGGCGTTTGCCCAAGAAGCCGCGACCATTGATAAATTCAGAGTTGCCAGCGCCAGTTATCGCGAGGTGGGCACCAAGGCTGATGTGATTATCGCCATTTTGGGACCCATGTTCACCACCATGATGACGATCACCATCGCTTTGACGGCGCTGTTGGGCGGTTGGCTGGCGCTACGCGGTGTGGTGGCTGTGGGCGTGATCGCGACCTTTGTGATTTACATTATGAACTTCTTCCGCCCCATGCGCGGCATTGCCATGCTCTACAATCAGTTGCAATCGGCCATGGCCGGGGCCGAGCGCATTTTTGCTGTGCTCGATGCCCAGCCGACGATTCAAGACCAGCCCGACGCCCAGCCGTTGGCGATTCAGGGTGCCGTCACCTTTGATCATGTTAGTTTTGGCTATGCGCCCGACAAACCGGTGCTGATCGATGTCAACCTAGAAGCCGCGCCCGGCGAGACGATTGCGCTGGTGGGGCCAACCGGCGCAGGCAAGACCACGATTATCAGCCTGTTGAGCCGCTTCTATGATGTGACCGAGGGCGCAATTTTGATTGATGGCCGCGATATCCGCACCATGCCGCAGGCGTCGCTGCGCCAACAACTGGGGAT
>DAOTTR010000277.1:0-6507 GCA_034437715.1 Caldilineaceae bacterium
GGCATGGTCGTCTTTTTCCAAATACATTGGTGTAAGCGAAAGGGGTTTGCCCTTGAGACGACCAAAGGCTCGCTCCTCGGTAAATTGTTCTCGGTAAGCAATGATAGCCTGCTGAAGAGCGAGTTTGTCAGCGGGTGCGTTGGTGACATAAACGCGCCAGCCCAAAGTTTGTCGGTGCAAATTGATCGCGTCTTCGTCACGCACTGCGGTGACAAAGTGTTCTTCAGTCCGCTCGATGCGTTCTGGGCGGTCACGATATTTCTGAACATGACGCTCGTGAACGGCGGTTTGGTAGGTAACATTGAGTAAACCAGCTACCTGGCGCTTGGCGAGAATTTTGGCGACAGCGAGTTCGTAGTCTGTGTACGTTGTCAGGTGAGCCTTGCCTTGCTTGCGTTCATTGAGGGCATTGATTTCTTCTTGCGCCCAGTAGAGCCGAGTTTGCAGAGATTTTGTTTGGCTTTGCTGATATTTAGTCGAGCGGGCGACGATCTGCCGCTCATACCAAGTAATTTGCTCGCCATCCACCGTGTTTGTTTGTTCAACCACTTGCTCAAAGGCATCGGCAAGTTGGACAAGTTCGCCATCAGCTTCGCTTCGATTCACCGCCAGTAGCGGCTTTTCACCTTGCAAAGCCGGCTCAATGATTGACCGCAACTTCTGCGGCGGCATTTGGACAGCGGGTAGCGGACATAAGTAATAGTCATCTGCCTGCTCAAGCGCGGCTCGCACACCGAGGGCTGCCATCTTGGCATCGCCCGTGTAAAGAATGCCTGATTTGTTCAGACTTGCGCGCACTGTCTCTATCGCAGGCAAATAGAGCGGGTCGTCAGCACGATTGCCGCTCACCACTTGGGTGACAAGCGGCATGCCGAGTGGGTCAAGCGTGGCCAGCATCACTTTCAGTTGCGGCAAGTCAGGTCGATAATCTTTACTGTGACCGTATTGAAACAGGCCATCTTCGGTGATTTGCCAGTGGCCACTGGCTGTCGTTGTGTCCAAGCGCACCTGCTCGACCGACAGATCGTAGACACGAATTGTGCGTTGATTCAGCTCTGCTTCAAAGGCTGACCACGTTGCATCGCAACTTAGCGCTTTGAGTATGATCGCAAGTCGGTCATCTCGAAAATCGTTGCGCACCAGTGCTTCTGGTACATAATCACCGATTGTTTGTGCACGTTTCTCATACCACGCTTCGACTCGGTTGAGACGATGGTCACCTTCTGACAGGATAAAACTCAACCACACCTGCGTAATTGCACCTGCACTTGCCCCTTGCCAGTGACCGTGCATCACAAAATGTTCGTTGATTAGCTCTGCTACACCCATCTCGTTTTGATACGCCAACAGCAGCGGCGTATCATCAACACGCTCATTTGTCACTTTCCTTGCTCTGTCCATTCTGACAGATTAATCTATTTCTGTTTTTTGTTCTACTTTTTACACGAACCGTGAGTATTACTTGATGCTTTCTCAAGCTTTGAAAATGTTCCTCACTAATGTGGGCGTATTCATTATGAAATATGCCAGCACCAATGTTTTGTAATCTAATTACTCTGGGGCCAGCCTCTGTATAGTGCTCTGTTTTTAATTTTGATCCGAAGGGTCCATCCGTAATAGAATTTGGCTCATGCGCTGCTATCTGTTCAATTGAAGCCCATACCCACCCTGCCGGCAGATCCGGCAACTCCCTGGTATCCGGCGCAACTGGCTCCTGGTATTTCTTCTTGGGATTCTCTGCTTCCCACTTGCGCCGTCGCTCGGCAAGAATCCGTTCCAGGAGGGCGGCGGCCGATTCATAGGACCGGCCCTCGGCCTGGGCAAGCGCTGCTTCGGTCGGCACGAGACGCCCTTCACACGCGGCCTTGAGCACAGAGGCGCGATAGCGTTTCAGGTTGGCCTGTGCCCGCTTCATGGCCGTCACCGCCGCATCCAGCCGGGTGAATTGGGTCTCGATGGCTTCAACGATGCGGTGTTGCTCGTTGAGGGGGGCGAGGGGAATAGGCTGACTCTTTACATCGGTATCTCGTACAGCAGGATAACTCACACCACGTTGTAGCTTTCCGAGTTCTTCAAGAAAATCATCTGTTAGCACATAATAGAATAGAAAACTTCCAATAGTGCCAGTACTTGCTCTAAGTATGCAAAATCCAGTCGAAGCTACTTGGCCACTGAACTGGTTAGGCACAAGCGCAATATTCCGTAGATATGTCCGTACAGTGGAGAACAATACATCATCAGCAAATACTAATTGACGTGCTCTAGATGGAGCCTCGGCACCGAGGTAAGCTTTTGGTTCAGTAACTCTATTAATGGAGTTGTCTATTGACGATATATCAAGATAATCGAATACTTTATTAGGGTACTCACTTGGATTGGCCTTATCAACCAACAAGGTGATAGCTTCAATTGTTGTCATCACCCAACCATCAGGCAACGCCTGCCCATTCAACCTTGCTGTCATTCAACCACCACCAATGTTCTCTTTAAACATGCCCGGCATCTGCAAGATGCCGGGCATGTTTAGCTGGTTACTCAGCTGCAATCTCATCCAAGTAGACCTGTAAGCCTTTGGGCAACTGCGTTCGTTGCGCACAATAATCGTGCACATACTGCTGATAGCCACCGGGAACTGAAAAGTATTGGGCGACAAACGTCCGATCCACCAGCTTCCCGTTGCGCAGGCCAATCCATTCTTGGTAATTGGAGTATGGCCAAAGTTCAGGCGCAAGCACAAAGCCATCTTTGACTGGATTCGCGTGGATATAACAGCAGAGATGACGTAGATATTCATCGCTGCTCACCAGGATGGCTTTGTAGCGGCCAGCAAAGAGTGTACCACTGCGATGATACGCGTTGTTAAAGGCGCGCGTATAACTGTTAAATACCCGCTGCGCCAAAAGACCAGCGGCATATTCACCATCCTGACGTACCAGCCAATGATAATGATTCGGCATCAAGCAATAGGCAATCAAGGTCAATTGTAGTTCGGCAAGATGCTTGTTGATCAGGTCTAGTATGTATCGATAGTTACGTTCCTCACGGATGATCGACTGGCGACCGGCACCTCGATTGTAAAGATGATAATAATATCCTTGACGGAATTCGACTTTGCGCGGGGGCATCGCAGGCTCCTATTTCTGTTAATAGTCTGGCGGGAGATTTCTTCTGGTTCCATTGGGGGCATCACACTTTCTTGTCAGGAGCAGCAATGGCACTTCGATGAACGGATACGTTCAACGCCAGAATGGGTTTGATGATGGGTTTTTACGGCAATCAATCTTTAGGATAGAGGCAGTTTTGACCGTAATTACTGGTACAACCATTGGGAGCCACTCTTATCCTTACACTCTATGTAGGCAAGGATAATCTAGGTTACACAATGCGTCAAGTAGAATGACACTATGTGGTTATAGATGGATATGGTATAAAAGGGTAAAGTACTTTTTAATAAAGGGTGCATTGCACTTTTAGGGAAGTGTGCCGGGGACGCGCGGGGTACAGTTTGTCAAAGCGGCGTGGTCGTCGCGCGTCCCCGGCACACATTGCGCGCGCGTGCCCGTTTTGATCGGCGCATAGCCGCGCAAGCCGGGCATATGATCGGCGGCGAAGCGCGTTTCGTCTGCCTACAAAGCTGCGTGCGCCGCCGACCGCATGCCCCTACCCGTTCTGACCCGATGGCTGCGTAACATGCGTGAGTAAATAAGCAACCACCTTGGTTTCTTATAGAATGATCCACCGACTGTTAACCGGACGCTTGTTCGTTCGATCTGGGCCTGGGCGGGATAGACTGGACCGCTTGGATGATGAGGCCCGTCGCGATCGCGGCTGGTATGCGCGCTGTGTCAATTAACAAATGATAGTGGCGTGCATCCTTCCAGTCGATGCCTCGGAAGAAATGGCGGAACCAATTTTTGCGCTGCTCATCGGCTTGTTGGACCAGGCGCAGGGCCGTCTCTACGTCCGGTAACGACCGCCGTTGTTGGAGCCGTATGGCGCGCACAGGGGCCGGCGCGTAAAGATGGACATGCAACGTAGTGGGGTGATCCTTCAGGATAATCTGCGTACCGTGCCCGACAAAGACCACGTTGCCTTGGGTGGCCAGCAGTTTGATGGCTGTCGTCATCCCCTGGACAAACTGGGCCTCACTCCAGGTGCGCCCAGGCGTGCGTTGGGCAGCAAAGAGCGCACGCATCTCATCGCTGACGCCGATGGGTTTCGCCAGCAACTGTTCCTCGGCCTGCACAATTACCTCGACCGCCACACCCATTTGGCGGGCCATTTCGGCCAGCACTTGTTTATCCACGGCGCTGACGCCGAGGTGGGTTGCCACGGCTTCAGCAATCTGCGTGCCATCGGAGCCTAACTCGCGTGAAATGGTGACGATTGTCATCGTTCCTCCCCTCGTGAATCGTTACTCAACGCCGACCGTCTGTTGCATCAATGGGGAAATCGTACGCCAACGTTAAATTTCATCACCTGCTGCGCTGAATTCATTCAGCGCCTGGTATAGAAAACGTGTTTAAACACGTTTGCCGTTGCAGGTGTTGAATTCATTCAACACGAATTTAACGTTGTCGTCATCGTTACGGGAAATCTTAGCTTGTCTCAGGATATGTCGCTTTTGCTCTCTTGTCAACCAGGGAAATAAATGTTAAGGCCATATCAAAGAATAAAGTATCCAGTAGGGGCGGCTTGCAGCCGCCCGTTCGCAGCGAGCCAAACGCGGGGTGGCGGCGCGGCCGCCCCTACGCATGATTTTGTTTGGCAAGCGCTGGATCCTTATTTCGTAACTATTCAGGCATGGCAATCACGTCAATTGCACAATATGCAGTGGGTACAATGTGCGAAACTACAATATATAGATTTTACATATACTGGCAAACCAAGTTTTGCTCATTATACGAAACCAGATTTGACTACAAACCACTATATATTGTGGTTTTGCCGAATTACTATCCACTATTTCGTGCCTGAATAGTTACCTTATTTCTTTGAAAGCGCCTAAACGTTTCGTAATGATTACGCCAACGTTAAATTTCATCACCTGCTGCGCTGAATTCATTCAGCGCCTGGTATAGAAAACGTGTTTAAACACGTTTGCCGTCGCAGGTGTTGAATTCATTTAACACGAAGTTAACGTTGTTGTAATCGTTACGGGAAATCTTAGCTTGTCTCAGGATATGTCGCTTTTGCTCTCTTGTCAACCAGGGAAATAAATGTTAAGGGTCCGTCCAGAAATAAAGTAGCTAATTTACGTGATGTTACCCGAGTAAATCTGTCTAAAATCATCTATTTTATTCTTGGACAGACCCTAAGGCCATATCAAAGAATAAAGTATGCAGTAGGGGCGGCTTGCAGCCGCCCGTTCGCAGCGAGCCAAACGCGGGGCGGCTGCGCGGCCGCCCCCTACGCATGATTTTGTTTGGCAAGCGCTGGATCCTTATTTCTTTGAAAGCGCCTAAACGTTTCGTAACGATTACGCCAATGTTAAATTTCATCACCTGCTGCGCTGAATTCATTCAACACGAATTTAACGTTGGCGTACGATTCAGGTTACCCCCACCCAACCTCCGCCATCAGGGCTACCCTTTACCCACATCTATGGGTAACTGGGAGGGCGTGCGTGCTGGGGACGGCCCAAAAACATACCGCCCTGCACTTGCTCACCCGCCTGCTGGCGCTCGCTGATCTCTTCCTGCAGGGCATGATTAACCTGGCCTAGGGTTTGGGCTTGCCGATGGTTCTCCTGAAGGGTTACTATTTGGCGCAAAAGCACTAAAATGATGAATCCTATCTCCCAGGTCAGCCAGGCGGAGCCAAGCTCTTCACTATGATTATACTCGAGCATGAGATAGGCACCGATCGCACAGGCAGATGGCAGGTAGGTGATCCAGGTGTCCAGCCGCAAGGCACTGGCGCGGGGCACTGGGCGCATGACGGGCATCTTGCCGGTTGCTTGCCAAACCCCGGCGATGCCATAAAGCAGACTCGTGATTATCCAGCTTATATCCAATAGCCCAGCAGATGTATACGTTTCCAGGATCGCTTGGAGCGAATAAACGCTATCCGCCACGATGGTGATGCCAGCGGCAAAAACCAAAAGTAATAAGGGCCCCGTTCGCTGTCGGTCTGCCCCACGGTATAGGAGCACGAGCACGGCCCAGAGCAGCACAGATCACCCACCGGGTAGGCCAGCGCAATCAAGTACCCGATCTGACTTTGCTCGGTAATCGAGGCCACGGCTGGACCGAGTACATAGCGCCAGAAGACAAGGGTCGCAGTGAGCACGACTATGATGATGTCAATCACCATTTTTAAGTTGCGCATGCCATGTGACACGCTGGGCTGGGAGCAAGAGAACACCACCCAAAAACAAGGGGTAGACCCCTTAGGGTCTGTCCAGAAATAAGGTAGTGAATTTTGTATAGAAATGAAGTCATGTGATAATTGAGAGAGAAGCAATGGAGAATCACATGACGAAAGCGAAAACACGCGACGAAAAAC
>DAOTTR010000278.1:0-7228 GCA_034437715.1 Caldilineaceae bacterium
CAAAGAATAAAGTATCCAGTAGGGGCGGCTTGCAGCCGCCCGTTCGCAGCGAGCCAAACGCGGGGCGGCTGCGCGGCCGCCCCTACGCATGATTTTGTTGGGCAAGTGCTGGATCCTTATTTCTTTGAAAGCGCCTTAATGGTCGATTGGTCGATTATAGTGAAATCAAATTGAAATGACGAATTTTTCTGATACGCATGTCAGCATGAAAACTGGCCTTCGATGCAGCCGTAATCCGCGTGCCGGGGACTGACCAGGAAACGTGCGCAGTGCCGAGCTACGCTTGGTCAGTCCCCGGCACGCTAGCGCAGAACGCCGGTTTTCAAATTGAACTCACGATAGTCCGGTGCAGAGGATAATAAAGTCGCTGCGCAGCCAAATTGCGTTGTTATGATTTAATGGTCGATTGGTCGATTGGTCGGTTGGTCTAGCGCAGAGGGTAATGTTGCGTGTCACAGGAAGAAACGACGGCGACGCGGCTGGCACATATTCAATATCTGAAGCAGTTGCCACGCACGGGCTGGCTTTTGGCAGGGATTCGGCAGCCCGAATCGATTGCCGATCACAGCTTTGCGATGAGCTGGTTGGCGATCTTTTTGGCCGAAGCAATTAATACCAACTATGCCCTGCAAGGGTTAACAGCGCCCTTACAGGTTGCCCATATCATCCAGATCGCGCTGGTACACGATCTGGCCGAAAGTGTTTTGACGGATTTGCCCAAACGCAGCACCGAACTGATTGGCAAAGCAGTGAAACAGCAAGCTGAGGCGGATGCGTTGGCCCAGCTTTTCCGCCAGATGCCCAATGGTGCGCACTATTGTGCCTGCTGGCAGGAATATGCCGACGGCGCAACGCCCGAAGGGCGCTTGGTGCGCGATGCCGACAAGCTAGAAATGGTCCACCAAGCGCTCCGCTATGAACAAACAGGTCAACGCAATCTCCATGAATTTTGGCAGGATCACCAATGGCACTATCCGGCCAGCCGGAACCTGTTTGATGAATTATGTCGTTTACGATCAAAGATTCATCATTAACTTTTTTCTCTAGACTGATTGCTATGGAAGTGCGGCTTGGCTGAATCAATCGGTCATGCACCAGCGCATCAGTAAGTCCAACAAGTTGGTATTCTGTGAAGCGATTATATGCTTGTCTACCGGCGCGGCAAAGCCCGAAAATGCTATGCCTAAGCCTGATTTTGTTATTGTTGTGTACCGGTTGTCTGGGTAGCCGCCCAACCGCAGCCGCCCAGGGCAGCGAACCAAGCGTTACGGCTTCACACACGGCTACCTCGCTCCCGCTGACGCCAACCGTCACGGTGACGGGGACAGCAACCACCGCTGCCACCCCAGCCGCCACCGCGCTACCGGTTGTTGCCGCGTCATCGGCGATGACGGAAACATCGATCGACGCCGATCTGCCGCTCAGTCGCACGCTCAACATTCTCGTCTTGGGCAGTGACCGCTTACCCAATATGCCCAATTGGCGCACCGATGTCATGATGATCGTGGCGCTAGACTTTGATCAGCGGCGCATTGGTCTCCTCTCGATTCCGCGCGATGTCTATCTGGATAACATTCCCAATCATCAGCCCAATCGCATCAATGTTGTCGATTATTTAGGAGAAACTGACGAGCCCAACGGCGGCGGCCCCAAGTTGATGCAGCAAATTATCCAAGCGCGCATGAACATCCCAATCCACCACTATTTGCGCTTTGACTTTGCCTCTTTCCAAGAAGTGATCAATACCTTGGGCGGCGTTGAAATAGAGGTAGACTGCCCCTATATTGATCAAGTGATTAATTTGAAGCCAGGGGTTCAACGCTTGACCGGCGAACAAGCGCTGCGCTATGTGCGCAGTCGCTCCACTGGCGGCGATCTGGATCGGGCGCGCCGCCAACAGCGGATTGTCTGGGCGGTGCGCAACCAGGTGCTCAAAGAAAATCTCTTGCCGCGCGTGCCTGCGCTCTATCAAAGCCTGGCGAACTCGGTCCAGACGGACATTGGCATCGTGACGACGCTGCGCATGATACGCTTTGTGCTGTCGATCAACCCAGACAATGTACACAGTTTTGTGATTGCTCCCCCGCAACTGATGACAGAAAGTTGGCGACAGGGCATGTTCGTGTTTGTACCAGACTGGCCAGCGATTGCAACCGCGGCGCAAAATATCTTCGAGCGTCCGCCTTTTGCCGAAACCAATACACCAGTCCAATGTCCGTAGTGGAGAAAAGATCGACATGTTTGGTTATCAAATTCGTTTGACGCGGGTAGCGCTTTGGGTCTGCCTTATCTGGATCATGGCGCTGTTTGCGGGCGGTGCGGTCTATGCCAAGATGCCGCAGCCGCGCCAACAGGCACAGGCGCAACCCACACCACCGACCAATCCCAATAGGGCAAATGAACCGCACCCGCATCCAACGATTATGCCACGGCTGGTGGTACCGCGCCTACTGACTGTACCCGATAGGGGGCCAGATACGACATCCGCAGCACTTGCGACCCCGATACCGCGACCCACACCCATCTGGGAGGAGCCAATCGGCCCAGCCAGCAATTGGCAATTCACCGATAACTACCTGATTCTCGGCACCGATCGCCGCGCCGGGGCCAACGATTGGCGCACCGACACGATTATGATTGTCGGTCTGGATCGCCAGCAAGGGCGGGCAGCGGTTTTTAGCATTCCGCGCGATCTCTATATCGACATTCCCAACTATGGCTATGGGCGGATCAACCAGGTTGACTTGCTGGGCGAACGCAATCCGAATCTTGCCGATGGCGGCCCGCAATTAATTTCGCAGGTGATCAGCAAAACATTCGGCATCCAAACCGATCACTGGGTGCGCTTTCAGATGGATGGCTTTGTGCGGGTAGTGGACGCCGTGGGCGGTGTAACGGTCCATCTCGATTGCCCGTTTTACGAACCGATCTTTAATGTAACCACCCAAGCCTGGGATTTCTTCACACTGTCCGCCGGGGATAATCAACTGGATGGCGACAGTGCCTATTGGTTTGTCCGCCTGCGCCTGCGCGAAAGCGATATTGGGCGATCTGCACGGCAACGCCAGTTTCTCTGGGCGCTGCGCGACAAGATGCTTTCGGCCAATCTGATCACACGCTTTCCTGAATTGTGGAGCGCCTTTCAAGACAGCTTTTCGACCGACCTGAGCCTGATTCAGTTGATCGAGCTGACCAGCTTTGGCATATCACTCGACAGTGACAATGTGCGCGCCGGTGGATTAACGCTCTATGATCTGCAAAACTATCGCACCGAACAGGGCGCAGTGGTACTACGCATTGCGGATCCGGGTCGTGTACGCGCGGTAGTCAATGGCGTGTGGGACGCGCCCACCATGGCTTCCAGCTATCGCCAAGATCTAACTACTTGCGAACCGCTACCCCAAGGCGGCGGATGGGACCTGGAGATCCCCAACATAGCTGCGGCACCGGCCGAGGCCAGCGTCCCGATAACGGACACCGTGGCGGATCAATAAGAGACTTTATTCCGATTTAATTTTGTGCATTCGTAGGTGCGGTTTGTAACCGCACCTACAAGAACAATTCCATCTGGTTTTGTTGCTGAAATAATCAATCGGAATAATCTCTAAGGTACGCGGCGCATCGGGGATGCAGAGGGTTAACCTGCGTCGCCCCTTGAACGGGCAATGACGGCCGATGTAGTCCCGTTTATGGGGCGTTGTTCCTTAGCTCCACGCCTTTAGGCTGGGGCGGATGATGATTTCTCCTATCACGCTTCACTACTTGGCTTGCGACCAGGTTTCTGTCAACAGGTGTGCGCTGCCCAGCAGCCACCGCCGCTCCCCCGTCACTTCCAGCGCAATCGCGCCTTCGTAGCGAAAGCTGTGCAAGGTTTGCAGTTCGCGCAGCAGATTGATGCCACCATTGGCCGCCGCGCCCAGCGGGAGATGTAGGTTATGCAGCCCATCATTGTCGCTGATGCGCACATGCACCAGGCGGTCGGCCAGGGCAAAGAGATATTCACGCGTCAGGCTCTGCATAGTCTGGATATTGCCGTGGCCGATGTGATAGACCAATTTTAAGTCGGGCAGGCGCTGGAAGATTTCGCGAAAATATTTCAGTTGGTGCAGATTTTGTGGGCTATTCTCCAACGCGACGGTCACGCCCCGCTCCTGCCCATGTTGCAAAATCACCCCAAACAGTTGCCGAGTATAATCATAGCCGGTGCGCTCTTCCAGGTGTGACGGCCACCCGCAAAAGCGCGTCGTGCAGAGCTTTGCGCCGACAGTCGCCGTCGCATCAATCGCGCGCCGCAACTCATCCAACGCGCCCTGACGCACCAGGGGCGCCGGGTTATCCAATGGCAGATAGGTCGCGGCCCGGCAGATCACAGAGAGGGCATGGTCAGCCAGTGCCGCCTTCACTTCGGCCCACTTGACCCCTTCCGGTGCCGCCGCCGGTGCTTCCAAAGCCAAGTCTACCATAGCAAAACCATTCTCGGCCGCCCAAGCAATCTCTTTGGCCAAACTTTGTCGGGGATTGGTTATCATGCCTAGTTGCATTTGCAAGCTCCAGTTCGATTTTTCGAGATCATCACCTATTATTTTGGGCGCGATGTTCGACAGATCAAGCACCACAAGTGGACACTCCCCAACAGCAGCAAGCCGAGCCCCAACAGATAAACACCCCACCCTGGCTGTAACGGCTGTTGATAGAGTTCGCGAATGGCAGGCAGTACGCTCAGGAAGTCACGCAGGGGAAACCAGAGGGCAAACGCGCTGAGCAAGGGAATCAAGCCATTGCTGAACCAACCCGGTAACAGAGCCAGCAAAGGACTCAACGCCGCCGCCGCCAGACAAAGCAGCAGGGCTCCGATCTGTTGGCGAAACTCTGGGTTCTGAAAGGTCGCCTCATTCCAGGCCGGTGGCAACAAATTAAGCGCAGCCACGCTGGCGATAGCCAAGAGCAAACCCCGTACGAACCAGCCATAGCGCAGTTGTGGACGAAAAGCAGCCAAACTTAGTGCCAGACTCACGGTCACCAGTGGCAAGTAAAAACCCGCGCGCCAGATCGACACTTGCCCGGCGCGCACCACGGGCAAAAACTTTACATATTCGCCTAGATCCAGCCCCGTCACCACCAAACCGGCCACGCGATGCGCGACCCAGGGGCCAAAATAGCCAGCCAGCGTGAGCAATGCCCCCAACGGCAAAAGCCAACGCACCCAATCGATTGCCGTCCACGCGGGTCGGCGTAGTTCTCTATCCTGTCGCATAGCGCCCATTTTACCCTACTGTACCAAAGTTCGCACACCTGTACCCGACATAGTGCGCATATAATTTGTCAATCGCGCGATTACGCTAGTACAGTTGGGCGTAGATACCACGGCCGTTAATAAGGCACGTTACTCGTGTACATCATGGTAAAAATAGGGTACCTTATTTACGCCGGGATCTACTAGTACAGTTGGGCGTAGATACCACGGCCGTTAATCAGGCACGTTACTCGTGTACATCATGGTAAAAATAGGGTACCTTATTTACGCCGGGATCTACTAGTGAGTTCAATTTGAGAACCGGCGTTGCGCCATAGCGTGCCGGGGACTGACCAGGAGAAGTGCTCAGTTCGAATCTACGTTTGGTCAGTCCCCGGCACGTTGATCACGGCTGCATCAAACGTCGGTTTTTATGCCGACATGCGTATAAAAAATTCATCATTTCAATTTGATTTCACGCTAGTTGAAGATTTATCACGATTTCGTGCTATACTTTTGTATAACAAGTACAATGCACAGATGAAATGTTCTATAGAATTGAGCATAGGTAGCGAAACAGGGCTTTGGTATGATCACCAGTAAAGCGATTTTGAGCCAACTAAATCAACATGCACCAGAAATTTATCGACGCTTCCAGGTGCGCCAGATTGGATTATTTGGCTCCCATGCACGCGAAGGTGCCCATTCGGAAAGCGATATCGACATTTTAGTTGATTTTGTCTCGCCGACCTTTGATCATTATATGGATTTAAAATTCTATTTAGAGGAACTATTCAAACAAAAAGTTGATCTGGTAATGCTAGATGGCTTGAAACCGCGCATCAGGCCAATTATTTTACAAGAAGTACACTATGCCCAGAGATCATAAACTATATCTTGGATGATATCATTACTGCAGTTGCCGCAATTCAACGCTATACAGCAGGTTATGATTATCAGCAATTTGTAGATGATCAGAAGACGGTAGACGCGGTTTTGCATAATCTTGCCATCATTGGCGAAGCGGCATCAAAACTCTCGACTGATGTACAAGCCAGGACACCGAATATTGAATGGCGCAAGATTGTTGGCTTTCGGAATATTGTGATCCACGAGTACTTTGGCGTAAATCAGCTAATCGTTTGGGATATTCTCGCCACCAAACTTACCTCGTTGGCTGAAGCGTGTCGCCAACTAGTAGAGGAATAAAATCCCCTTCATGACCGAACGTTTTGAATGGTTAGAAATACCCGAAGAGCCGACCAAGCGCAAACACAAGGCCGACGCCACGCCCGAAATGCTCATGGGCAAGCGCTGCCCCCAGTGTACGTGGTTGGATGAGGAAACAGCGACCGTCTGTTTTCGCTGTGGCTATCGCTACAATATCGATCACAATCTGGCAAACCAGATTGCGGCATTGGGCGTTACCTTGCCGCCACGCGTGATCGAGACACCACAGAATCTGGAAAACTTCTTTCGCACCCATGGCCGCATTCGCGCGCCAGAGCCGCTGCCCATCTATCGCCTGCGCCTCCAAGCTGAAACGTTGCGCCTGAGCCGCGGCTTTGATGAATTGATCTGTCTGGATGAGATCGCGGTTGAACACTATGAACACCAGATCGAAACGGCGCTCAAGGCCCTGCGCGACATGCGCGGGCGCGCGCTGCTGGCCGATGAAGTTGGGCTGGGCAAGACGATTGAAGCCGGCATTATTATGAAGGAGCTCATTCTGCGTGGGCTGGTGCGCTCGGTACTGGTATTGACGCCAGCCTCGCTCACCGAGCAGTGGCGCGAAGAGTTAGAAAATAAATTTCACGAATCATTTCGGGTTATGGAAACGCCGGGTCAATGGCGCGCGGTCAAGGGTGAGGAATATGGGCGCTGGATCACGAGCATTGATCGCGCCAAGCTCAAACACCAAAGCGACGCCATTCTTGAACGCGAATATGACCTGATCGTAATCGATGAAGCACACAAGCTCAAAAATCGCAGCAC
>DAOTTR010000279.1:0-7537 GCA_034437715.1 Caldilineaceae bacterium
GTGCGAGCAAAAGGTGTCGCTGCCGGCCACGCGTTGCTTTGGTGCGTCCAAGCCTGGTCGGGCAGAGCGCTGTCGTTGCCAACCAGAACATCCAGTTGGCTGTCGCTATTGATGTCGAAGAGAGTAAGCGCCAAGGCTAGCGTTGTGGTCGCCAGTGCCGTTGGTGTAAAGGCTACGGCTTGATTGGTATAGGCATAGATGCCACTGGCTACGTTCGGTGACAAATTTGCCGTATACGCCGCGGTCACCAAGTCGAGATCGCCGTCATTGTCCAAGTCGGCCCAGTCGATGGCCGTGGCCGGCTGGGCAATGCCCGGCAATGTCTCCCGCGTAAATTGTTGGTTACTCCACACAGTATCAAGCGCGACGGTTGACCCCAGGTTGCGCCAATAGTCGAGCGCGCCGGTCTGTTTTGTCAGGACAATATCCTGCCAGCCATCGCCATCGACATCTACGATGTTGACGGTGCGCGTGCGCCCAGTGCCAAAACCATTCCAGCGGAAGGTCAGGTTGCCTTCATTCCACAGTAATGTGTCGGCGCCGTCGTTGCCCCCCAGCACAATATCGAGATCGCCATCATTATCTAAATCATTGATCGCAACCCCAGCGCCGTTGGCGATTGGTAAAGGCCCCATATTCGTTTCGAGCGTGGTCACATGCGGCAAATCGTACGGGATAAAGCGTCCGCTACAGGATAGCTGTGCCGATGCGACTGATGGGCTGAAGACGCCCGGCGCAGGCTGCGTAGGCGGCGCGACTGGTGGCTCGGGTGGTAGCGAGGGCGTTGGTGTAAACATACCTGACACCTGCCTTGTGGGCGGTGCCTGTTGAGGCAACACACCGGGTGTAAATGTACCTGGTGCGTGGGTGGTGGGCAAAGCTGTAGCAGGGGCAGGAGTTGCCGGTGGTGTAAATGTGCTTGGGACAGGCGGCTCCGGCCATGGTGTTTCGAACGCTGGTGAGCCCCAGGGTTCTGGTGTGACAACAAATTCCCACTGTGTCGGTGTCGCGTCTGCTTCACGCCTTTCTGTTGCTTTTGGTGTCGGTGCCGGTGGATTGGTAGGGGTATCCGTAGGCACAGTCGGCACGATGATCGAGGTTGGCGTATCTGTCGGCACAGTGGGTGTGTCGGTGGGTGTGTCGGTGGGTGTATCCGTGGGTGTATCGGTCGGTATAGTGGTCGGGGTGTCCGCTTGCCCCTGGACTGTGGCGGTAGGCGTATCGAATTCAGGCGAGGGGGTTAGCACGAGCAATTCGGCGCGCACAACAAGTGGCTTGGCCATTGCGATAGAAACAGCCGCTTCCGTTACGGCATTATTGCGTGGGGTCGCAACCGAGCCTTGGGCTGCACTCTTGCCATAGGTGGTGAGCAACGTTAGGATCAAAAGGAAGAGCACAAAGAGGATAACATCAGATTTGATTGGGGTTTTCATTGTTGCTTTGCTCCCTATCATGCGTCTTAATGATGGCAATGATCAATTGTCTAACATTCCTGGCGGTGTAAATAGCGCTGGCACTCCTCATTGGTCAGGGTACGCGTCACGCGACTGTGCGCCAGGGCTAATAGTTCAACCCGATCCAACGTGTACAACCGAACCATCTGATCGGCGCCAATCGTGGCTAGATGCAAGCCGTCTTGGCTAAAAAGCGCGCTGTGGACCTCGGCTGTGTGACCGCCCAGGGTCAATAAGTTATCGCCGGATATAACATCCCAAATTTTCGTTGTCTTGTCGCCACTGGTGGTGATCAGGCGCGTGCCATCGGGACTAAAGCGTACACTCGCAACCCGCGCCGTGTGTTCTGTTAGTGTTAAGAGAAGCGCCCCTGGCATTGCGCTAGCGTTGGGCGCAGTTGCAATATTCCACAGTTTGGCGGTGCCATCATAGCTGGCGCTGGCTAACCGTTGCCCATCTGGACTAAAGGCCACGTCCCAGATTTCACCGGTATGCCCCGTCAGGGTAAATGCAGCCCGACCCACAATGGCATCCCAGATGCGCACTGTTTGGTCCGCACCGCCCGCAGCTAACAAAGCGCTATCGGGGCTGAAATCAAGCGCATGGACAATATTGGCCTGGCTGGGCAGCGTCAGCAGCAACTTGCCCGTCGTGGTATCCCAAACGTTGATCGCAATCGGTTTGGCGCGGCTGGAGGTGGCCAATTTTGTGCCGTCAGAATTGAGTGCGAGTGCTTCATAAACCTGGCTGATCGGCTCAGAGAGGGTCAATACGCGCCGGCTGATATCATCTAGCCCGGTGGCTTCCATATGCCATACGCTGGGTGGCTCGACGAGAATGCCGACGGCCAATCGGCTGCCATCCGAACTGAAATCGGCTCTACCCACTTGGTGGGGTGGATGAATGGTCTCGCTCATCACAGGGTGGCCGGTAACAAGATCCCAACGCGTGAGCGTTCCTTCCTCGCCCAGGGTGGTCAAATAGACGCCATCAGGCGTAAAAACAGCGTCATCAATCTTCTCGACTGGGTCAAAAAGGGTGACCAACTCGCGGCTAGGGCCAATCTGCCAAACTCGGGCCGTGCCATCGGCGCTGGCCGTTGCCAGTTGGGCGCTAGCTGGGCTAAAAGCAACCCCGTATACGGCACCCTTGTGACCAGCTAAAGTTAACTCTTCCTGACCGCTCGCCACGTTCCATATTTTGACCCGTTGGTCCTCACTGGCTGTCGCCACGCGTAATCCATCGGCGCTAAAGGCCACGTCGCGCACCGCCGCGGTATGGCCGAACAGTTCATGGATCACCTGACCACTGCTACTGTCCCAAATTTTTACACTGTCAAAGGCGCCGGTCAACAATTGCGTCCCATCGGGGCTAAATGCCATGGCAAAGATATTGGCTTTGTGGCCTGGGAAAGTTAACACTTTCTGGCTAGAAGCAAGATCCCAGAGCGCAATACTGCCATCGACACGCCCGGTGGCCAGATGTGCCCCATCCGGACTAAAAGCCAGCGCATAGGTAATCAGCTTTTCCGCTGAATCACTAATGGTAGTCAGGGGAAGGCCGAAGGAAGTGGCTGCAAGACTCCAGATCTTGATTGTGCCGTCAAACCCACTGGTGGCTAACCGCCGGCCATTGCGACTAAAGGTGACACTTTTCACTTTCTCATTATGCCCCATGCGTTCAAACATCTCTTCCGGATCAGTCGCATTGGCGATATCCCAAAGTTTGGTATAGCCATCATCGCTTACGGTGGCTAGCCAGCGCCCATTGGGGCTGAAGGCAATGTCGTTGATCGCGCTTTGACGCCCAGGAATGGTCAAGCGCACCTGTTTGGTGATGGCGTCCCAGACCTGAACGACACCGTCGGCGCCGGCCGTAGCTAGATAGTGGCCATCGGGACTAAACGCGACTGCGTTGACGGCGCCGGTATGGCCGGCCAGCCGCCATTGAATGCGGGATGCCTGGATCGCCTGGTGCAAGGCATCTTCTGCCTGCGCCGTATAGGTCGTCGAAACCGCCTGCATCGCCAACAGGATGCTTAGCTCTGGGTCGGTGGTCAGGTTGCTGATCGCAGCGGCGGCTAGCTCGCGCGAATGGGCGAGCTGCGCTTGAGCCTCGGCTGTTGCTTGCGCGTGGATGGCAACTGTTGCCGCGGTTTCGGCGATTGCTTTCTGGTCGTGCGCCACAGCGGCATTATTCACCGCCCACAGACTTAGCAGGGTCAGGGCGAGCATAACACCCAGCGAAGCGATAACCAGGTTGCGCCGACGCGTTGCCGCTTGCTGCGCCTGCTCATGTTCGAAGCGTGCTTGTTGGTTGCTCCTTTCTAATAACTCGCGCTCTTCAAGGGTAATATCATCAGGATGTTGCTCGGCAAATTGCTGCGCCGCAACTAGTTGCGCCGCGCGCAGTAATTTGTCTGGCGTGCGGCCGCCGTCCGTCCAAAGCCGCAATGCCGCAGCAAGAGGATTGAAATAGGTGGCGCGCCACGCCTGGTTGGCGGCCAAAATGGGCTCAACAAGACGATCATGCGCCAGTTCGTACCAGGTGTCACTGCCACGTAGATCGGCGCGAATGATGTAGGCATTGTTCAAGATTTCGATGGCGGCATTGTCCAACCCTTCGGTATCATGCGCCCCGCGGTAGACCAACCCGCGTGTACGCGCCGGCGTGATCAACTGGGTTTCGAACCAGGTGCGCAGACGTCTTTCGGGCAGGGCGATTTCTGTGATCACTCTGTGCAGGGCGCTTTCGTAAAAACTGATCAACGCCTGGTCCACGTCGCCAAACTCCTGGACATCTTCGGCCTGAATCTGGGTATGGCCGGCGGGCAGATTATCCCACAACTGGCGACAGACGATCTGCAAATGAACCGGTTCGACATATTGACCCAGCAGCGCGGCGGGCATTGTCGCATCTGGCAGGGGTTGGCCGGTCTGGATGCGGCGCAGATTGTCTACCAGCGCTTCGGCAACCCCGGCGGCAAACGGTCGCCTGGCCTGCGCGGCGGGTTCTTGCACTGCCGCCAATGCGCCGGCCAGCGAAAGTCGTTCAATGCCAAAGCGCGTCCGCAGCCGGTCGGGCATCTGGATGGCGTAGGAATCAAGCCGGGCCAGATAATCCTCGCGCATAGAGAGCAACAAGCTTAGCTGCGGATAATCGGCCAGACAGTTTTGTAATTGGCGAAAGAAATCGGCGCGCTCGGCATGACGCGCGGGGTGTGTGGTAAAGAGTTCCTCGAATTGATCCAAGATGAGGAGGCGGGGACGTAACCGCCGTTCATCGGGTGCGGGGATAAGATAAGCGCGCAAGCCTTCACTTAGGCTATGCCCAACGATTTCGCTCGGCTGGGCATTGATCCCATGTAGATTGACCAAAGTATTGAAGACGTAAATATTGTTTACCTGTCCGTCATCCACACCTGGCAGTAGATGGCCGCTCACCCGGCTGATGGGCAGCACATGGACTTTTTTGCGCGCTTGCAGAATCGGTAGTAAACCAGCCTGAATCAGCGAGGTTTTGCCGGCCCCCGACAAGGCATGGAGTACCACCGCCCGCTGCGCGATCACCAGTGAGGCTAGTTGCCGCGCCTCTTCTTCGCGCCCGCGAAAGTTGATTGCCTCCTCTGCGGCAAAGGGCCGCGGACCGACATAGGGATTAGGCAAGGGTTCAGCCGGGGCTGGGGCAGGGACAGGCGGTGCGTTACTGTCACCCATGCTGCCGCTCCTGCCAGCGGGCATATAGATCCGCCATAAATTGGCGCGTGCTGCCCCAGTAGAGATCAATTTTCGACGTGGAGAAATATTTTTGGAAGTAGCGTACAATTTCCTGATTTTTGGCCGCGTCCACGTCATCGGCCTCAATCTGTACCGCTACATGCAGCATGCCCCAGCGCGCCAGATCTAGATGGGTTAACAGACCGCGCATAATCACCTTTAAATCCAGGTCTTCTAAGCGGTACCCCAGAAAAAGTAAAGTCGTTGAAGCCAATGCCTCATGCACACTTGTAGGCAGTAGATATTCGTAGTCACGCGCGATCCGAGCCAGATAGTCAAGATAGTCATCTTCGGTCAGCACCAGGGAAAGCAAGTCCTCTTCTGTGCCAAAAAGATGGACGATCACAGGTTGCTCCGGGCTAGGCGGTGGTTCTAGATCATAATGGGGACGACGAGCTTGGGCTTGGACTGGTTCGCGCCAGGGAATTGTGATCTGTCGCGCCGGACGACCCGTAGCTTGCAGCGCCAACGCCATACAGTTATCTAGATTGGTCGTGATGTAGAGCGGCAGGGCCAACTCGGCTAATTGATGGTGCAGCTCACTTTCAAGCCGTTCTTGGCTGCGCGTTGACCAATCGGAGGCGGTGATGATTTCGACAAGCCCCCGCCGGCGATCTTCCGGCGCGCTTTTGAGACCTAGCCTTGCCTTAAAACCGGTGGCTAGAATGCGCAGTAATTCTTTGCGCAGCCGGCGGTTATCCACTGTGCCGATAAATTGGGCGACATGCGGCAAGCTATCCGAGTTGGCAAAGGGATAGTTGTTCTCGGCAGCTAGCGTATAGGCCACTTCCTCCGGGCTGGGCAGCAGATCCGCCGTTACGCCTGGCCCCAGGAATGGTGTGCATTCGCCATCTTCAATATTGTCGAGCAGCGTGTTCCAGAAGCTCTCGGCGCGATCACCGATAATTTGGCCGCGTCGACCAAAGAGCAATCCACTGCGTAAGCGCATAAAGAGCACGGGAATTTCAGCACCCGGCAATTGGGCTGTCAGCACGGCCGCCCGCGCTTCGTTACAGGCCAAATCCACCTGGCCGTGCTCGAGCAACTGGCGGTAGAAAGCGCGGCTAAATGCCTGACCAGTGCTCACGGCTATCCGATCCTGCATGGCGATAACCGCTGGCACGCCGGCTTTGATTAGCGCGGGGGCAAAGCCGCGCATGGCGTCGGTTGCGTCACGCGTCGCCGTTTCACAACTGTCTAGATAGACTAGCCGCAATTTGTCGTCGCGCTGACGGTCCGTATCTGCCAGTTGGCGGGCCAACATGGCGGCAAAATCTTTGTCATGCACAAATTCTACCTGGTTGATAGCGTTGGCCATGACGAGCAGCGCTGTGCCATCTTCCTTGTTAAATCCGCCATGGCCGATAAAATGGAGAATATGATAGCCCGCTTTTAGTTCCGCTTCGAGTGCAACCAACGAACATGGCTGTGCCAAACGTGTTATCGTAACGGTGCCCGCAGTCACTAGTTCCGCCAGAGCCACCTGTAGCGTTTGCCACTCCTGTTCGACATCAAAAGGCTCTAGGCCGGCTTCGACTAGATTTTGCGGATTGGGGATGACGACGAGAATTCTGATTGGACGCTTGAGGATTGGATGACCAGGTTGCCATACACCTGCCAAATACCGCGAAAATGGCGTTGTCATCGTCGTGGCGATCGTTTGTGATATTTGGTTGTTGCGTACCTCGCGCAATAATTCCCAAGGGATGGCATGCAATTCGGGGGCAGCAGTATCAATGCGCAGCCGTATACGACATTGCGGATGGGCGCTACGCACCGTGGCCCAGGTTACTTTGATCGCTTCGCTACCACAGAGCCAGTTGAACAGACGCTCGCCGTCATGCTCTGGGTTGCTGCTAGGCTGCCACGGTAAAAAGGCTGGATCAAGATAGCCGCGCTGAAATTCTTGCTCATCGTTGAGCGTGAACTCAACGGGATGGCCAGTGCTCTGACGCTCAAGGATACGAATTTCAAGATCAGCATAGGCTGGTTCGTGGGGCATAGGCGGGTTCCTGATGATCCAAGACTTGCTGAGAATTCTGTTTTTAGTTTAATTGGTCGCCTGCCCAAACCCCTTCTTGATCGACACCTCCATACTAGTCCAGGAAGAAAAGGCCACGGGGACGTAACAGGGTATGAATATTTTGTAGAATGGCCGGAACTTCCACACCTCCATCGGCCGGTTGGAACGCTCGCCCACTTTGCGATCATACGCCGTGCGCAAGCTTGTGATCACTTCTTGATCCACAAAAATCTCCCCACCTCCATTGGTTACCGTTCACGACTTGAGTTGCGCGAACCATTCAC
>DAOTTR010000280.1:0-8987 GCA_034437715.1 Caldilineaceae bacterium
TTCTTTCATCAGCTCTTTGATTAGCTCTGCTTTGAAAGTATTGCTGTACTGTTTACGCATAATCCGTTCGGGACCTTATTCTTGTTCATTTTACTGTCCAAATTCTTGGGTCCATTATATTTCTTATCAACTGCTGGCGCTCGATGATAACCTAGATCTTACCGAGTAGACTGTCTACCAAGACTCCAATGAGTTTGTATCGTTTTCGGGCGAACTGCGCAATACCAGTTCTGACCAACGTTTCTCGATTGCCGAGATTGTCGTCCGTCTCTATCGCGCCGATGATACTGTGTTAAGCGTTGAGTCACTCACGGCCAGTGGTCGCTGGGTAGATCCTGGCGAAACGAACCGCTTCCAAGTTGTGACCTATGCCGACCTGAACCAAATTGATCATTATACGATTGAGATTGCCGTGCAAGACTGGACCGATGTGCCGTAGCTGGGGCATAACGATTCATCCTGATCAAGAAGCCTCTAGTCAATCGACTAGGGGCTTCTTGATTCAAACTGACAAATGTATTGTATATGCAACAGAACTTGTTGTGTATGAGAAATCATTCACAAGCATCTTTGTGTATGACTTTTTTTTGATTTCTCATACACAAAGATGCTTGTGCTCAAACCCTCATACGCAAATTTGTTCTACGCTTTTACAAAATAGGCTTTCCCTCTGCGATATTGAGTAACTTGGGAAAGGCTAAAATCTCGGGTCTCCGACCGCTAGGCTCACGTATCCCGTAGTTCACTGGGTGGCTTCTTTTCACGTTAGTACATATCCGGCTTGATTGAAATGATCCTGCAAACCTGCCTGGCTTCTACTCTGCGATAGGCGACAATATACCCTTCCGTCAACCAATAAAAATAGCCTGGCTCGATCTCCATTGCGCGGATGTCGGGTAGCCCTTCGGTAGAGCGTAGGGACTCGATTGAGCGGAACAGATCAGCCACCAGGATGCCGTTGTCCGCAAAAAAGCTTTTCGCTTCGTCGCTGTATTCAGTCTGCCACATTGGCGCCGCGCTCCGCCATCATACGGCGCATTTCCTCGCCGCTAATCCAGGAGTTGTTGGCATCGTTGCGCGCTTCGATCCGACGCGCTTCAGCGATAATACGAAACTGACGTAATTCTTCAGCGATGGCGTTCCACTGATCTGGGTGAACCATAACCGCGGCTGGTTTACTTCGTTGCATCAACACAACAGGGTTATGTGGTAGCATTGCCAACACGTCGCCAGGTACGCGGTTCATATCTGTTACTGGTCTAGTAGGTAACACTGGAATCATAACTACCCCCTCGTGCGTGATAATAAATTGTATTTATGTGCAATATAATATCATTTTTTTACTCACGCCGTCAAGCCCGCAGTTTAACGCGGGTGCATTGCACTTTTTGGGCAGTGTGGCGGGGACGCGCGGGGTGCCGTTTGTCAACCCGGTGTGGTTGTCGCGCGTCCCCGCCACACGTTGCGCGCTACTTCTAAAATTTGCCCTCAAATTGAAATACACCCGTTTAACGCCATCTACTCGATACCCAGTTCCTTTTTGTAATAGACCAACGCGGGCAACGGCGCAAAGCCGAGCTGCAAGTTTAAGGTGTACATGGGGTTGTTTTCTTCATTGTCGGTGTAGATATAGTGATAGCCTTGTTGCTGGGCATAGGCAATACTGCATACCTTGAGGATGGTTGCGATCTTGCGCCGCCGGTGGCTGGGTATGACACCGGTAATCCCTGCGAAAAGTGAATCGGGTCGGCCAGACATAGTATTGACCACACACATACCCACGTACCGCTGCTCCCCTTCGCGCGTGGAATCGACGGCAATCGTCCACGAATCGGGGAGAAACCAATCAACAGTATAATAATATTCCGCATACTGTTCAAAGGGCGTTACTTCAAGCGCTTCCGGCGAGGGCACATCTTGTTCAATAATCGTGAACAGCCGCCATACGTTGCGCTGCCAGTTCGCATCCGCTTTCATCGCGTCGGTGAGGGTAATAAAGTCGATGCCTTGATCCGCTAATTGTGCCATCTGCCTAGCGTATGTCTGTGTATTCACCTGTGTGACATCTAAGTGGGAACGGGGAAACCGCATCTTTCGCTCGAATTGGGCAGCTTCGAGTAGACGCGTGCGATAGCGCTCATCTTCTTTTGCTTGGCAGACGATAGCTATCGGTTGCGCTTGCTCAATACTGGCGAGCAGATAGGTATGCATTTGCTGTGGTATATCAGATTCCTGATAGGCTGGATGCACAGAAAAGTTAAAATAATAGGGCTGATCGGCGGCAACCGCGGAATGCCAATAGACACCACTGGCGACAATTTGGTTGGCAACCTTGCCCAGCACCCGCGTTACTTGATTTTTTGCGGTGAACTCACGCTCGTCGGCACGCAGCAAATCGATCGTCAGGTGTACTTCTGGATCGAGCAGGGTGCTCAGCTCAATCATGGCGGTATACTCTTCATCGGTATCGTGAAATCGTTCTATTTTCACCTTGTTCATCCAGGTTCACCCAGAAATTCTTTTTATTCCTTGACAATCGCCACTTCCAGCGCATCCCAGAGCGTGCGCACGCCGATCACTTCGAGATTAGGCGGCAGGCTTTCATCGATCCTGCCTTTGAGCGCGCTGCGTGGCACCAATGCGCGCGTAAAGCCGAGCTTGGCCGATTCATGCAAGCGGCGCGGCAATTGGCCCACACTGCGCAACTCGCCACTCAGCCCCACCTCGCCGATGATCGCCAGATCGGCGGCCACGGGTTTGTTGCGATAGCTGCTGGTGATGGCCGCGGCAATTGCCAGATCGGCGGCGGGCTCGTCAATGTGCAGCCCACCCACAATGTTGACAAACACATCCTGCTCGCTCAGATTCAGCCCCATGCGCTTACTCAACACCGCGGTCAGCAGCAACAGCCGATTCATGTCAACACCATTGGCCGTGCGCCGGGGCTGGCTAAAGGCTGTATGGCTGCTCAGCGCTTGCACCTCGACCAGCAGCGGGCGTGTGCCTTCCAGCGAAACCGCAATCGCGCTGCCCGACGCATTGGGCAAACGTTCGGCCAGAAACATCTCCGAAGGATTGCTCACCTCGGTCATACCGCTTTCGCTCATCTCAAAGATGCCGACCTCATTCGTGCTGCCAAAGCGATTTTTGATCGAGCGCAATAGGCGATAGGCATGAAAGCGATCACCCTCAAGTTGCAAGACCACATCGACCATGTGCTCCAGCACTTTGGGCCCCGCAAGCGAGCCTTCCTTGGTGACATGGCCGACCAGAAAAATGGGAATGTTGTGCTGTTTGCCAGCCCGCAACAGCATGGCTGCACAGTCGCGCACCTGGCTGACGCTGCCCGCGGCGCTGGTGCTGCCCGCGCTGTGAATGGCTTGTACCGAGTCCACGATCACCAAGGCCGGCTTCATGGTGGCGATCTGCTCCAAGATTTGTTCTACTTCAATTTCGGGGAAAACGAAAAGATTGGCATCTTGAATGTTCATACGCGCGGCGCGCCGGCCCACCTGATGCACGCTCTCTTCGGCACTGACATAGAGAACCGGGCCAATCGTTTGCGCAATCTGCGCTGCCATGTCCAGTAACAGCGTCGATTTGCCAATGCCCGGCTCGCCGCCCACCAACACACAACCCCCCGGCACAATGCCGCCGCCCAACACGCGGTTCAACTCTTGCATGCGCAGCAATAGGCGCGTCATACTTTCTTTGGGAATATCCGGCAGCGCTACGGGGCGCACAGCAGTCGCCCCACTCAGCGCAATGGTGCCGCGCGTCTTTTCTGGTTCGCGGACGACAAACTCTTTGAGCGTGTTCCACTCGCCACAATCGGGGCATTTACCCATCCACTTCGCTTGGGTGCTGCCACATTCCGAGCAGACGTATTGCGTTTTTGGTTTAGCCATAATATAGTTTGATCAAAATTTACTATCCATGCACGAAGAACATTTGTGCTTGTATTGTACTGCTGAATTGAATTGCCGTCAATCATGCGCGGGTGAAAGGGTGTATTTCAAGTTAGGGGCAAATTTTAGAAGTAGCGAGCAACGTGTGCCGGGGACGAGCAGGGTACAGTTTGTCAAACCAGTATGGTCGTCGCTCGTCCCCGGCACACTTCCCCCAAACTGAATTACACTCCGGGTGAAAACGGGGAACGCAGCGACGCAGGGAGCAAAAATGAAGCGAACAGATAACGCGGCTAGGCCGCCTTGGGCTGAAGCCACAGGGCTAAGGAACAACGCCCACTGAAACGGGCTTTAGCCTGCGTTGTTCCTTAGCCCTGTCCATTTATGGCAGGGCGGATACGCCAACGTACACGTACCAAATGTAAAACTTACGCTTCTTGATAGGTGCTATGGGCGCGTAGAACCTCGTGCAGGGCGCGCACGGTCGCGCCGGAGAGCTTGACTTCGCGCGTCTTGCGGCGAATATATTCTTTTACTTGATCCACCCGCAGCACGGGGATCGTGGCGCTTTCCACCGTCACTTGGGTGCTATCATTGAGGAAAACAGCCGCCCCCTCGACTGGTACACTGGCTAGGTTGACAGTGCTCGCACCCTCTTCGGTTTTGGGCGTCGCACTGGCTAGGTTGACAGTGCTCGCACCCTCTTCGGTTTTGGGCGTCGCACTGGCCAGTAGCGCCTTGATTTTCTTGGCCTGCTCTTCCAATTCACGCGGGGGATTGCCCACACCTTCGCGCGCAAAAATTGTAAAGAAGCGACCCAGGCTGAATTTTTCGCGCCAGCGGTCACCTTGCACCGTCACTTGCGTGCGATCGCTGCGCACGGCGAAGAGGATCACGCCACACGGGCCAGCTAACAGATAGGTGGCGGGCAAGCTATGCACAAAATAAAGGTATTTGTCATCAAAGCCCTTCATGCTGCGTTCCAACACTTCGTCGGGACGCTCTACAGCTTTGCTGCCGGGCCAGCGGCGGCGCGCAAAGCGATTGATGAAATAGCTGCCAATGCTGGCACACAGAAACCCAGCCGGCAACGCAATAAAGCTAGCGATGGCCCAGTACTGTTGGAAAAAGCCGATCACCGCGTTGGGGGCAACCGCGCCTGGTGGATACCATGTGGGTACAAAACTGGCGATCATGCCGACGAAGAGAATCAGCAAGCCAACCAAGCTAAACCGGCGACCCAATGCTTCTTTTTTGGTCATTTCTTTGGTGTTGCGATATGCTTTCATAGAGTTACAATATCACCGTCTATCGATTAAGAAATTGCGAGTTGAATTTCATTTTGAATTTTACTTAGAATATTTTGTTCAATGCCTTGTTTCGCCACCCGAATCGCGTGGCGAATGGCCGTGGCGTTGCTGCGACCGTGGGCCACAACTACCAAACTGGAAAGCCCCAGGAGCACAGCGCCGCCAAATTCACTATCATCCATGCGCCGCCGTACGCGGCGTAGGGCTGAGCGCGCCAGAAAAGCGCCAATTGTACTGACGGGACCGCGTGTCAACTCCTCGACCATGATTTTTTGCAGTAGGCGCGCCGTAGCTTCTGCCGTTTTGATGAAAATGTTGCCGGTAAAGCCATCGGTGACGACGACATCTGCCAATCCTTCGATCACCTCTTTGCTTTCAATATTACCCAGAAAGCGCAGACCGGGGGTGGCCGCCAACAATTTGGTACTCGCCAAAACCAGTTGGTTGCCTTTGCCTTCTTCTTCGCCGTTGCTGAGAATGCGCACCGTTGGCTCCGGAATACCCAACACTTGTTTGGCATAGACCGCGCCCATCAGCGCAAACTGTTGCAGATATTCGGGCCGCACATCGGCATTGGCCCCAATATCGAGGACCAGACAAAAGCCCCGTTGCGTGGGAAAAGGTGAGATCAACGCCGGGCGCAGAATGCCTTTGGTGCGGCCAATGATAAGAATTCCTGCTGCCAGCGCGGCCCCCGTATTGCCAGCGGTGACAAAAGCTTGCGCTTCACCCCGCTGCACGAGCTCGCAAGCGACCACAATCGAACTATCACTTTTACTGCGGACCGCACTCGCCGGTTTATCGTGCATGTCAATCACCTGTTGCGCCGGGATGATCGGCAGGTGCAACCCTATCGTCGCATGCTTTGCCAACTCACGCTCGATCACCGCGGGTTGGCCAACGAGGGAGACGGTAATCGCATATTGACGCGCTGCTTCTACGGCACCCGCCACAATGGCCACCGGCGCATGGTCACCCCCCATCACATCTACTGCAATATTCATGAAATTCGCTCAGTTCGAGGTGTAAACCAGCACACAGGAGAAAATGCGAGATTACTTCGCTGCAACAAGTTGTATCACACCCATTCACGACCCCAATCGTGACGCTAGTCGCGCAGGAAATGAGCATCTGCGCAGCCTATGTTACTATATTCTCGCGCGCCTGGGAAGTTGGCAGGTTACATTTTATAAAAAAGATTGCTTGCAACAGCGATCAACCCTTACTGTGCAACCCGTAGATGCTGGATAATGTGGGGCAGATGGGGCAGCAAATCGGAAGCCAACACCCCTGTTGTCCCCATCGCTTGGGCACAGCGCAGCCCGGCGGTGCCCTGCAGCCAGGCTCCCACACAGGCGGCACGGAAGGGATCTAACCCCTGTGTCAGTAGGCCCGCAATCGTGCCTGCAAGTACATCGCCAGTGCCCGCCGTCGCCAACGCAGCCGTGGCGATCGGCAGGACAGCCAGCCAACCTTCAGGGTGCGCAACCACCGTGTACGGGCCTTTCGCCAAGAGGACTGCTTGCCATTCGCGCGCCTTTGCCCGCGCCAGCGTCCAGCGTTGTGCCACCGCCTCGGCGACCGATACGTTTGCCAGCCGTCCCAATTCGGCGGCATGGGGCGTGAGTACGACATTCTGGGGCAGCAGCGTGGGCCATTGCTCGGTTTTTGCCAGACAATTTAACCCATCGGCATCGATCAACACAGCGGGCAATGGGGGCAGATTGCTTAATAACTGGCGCACAAAATTTTGCGTTGTGGGTTTTTGTCCCAAGCCGCAACCCAACAAGAGGACATCGTAGCCGGCCAGGGCTGCCGTCAGTACCGGCGCGGCGCTTTGATCAATTGCACCATAGGCTTCGTCTGTCCCCGTGGGCAAAGGTAGCCAAGTTGCCTCGACTAATTTGGCGGCGACAATCGGCCAGATCGGCTGGGCCACCGCGCCCGTCAACAAGCCGCTGCCCACGCGCCCGGCCGCGGCGCAGCTCAAATAGGCCGCACCGGGATAATTGATTGAACCGACCGCTGCCATCAGCTTGCCATAGGTGCCTTTGTGGCTGTTGTCTGGACGAGCGGGTAGCCAACGGCGAATCTGCGCTTCGGTCAGCATAAAAGTCTGGATGGCGGCGGCAAAGTGTGGGTCGATGCCAATATCGATCACTTCCAGCGCACCGGTCACCTCAACGCCTGGGAATTGATAGTGGCCCTGCTTGGCATAGGCAAAGGTGACGGTGAGATCGGCGGCCACGGCCTGGGCATCGACCGTGCCGGTGTCGCAGTTGAGTCCGCTCACACAATCGACCGCCACAATTGGGTAAGCCGTGATCTGTTGCTGTTCACGTACCAAAGTTAAGAGTGTTGCTAGTTGGCCGGCAATCGGACGATTCGAGCCGGTGCCCAGCAGGGCATCAACGAGCAAATCGGTTTCGGCGAGCCAAGCGTGCAATGTATTAAATTCTTGATCCGCATCGGCATGGTGTGCCGGAATGCCCAGGGCAATCGCTTGGGCATAGTGCTGCTGATAATCGTGTTCGGGATCGGTGTGCCGCTTCCACAGATAGATGCGCGTCGCAACCCCGGCCTGTTGGAGATAGCGGGCACAGACCAAGCCATCGCCGCCGTTGTTGCCAGGGCCAGCCAGCACGGTTACCAGGCCAGGATGCGGGTAGCGCGCCAAAATGCTTTGCGCCACGCCCCGTCCCGCGATTTCCATCATCGTGGCATAGGCGTGTCCGGCGGCATCGGCCTGCTTTTCTAGCGCCGCCATCTCGGCCACTGTCACCAGCTTTGTCGCGTTGTCTACCTCAAGCATTGCAGCCATCTGCTGGGCACCCAATCCTACACCCCATCATGTTATGCTCGTTTGGGCATTTCTGGTGGCTGGGGGGAGAGTCCCATTTCTTGTAACAGTCCGGCAAGCGCAAAATTACTCGTCAGTACCATCAAGGCGGGCCACAGCAGCACCAGCGGCAAGGTCAAGACGGCACAGAGTGCCAGCAAGACAAGTTGAAAGAGCAACATGAGCAGCGAATAGAGGGGATGGCGCAGCGCCAGAATGGTGGCATTGCGCAACACCAATTTGATACTCGGCTCATCCTGTTGCCAAAAGAGCGGAAAGATATATTGACCAATCATAAGGGCCAATAACAACATCCACATCCAAGCTACCCCGATAATGCGCAAATAACCTTGACTATTGGCATAGAACCAAATATTGAAGCTAATCGCGGCGGGGGCCCCCACACAAATAAGCATCAACAACCAGCCGCGCCCAATGTATTGGCGGAGGCCCTCCCAAAAGAAGCCGTTGTCCACCCGTTTATAATTGGCAAGGCGATTGGCAACATGATGCACCCCCATCGTCACCGGCGCAATGGTGACAATGGGCAGTAGCCCAATCCACCAGGCAATGCTCATAAAGACGCAGAGAAAGAGGTCTTCGTATGCCGCTTTTAATACGCGGCCCATCACAATAAATGCTTTCATCTTTTGCTCACATGTTTGTAGTATAGCCAATAATCGTAACGCTCTCAGCTTACCAAACTCTTGGCGATTCATCAACTCATCGTGGCGTTACGGATGCATTTTACTTTTTGGGAAGTGTGCCGGGGACAAGCGGGGTGCAGTTTGTCAAACCGGTATGGTTGTCACCAGCAATTATAAATTCGAGATAGGAATCAAGAATACAGACTGAAAGGCGAACATTCAGAGAAAAAAGAAGCAGGAGGCAAAGAATGTTCGAAACGATAATCGCAGCAATGAAAAGCAA
>DAOTTR010000281.1:0-10683 GCA_034437715.1 Caldilineaceae bacterium
TTCTTTCATCAGCTCTTTGATTAGCTCTGCTTTGAAAGTATTGCTGTACTGTTTACGCATAATCCGTTCGGGACCTTATTCTTGTTCATTTTACTGTCCAAATTCTTGGGTCCATTATACACAGTGCCGGCCTACTATTCCCTGACAACCAGCAATGCCCCGTTGTCTGTGCCATTGACACCAGGCGAAGCCTACACCAGTGCCGATTTCGGTTATCAAGAAAAGGGCACAGTCAGCGGTCACCTCTATATCGACACGAATGGCGACGGCGACCAGGACGAGGGCGAACCCGACCTGGTCGCCGTGGATGTTATCATCACCGACAGCACCGGTGTGAACGCAGACCGTCAGCACCGATGTCAGTGGCAACTACATGGCAATCGTGCCTCCTGGCAGCACAATCGTCGATGTGGACGAAAGTGATACCGAGTATCCAACCGGCTATCTACAGATAGAAGGCAGTGATCCTAGTGTCATAACCGTACTGGCTGGACAGGATACTGATGCCGGCAACGACGGCTACGTACCCAATCAAGTCATAATGGGCGGTGCTGTTTATGAAGATCTCAATGGCAATGGTAGTCAAGAGTTGGACGAACCTGCGCTCGCTAATGTGACCATACAATTAAGCAACGGCCTGACAATCACCACTGATGCCCAAGGTACCTATACCTTTACGGTGATTCCTGGTACCTACGTGATTTTGGAAATTAATCTGGATGGATACATCTCTACAAACGCCGAGCCAGGTACGGTGGGTAGCCTCGTGCTGGATCATGACCAGATTCAAGTTACATTGGCTGCCGGTAAAAGCTCTTGGCAAAATGACTTTCTTGACGTGAGATTGGCCAGCGTGAGCGGCTATGTCTTTGAAGATCTGGATGGTAACAGCCAAAGCGATACAGGTGAACCGGGTATCAGCGGTGTCGTTGTGACATTGAACACAGACATTACAACGACGACCGATGAATTTGGTTACTATCTGTTCACCGGTCTACTGCCCGGCACCTACAGCATTGCTGAGATCGATCCTGAAGGCTACAGCAGCACAGGCGATAGCGGCGGCGCGACGAACGGTCACAATCAGATTGATATAACGTTGCAATCTGGCGAGGCATTGACCCTGCAAAATTTTGGCGACGAGGGACCTGGCATTATTACAGGGATGGTTTTCGAAGACAAAAATCGGAGTGGGGTGCAGGATATCGGGGAAAATGCGATTCCCAGTGTTACTGTGACGCTTTCGGACGGCCGCTCGACCCTGGTCGATGTCAATGGCGTCTATACCTTTACCCAGGTGTGGCCAGGTAACTATACGGTGCTAGAGACGGACAGAACTGGTTACACAAGTACAACGCCCAATCTGCTGGCGGTGTATGTGGCGAGTAGTGCGGTTGTGGACGATGTAAACTTTGGTGATCGTCTGCTCTTGGGCACTATCACAGGGCACCTCTTTGTCGATAGCAATGGCAACGGCGTTCAAGATCCCGGCGAACCTGGTCTGGCCGGTGTGGATGTGGTTGTCACCGACAGTAATGGTATAACGCAGACCGTGACGACCGATGCCACTGGCAACTATACGGCCACAGTGCCCCCTGGGTCCACTACGCTACAAGTCGATGAGCAGACATTGCCGCCAGACTATGTCCTAACAACAGGCTTTCCGCTGATTACGATCAATGTGACCGATGGCAACATTTCGATCGGACCTATCAACGGTTATCTGCCACCGAGTGCGATTGCTGGTTATGTCTATGCGGATAGCAACGGCAACGGCATTCACGATATGGACGAATCAGGGCTTGCTGGGGTGAGCTTGTTATTGTCCAATGGTATGACTGCGACCACAACGGCCACCGGTGCCTATAGCTTTACGGTCGCTTCTGGGACCTACACTGTGACGGCCACTGATCTGCCCAACTATGTGAGTACGGGTGCCGAGCCGGGTACGGTTGGCAGTGTCGTGGTCAATGACAACACAATGGTAGTGACTGTGGGTGATGGCGAAAGCAGCCAGGCGAATAACTTCTTGGATATGCAACTGGCCCATGTGTGGGGTGTCATTTGGATTGACATTAATCGCGACGGCATCAGAAATGATGGAAATTTCAGCAATGAGCAGCTTGCCGGGCTTGAGGTTATCATTTACGATGCGCTAACCAATAGCCTTGTGGCAACCACAACGATCGATCTAGCGGGTGTTTACGATTTTGAAAATTTGATACCCGCTGAATATTTCCTGCAATTTACGTTGCCCGAAGGCTTTCAAGTAAGTCCAGTTTATCAGGGCGGTGACAGCACAATGGACAGCGATGTTGATCCTGATAATCTGCGTACACCAATTATGTTGCTATTGTCAGGTGACAATAACTTGATGCTCGATATGGGCATTTCGTTGACACCGACCGATCTAGATGTCAGCGATGAACCGCCTATGTCGTTACCCTATCACAACTATCTACCGTCGGTTGCGCGCTAACTTGTTCAGGACGATCTCTAGACAGTGACAGAGCAGCAGTGATATAGTGGGGAAGTTGACCGGCATCTGCCAGATGTCAGTCGCTTCCCCATAGGCATTCGATTGATTTTACAAACCCCGCGCAATTTTGGGGCGCTTGCTTAACTCACCCAAGCGCGCTATACTATCCATGTAATCGTGCCGATTATATAATCCTACCAACCTCCACCACCAGAAAGCAAGGAGAGCCATGACGCCCGAAGAAAAATTCATGTTCGATCTTGAAGGGTACATTGTGCTCAAAAATGTGCTCACACTGGCAGAGGTGGCAGAACTCAATGCCCTCGCCGACCATACCTTCTCCCAGAATAAGGAAAAGGCGGATCGCCGCACCAGCCAAGTGTCCCGTTGGGGGGCACCAGCACAAGCACTGATCGATCATCCCAACATTGTGCCCTATTTGCTCGAACTGTTGGGGCCCAAATTTCGCATCGATCATGATTATTGCATTTTTATGACCAAGGGGGGCCGCGCCGGGGGCCTCCACGGCGGCGAAGGCGATCGGGAAGCGGATCACTGGTACAAATATCGTGACGGTGTTATGCGCAATGGGCTGACCGTGGTCACCTTCTTTCTGACCCATGCCAATGTAGGCGATGGCGGCTTTGCTTGCATTCCTGGCAGCCACAAGAGCAACTTTGTCGATAATGTGCCTGCCGACGTGCGCATGTTCGAGCGTCGGCCACACTATGTGACGCAACCCGCCGTGGAATCAGGCGATGCGTTGATCTTCACCGAAGCCTTGATCCACGGCACCATGCCCTGGACCGCCGACCACGAACGTCGCGCCCTTCTCTATAAATTTAGCCCTGGTCATTCTTCCTGGGCCTCTACCTATTACAATCCAGACGATTATCCTGATCTGACTGAGCAGCAGCGGCGCATTATGGCCGCGCCTTCGGTTGGCAGTCGGCCCAATAGTATTGCCGCTTGAGTTCGCGCGATGGTGTGGCTAGAGATGCCTGCGGAGGTAGCAGATTCTATGACGGAGACTTTTTTACACCTACCAGAAAAAGCAACCACGCCGGATCTCTGGTCACCGCGCGGTTGGTTACCTGCTTGGGGCCAAACGCGTGCTGCGCTGACCTTGCATGTTGATCAAGTGATCAGCCCCTGGGACGAGGAACAGGCCGCGCAATCCAACTGGACGATGACAAGTATGCGCCAAGGGCTGGGTTTGGTGGTGCTGGCGGCGTTGATCGGCGGTCTGATCCCTTTTGTCGTCAACTGGGTACAAGCCGCGCAGATCGGCACGGCGTTGCCATTGCTCTCGCTGGCGCGCTATGCAGAGCAACAAAGCGCGGTCGCGGCCTTGTCACCCTTTACCGGGGCCTGGACCGAGGCTGTGCGCACCGTGGCTGGTCTGCCCCCAAGCCTGCCGGGGTGGTTGGCGGCTGGGTTAAGTGCGCTAGGCGCTTGGGTCAATTGGCCGCTAACCTGGCTGACCATTTGGCTGATCTATGGCGCTGGCGTATTGGCGGCGCTCAAAGGGCAAGGGGCAACCAATACGCTGCCCCACCTCTATGCCGCTACGAGCTATGCCTTTGTGCCCTTGGTGTTGTTTGGCCTGCGCCCGCTACCCTACATCGGCGTACTCTTTGCCCTGACTGGCGCGATCTGGGCGCTGCTGATTTATGGGCAAGCCGTGCGCACCCTCACCCACCTATCCAACCAACGAGTGATCGTGAGTTTGCTAGTGCCCTTGGTGGCGGCTATGCTCCTCAGCTTGGCCGTGCTCGGTATCGTTGCCCTAATCTTCCTGCCGCTGCTCTTCTAGGCCCCACTGCGCCACGCGACCAACATCAGGCAAACCCAGCCAGCGATCAACGCCACGCCACCAATCGGGGTGATGGCACCGAGCCAACGCAACCCCGTAAAGGCCATAATATAGAGGCTGCCCGAAAAGATCACAACACCTACCACAAAAAGCCAGCCAGCGATCACCGGCAAATTGGAGTTCGGCCAGCGTTGGATCGCCACCACCACGGCAAACAACGCCAGCGCATGATAAAAGTGATAGCGCACCCCGGTCTCATAATTTGCTAACAGATTCTCGGCAATCTTGCCACGGATGGCATGGGCCCCAAACGCACCCAATGCTACGCCCAACCCACCCAATAGACTGGCTAGTATAAAGAAAACGCGTTCCATTTAGTTGATTTCCTTGCTAATTTGATAGATTGTGCCGGTAGCAAATTCGCTGACCAGCACCGTATTATCGGCCAGCACCAATAGATGCTGTGGGTTCTTCAAGCCGGTAACGAAGGGTTCGACGACCCCGGTGGCATTGTCCCCTGCTGCCGTGATGGTCACTTGGGCCACAGTCGCTTGCAGCCACAGCGCAACCAGCAACGTATCTGCGTCCCAGGGTGATGCCACGACACTGGTTGGTGTAGATCGTGCCGCAAACAGGGCGACAGGTGCGCGACTATTTTGGCAGCGTTCTGCCGTACCGCCATAATTGGCGGCGGCTTCCTGTTGGCCAAAACATTGGGGCCAACCAAAGTCTGCGCCTAGCTCCACTAGGTTGAGTTCATCGGGCGGGGCCGCGCCATTCACCAGATCATCGCCAATTTCAATTGTCCAGAGGCGGTTGGCCGCGTCCACCGTATGTGCATAGGCACCTTTCAAGCCGGTAGCGATTGGCTGTGGATTAGTTGGATCGGCAGGGTCCACGTGCCAGAGTGTGCCTGATCCTGCTGCCGCGGCATTGCCCTGACGCGCACCGCTGGTTTCAAAGAGTAAGTTGCCCTCTGGTGTCACCGTGAGCGTGCCATTGGATCGTCCATTGAAGGGCAATTCGGTGAGCAGCGGTTCCAGCGTGCCGATGGTACCATCTGCCGCCACCGGGGCGCGACTTAGCTCGCGGCGTGTGGCAATCCACAAAGTATTGTCGAGCAGGGCAATGCCGGTGGGCTTTACCAAGCCCTCTACCAGGGTTGTGCGCGCGTTGGTCTGCGGATCTAGCGCCACAATCTGGCCGTTGCCGGCATTCTCGTCACCGTTGATCTGCGCAACCCATACCTGTTCGTGCGGCCCCAGAATCATCTGGGTTGGGCCATTAAACCCCTCGGCAAACACAGTAATTGTATAGCCCTCGGCTACCGTCAGCCCATTGACTTGGTCTGTGGGTGCCGCTGCGGTTGGGATCGTGAGTGTCGGCATCGCCTCCGGCATGGCACACGCAGTGAGTAGGCATAATGCCAGTACGAAACTCGTAACACGAACCATCTTAGTCTCCAGTGGCAACGGGGCGTGCGGGATCGTTGACCCAGTCACTCCACGAGCCGATATAAACACGTGCGCCGGGGGCAAAGCCGGCATGTTCCAGTGCTAATAGATTATTGTGCAAACTGACGCCAGAACCACAGTAGAAAACCGTTTCTTCCGGCTGTTTGTCGCCTAGGAGCTTGGCAAAGCGTTCCTGTAAGGCTTCTGGTGCGAGAAACTTGCCATCCGCATCCAGATTATGCGCATAGAAGGCCGACTTGGCCCCTGGGATGTGCCCGGCGACCGGGTCCATGGCATTGGCTTCGCCGCGATAACGCGATTCGGCGCGCACATCAAAGAGTTGGAACTGTTTGGTTGCCAAATTGGCCATCACCTCGTCCACGCTCACCTGCATGTGCGGTTGGGGATAGGGCAGGAAGCGGCGACGGGCTCTCTGCACTACGTCACGGGTTACCGGGCGACCTTCTTTTTGCCAGTGCCGCCAATCGCCATCCAGGACAGCAACATTGAAATGGCCCATCCAGCGCAACATCCACCAGAGCCGCCCGCCATAGACGCCGCTGTTATCATCATAGGCCACCACCTGCACCCGCTCATCAATGCCCCAACCGGAGAGTGTTTGGGCGAATTGCGCAATCGTGGGCAGCGGGTGGCGACCGCTCTTGCCCGCAATGATCGGGCCGGATAGATCTTCGTTTAGATTAGCGTAGATCGCGCCAGGAATATGTGCTGCTTGATACGCTTGCTGGCCTGCCGTCACATCGTCCAGTTTGAAGCGGCAGTCGATTACCGCCCAGTCGGGATCGCCAATGTGCGGTGCAAGTTCTGCGGTTGAGATGAGCGTTGTGTAGTTCATAGGATTTCCTTTTCGATAGTCAAACCCTTCCAAGAAGGGGTAACGGGGTGGCAGGTATCAGCGGGAGTTGCCACCCGTTTCTGGAAGGATGGCTACCCCATAGCGTATTTTTCTACTGAACATCGTACCCTATCTCGCCACTCCCGGCAATTGGGGCAATTTGCAGATGCAGTTCAGCGCTACAAGCCGGTCAGAGCTTTAGGGTCTCGTAGACCCTAAGGACAGTAAAGAATCAAGTATGCAGTAGGGGCGGCTTGCCGCCGCCCGTTCGCAGCGAGCCAAACGCGGGGCGGCCGCGCGGCCGCCCCTACGCATGATTTTGTTGGGCAAGCGCTGGATCCTTATTGCTTTGAAAGCGCCTAAAGCTCTTTGGTCGCGCGCGCGATTAACTTACATAAACCCTATTTCACACGCGCGATTCTGTCATCTCTCCGCACCTTTTTCAAATTGTCGGTCAAGCGCTATAATGGACAGAGCCGTTTCCCTTCCGCAAGCATAACAAAAAGCTGCCCGGCAGAATCTTGATTCTGCACTTTGTTCTGTGACAAGTTCTGTGACAATTTGATAATCAACATCCATGACCCTAAGGAGTCTCCATGAAACCCAATCGCGGTAAACAAGTGTTGGCCGAAGGCAAAGTCCCGGTCGGCCACATGATCGGTGAATTCGGCACACGCGGCATTGCCCAAATTTTGGATACCACGGATCTTGATTTCGTGGTTATCGATACGGAGCACGCGGCCTTTACGCCTGCTCAATTGGCGGATCTCTTTTCGTGGTTCAAGGTCAGTACAATTGCGCCCTATGTGCGCATTCCCCAGATTGAATATCACTTTATTGCGCGTGCGTTGGATCTGGGGGCGCTTGGCATTATGGTGCCCAATGTCAAGACGGAAGCCCAGGCCAAAGCGATTATTAAAGCCGCCAAATATGCACCCCTTGGCGACCGCGGCTGTATCTTTGGCAATACGCAAACCGATTTCAAAGCGGTCAGCCCGCCAGAGTTTATGGCCTATGCCAATCAGAACACGACGATCATCTGCCAGATCGAAAGTGTGGAAGGCATGAACAACATTGAGGCGATTGCCCAGACCCCCGGCGTTGATATTCTATGGGTGGGCCATTTTGATCTGACCAACTCGATGGGCATCCCCGGTGACTTTGCCGACAAGCGCTTTCTAGACGCCATGCATCGCGTCGTCGAAGTGTGCCGCAAATATGGCCTTGGCGCAGGGATTCAACCGGCGAACTTGGACCAAGCGCAGGAATGGATGGAGATTGGCTACAACGTAATCTCGTATAGTATGGATTCTGCTGTCTATGCCGGGGCCATGCGCCAAGGTGTTGCCGATATCCGTAAATTAGCCGCCTGAAAAGGAACTTGTTACCAATGAGTGCAACTTACCAATTTGACGAAGTCGGGCGGCTGCCCTTGCCCGGCGATAATGTGGCGATTGCCACGCTTCGTCTGGAAGCCGGTACAGAAATTATCTATCACGGCCAAACCCTGACGCTCGATTACACAGTGATGGAAGGTCATCGCTTTGCCGTGCAGCCGATTGCGCCTGGTGAAGCCTTGCTCTCCTGGGAATTGCCATTTGGCATTGCCCTGCAACCAATTGCGCCCGGCAACTATGTGATCAATGACAGTGCGTTGCACGCGCTGCAAGGGCGCACGTTGGACTTTGCTTTGCCAGCAGTGCCCAACTTCGTGGATCAAGTCAAGGTCTATGAACTAGATGAAACCACCTTTCAGCCTTTTTCTGCCTTGCCTCGTTACCTAGAAACGCGTACTTTTATGGGCTATCGGCGTAGCGCGGCACGCGGGGTTGGCACACGCAACAGCATTGTCTTGCTCGGCACAACCTCGCGCACGGGCAGCTATGTCAAGCAACTGGCGGCACGGTTTCAAGCGGAAGCGAGTAATTACCCCAATATCGATGGCGTTGTGCCCATCGCCCATACCGAAGGCGGGGCAGAAGCGCCGAATAATCTGGAATTTTTGTTGCGCACGCTGGCGGGTTTTATTGTCAACCCCAATGTGGGTGCCGTGTTGATTGTCGATTACGGCATCGAGTCGGTGACCAATGCCATATTACTCGACTATCTGCGCGCAAATAATTATCCACTGGATGATGTGCCCCACGCCTTCCTCTCGCTCAGCGGTGGCTTTCAAGAAAATTTAATACAAGGCGAAACATTAGTGCGCGAATGGTTGCCGCTCGTCAACGCCACGGCGCGCACTGCAGAGTCGATTGCCCACCTGCGCATTGCGCTGCAGTGTGGCGGTTCAGACGCCTTTTCGGGCATCTCGGCCAATCCGCTGCTGGGCTGGATCGCGCGCGAACTGATCCGCTATGGCGGCTCGGCCAATCTCGCCGAAACCGATGAATTGATCGGGGCCGAACCCTATGTCTTGCAAAAGGTGCGCGATCTGGCGACGGCACGCAAATTCTTGACCATGATGGAAGAGTTCAGAGCACGGGCGGCGTGGCATGGGGCCGATGCCGAAGGCAATCCCTCCGGTGGCAATAAATATCGCGGCCTCTATAACATCACTCTTAAGTCGATTGGCGCGGCGCGCAAAAAGGATCCAGCTACACGCCTGGACTATGCCATCAACTACGGCGCACCCATGCGCGAGCCGGGTTACTATTTTATGGATAGCCCTGGCAATGATCTGGAAAGTATTGCTGGACAAGTTGCTGCCGGTTGTAACTTGATCTTTTTTACCACCGGCAACGGCTCGATTACCAACTTTCCCTTTGTGCCAACGATCAAGGTGGTGACCACAACCCACCGCTTTGAACTGCTTGCCAACGACATGGATGTCAATGCTGGGCGCTATCAAGAGGGACTCTCCATGGATGATCTGGGCAATCAGACGCTAGATTTGACTGTGGCTGTGGCCTCTGGCCAGCGTAGTGTGGGGGAAAGAGCGGGTCATACGCAGGTGCAGATCTGGCGTAACTGGCAGCAAACCGATACGAGTCAGCTCGATACGTTGCTGAATGCGCCCCTGCCTACGGGCATGCCTATTGCGATCCAACTTGATGCTGTTGTGCCTGCCAGCACCATTCGTTTTACCCTGACCCGCCACAACCAGCAGCTGGCGACTGATCAGATCGGCTTGATTCTGCCGACGAGTCTCTGTGCCGGCCAAGTGGCGAATATGATCGCCATGCGCCTCAACAAGAAGAAGATCGGTCAACCTGATCAACTCTCGCGCTTTGTGGCGCTGGCGCACACCGAGGGCTGTGGCAATTCGGCGGGGCTTTTCGAGCAGATGTATGCGCGTACCATGGTTGGCTATGTCACCCATCCGCTGGTCAAACATTGTTTGTTGCTGGAGCACGGCTGTGAGAAGACCCACAATGACTTTATGCGTCATCAGATCGAGACGTTGGGCGGCGACCCTAGCCAGCTTGGCTTTGCCAGCATTCAATTGGACGGCGGGATCGATAAGGTGATGCAGAAGGTCGAGGCGTGGTTTGCCGATCGGTTGGCGACAACACCTGCCAGCACGCAGGAAAGTGCCGGGCTCGCAGCATTGCGCATTGGCCTCCTCAGCGATGGTCCTATCTCGGCTAGCGAAGCCCAGCAACTGGCTGTGCTGACAAAGATGATTGTGGGGGCTGGGGGTATGGTGGTGGTGCCAGAAAATACAGGCTTGCTTTCTGCGCCAAGCTATCGCGACAGCTTATTGGATCAATCAACGGTCCTGCCGTCATTGGCGTATGGCGAACATGCTCAGCAGACCGGCTTCCACATGATGGAAACGCCGACCGAGCATTGGGTCGAAACCATGACGGGGCTGGCGGCGACTGGCGTGGAATTGATCCTGGCGCTGGTGAACAATCAGCCGATGCAAACGCACCCGTTGGTGCCGGTGATCCAGTTTGCATCCGCGCCCGCTATGCAGCAACAATACGCCAGCGATCTGGATGTGCTGCTCGCAGGTGATCCCGCTGCCTGGAATGATCAGATCCTGGCACGCTGCAAGCAGGTGATCGAGCATGACTATGTGCCGCGCCTCTATCAACAGGGCAACATCGACTTTCAATTCACACGCGGTCTG
>DAOTTR010000282.1:0-13615 GCA_034437715.1 Caldilineaceae bacterium
AGTATAGGCGCTTTCAAAGAAATCAGTATGCAGGGCTTGCCAAACAAAATCATGCGTAGGGGCGGCCGCGCCGCCGCCCCGCGTTTGGCTCGCTGCGAACGGGCGGCTGCAAGCCGCCCCTACTGGATACTTGATTCTTTCTACTGTCCTTAGCTATGCTTTCCGGCGAGTTTGACACGCGCGTGCTGGTCGCGGGCGCTCAACTCGATTGACCCACCTACGTATACGTTTATCACGCGCACTATCACACACGATCACAAAGGAGAAATCGATGGCTACCTATCAACCCACTGCAAGCAATAAATTTACCTTCGGCCTATGGACAATTGCCAACCCTGGCCGCGATCCATTTGGCGACGCTGTGCGCGATTCGCTCTCGCCCGTCGAGATCGTGCATCTGCTGGCCGAGGTTGGCGCGTGGGGCGTCAACCTGCATGACAATGATCTGGTGCCATTTGGGGCCACCGCCGCGGAACAGGATCGCATTGTCAAAGCGTTCAAGGCGGCGCTATCCGCGACCGGATTGGTCGTACCAATGGCGACCACCAATCTCTTCTATCACCCGATCTTCCGTGATGGCGCCTTTACGAGCAATGATCCCAAGGTACGCGCCTTTGCCCTGCAAAAAACCATGCGTTCCATGGATCTAGGGGCCGAGTTGGGTGCCAAAACCTATGTCTTCTGGGGCGGGCGCGAAGGTACCGATACCGATTCGGGCAAGCGCGCGCTGGATGCCGGTAAATGGTTCCGCGAGGCACTCAACTTCTTCTGCGAATATAGCATGGATCAGGGCTACGGCTACAAATTTGCCCTGGAAGCCAAACCGAACGAACCACGCGGTGATCTCTACCTGCCCACCACTGGTGCCATGTTGGGCTTTATCGAAACACTCGATCACCCCGAAATGGTTGGTGTCAATCCCGAATTTGCGCATGAGATGATGGCCGGGTTGAATTTTATGCACGCCGTGGCCCAGGCGTGGGATGCCGGTAAATTGTTCCACATTGACTTGAATGACCAGAACATTGGCCGCTTTGACCAAGACTTCCGCTTTGGGTCACACAACATCAAGCAGGCCTTCTTCTTGGTGAAATTTCTGGAAGATGTGGGCTATGATGGCTCGCGCCATTTCGACGCCCATGCCTATCGCACGGCTGATGTGAATGACATCAAAGCCTTTGCGCGCGGCTGTATCCGTACCTATCTGATTTTGCAAGAGAAGGCCCAGCAATTTGCCCAGGATCAAGAGATTCAAGCCCTGCTGGCGGAGATCCTAACCGATGATGGCTCCATGCAGCAATACTTTGGCAGCTACTCGCGCGAAAAGGCGACGGCGTTAAAAGCCCATAGCTTTGATCCGAGTGCCATTGCCCAAAAAGGCCAGCCCTACGAACAACTCGATCAATTGGTGATCGAACTGTTGCTGGGCGTGCGCTAAAGCCAGGAATATCCTAGTACAGTTGAGCGTAGATACCACGGCAGTTAATAAGGCACGTTACTCGTGTACATCATGGTAAAAATAGGGTACCTTATTTACGCCGGGATCTACTAGATAATATCCCAGATAATATCCACAAGGCGACACAGAGGAAGATCTACTTTCGTGTGCCTTTTTGTGGATATTAATTTTCTCCCGGAAGCTATGTGTCTGTCCAAGAATAACATGGATGATTTTAGACAGATTTACTTGGGTAACATCACGTAAATTCACTATTTTATTTCTGGACAGACCCTATGGGGTGATTACGCTTTGGCGTAAATTATAGCACTGGCGCGCAACGTGTGCCGGGGACGAGCGGAGTGCAGTTTGTCAAACCGGTGTGGTTGTCGCTCGTCCCCGGCACACTTCCCAAAACTGAATTACACTCGGAAGCTACCCCTCAAGTTATTTACCAAAAGTTAATTATATGTTTATCAATTTTTCACATAACCTTGCTATTTATTTCTGGTAACGTTGTATATTTCATCATATTACAAAAATTTGCTATGATGGGTCGTCCGTAGCGGCTGTTGGATGGGCTGGCTGCGACAACTCTTTGTTGAGGGCGACAACCGCAACCCACTCGAGGGCGTTTTGGCGAAAGCTCTCCCGCTTGTTCTGCTGTAAATTATTCTCGGAAAACTGTGCCAAGACAAAGGGCCTGTTTGTATCTACGAAAGGGTAAAAAATGATTAAACGTGAAATCGTGAAAAAGACCAATCAAGTGAAGCTGACGTTTATTCAGCCGCATGAAGTAATTAAAGCGCGCACCTATGTCCTCGGTGATTTTAATGATTGGACGCCTAACCTTCATCCACTGATCAAGCGCAGCAATGGCACCATGAGCACTTCGATTATGCTGGAGGCGGGACAGTGTGTACGTTTTCGCTATTATGCTGAAGATGGGACATGGTTTAACGACGAGGCACCGGATCGCTACGAAGTGGGCGAACATGGTGTTGAAAATTGTGTGGTAGAAGTTTAGATTTTCAAGCGCTGACAGGTTTTCAAAACCTGTCAGCGCTACCGTTGGTTACGAATGCGCTTGGCGTAGCCAATCGATTAGTTGCTGCCGTGATCGATCATAGGTGAAGTACTCAAAGTGGGTACAGGCCATCTCGGCACTTTTGAGCAGGGCCGCAGGATACTGACCATTGCGCACGCCTAGCATACTGTGCATGGCAATTACCAGATCGTTCTGATCACCGAAGAGTGTATCGAGCGTGAAATCTACATCGCGCATAACCTTGTACTTCAACCGCTGCCAGGCTGTGGCGTCTAGGTGGAGTGGCCGATTGTTGTGGCCTGCCAAAATGAAATAGGGCACCTTGCTTGGCTTGGTAGAGGTATTCAGATCGTGTAAAATTTGTGAATTGGGCCGCATATCCTCTGGCCCCAACGCATCTTCTGCCGCCTTGTTGAGCACCCACCCACCAATCGCGGTGGGTGTCCAGAGCGCAACCTGATTGAGCGCCAGTGTTGTCACCCAAGAGACATACTTCTTGGCCTCGGCCAGCTGCGTCCCCTGATTGGGCGGGCCGGCCAAGAAACAGCGGCTGACAAACTCGTCACCCCCCCAAAGCTCGACCATACAGCGGGTGATCACTGTGCCCATGCTGTGCGCAAAAACATCAACCTGTAGCCCAGGGATCTGGTCTAGCTTCACGGCGCGCAGCGCGTTGGCCAGCTTCTGTCCATTTTCACTGACGCCCGTGTTAAACGATTCATAGTCAAAGGTCAGGACATGATCATAGGGGAGGCCGTTTTGGCTTGGTTCGCGGCAAAGCCAAGCTGCGAGTTCTTTGCTGTCGGCGCCAAAGCCGTGGACCGCTACGGCCACACGATCCTTCGATTGGAACTGGCTAGGATCGACCGTGCTATAGTAGACGATGCCGCCTTCGCTGGCGCGCTCGGTTTCGCCCCAGCGCGCTTCCTGATCGCGTGTTTCACCCGCAGGCACAAAGCGCACGCTGTGCAACCCCAACTGCTCTTCCTGAATGCTGATCATCTTGTAGAGATAGAGCTTGATGATGCGCCCCACCCCGCGCGTGCTACGCAGGGGTTCAACCGCTTCGGCATCGGCTGCGGGCAGCCACTCGACATGAATCGTTTGTGGGTCATCATTGGTACGCCCCACAGGATAATAGAAGCTGCCGTCAAAGGCCACGGCAAACATTGGTTCCGCCGCGTCTATGGCCCAGGTGAGGTGTAGATCCAGTGGTGTGGCCGGCGTGATCTGCTGGCGCGCATCGTCATCGGCCTCAATTTCTAGAAAAGCACCACCGGGGGCCGCAGCGCGGGTGGCGGCAAACATTACCGGCGCAAACTGGGCAGGATAGGGTGCAATGCCAGGTGGCAATTGCAGGTCCAAGGTGTTATTGGCGGCGCGCGCGCTCTGGCGCTCGGTCATCATGCGCACCTTGCCCTCAAAGCCGGGCGGTGGCGCTACCTCAATTGCAAAGGCGGGCAACACGGTGCGCGCACCACCATGCAGGGATTGGGTCATCTGATCGAGTGACTGTACGGTGATCACTTCTAGCTCTGCCGTTGTCCACTCATCTTCCACGCTGGCGGGTGGCGCGCCATAGGCTCTGGTTGGCTGGCCCGTCATGGCATTCTGCAAAATTTGATCCAGCGCCGACAGTGAACGCTCGCCGCTGCGTACCGCCTTTTTGCCATCAAAGGGTGTTTTGAGTGCGCCTTGTTCTAGGGTTTCAAAGCTCGTATCTTTGACCGTCGCAATGACCTTGAAGAGATCGCGCCCTTCCACCATGCCTGTGGGCAACTGCGCCATCAATTGCTCGCTGCGCCGATTCGAGAGCCCCAGCGATAGGGTGCGTCCTGCCTGGAGCGCTTCGTGTGCGCCGCCCGCGCTTGGATAGATCTGCGAAACGGCCCAATCTGGGCTGAAGTCAAAGAGAGCAAAATAGAGATCTTGCGCGGATTGATTCGTGATCTCCAGCACGATGCGCATGCCCACGGTGTTGATCAGCTCGCCACCGGCTGTGCGCGGCAGGGCTTTGGCAAGTGGCTGCTGGGTTGTCGGGTCAAAGGCCAATGCTTTCATGCTCAGGTGGATCGCGCCAGCCAATTCAGAATGAGGCGCGCGGTTGCGCAGTTCCAGGGCATTGGCATAGCGCGCCAGGTGGGCTAGATCGGCGGCCAGACCGTCTAGATTGTCGGTACTCACCGGCGCAACCAGGAGTTTGCCACTGTTGTCTTGAATTTCCAGTTGATCGTTTTTTTGCATAACGCGAAACTGGGCAGCCGTATCGTCGCTAACGCGTACATAGGCTGAAACATCAACACTGGTGCTGTCGCTTTGGGGACGCAGCCGTTGCTGCACCGCCGCCCGCAACCCGGCGTCTTCCATGGCGAGCGTCACGGTGCGCTGCATGTTGCTGTAGCTGATTTGCTGTAAAACGCAGCGCGCGTTGATCTCAATCGTTGCCGGATCACCACCTTCGACTGTGCAGCCACTTTGGACCGCGCCGGCTTCCTCAATGCGCAACCGGGCCAACGCGGCTCCAGCCGCGGCGAGCGTGCGGGTCTCTTTGGGATAGACCGTCAACAGCGTGCCCTCGCCCAGGCCATGAGCAATGCCAGCGTCGATCCAGATGTAGCCATCGCGCTTGTCAATGACGGTGAAAAAGGCATCGCGCTGGGGACGCAGGCCACCAAAGATTTCGCGGTCACGGTCGCCTTCACACTGGGGCATCTGGTTTGGATAGCTGCTGTTGACTTGGTAGCGAATGCGTTCATGCAATTCGCGATAGGTGAGCGCGGTGTTGGGGGGCAATTGTTCCAGTTCACGTTGCAGAAAGTAACTCATCGCCCCGCGCCATAGCCGTTGACCGCCATTGGTCAGCGCGTATTCGTTAGACTCTTCCTTGTCGCGACAGCCAGCCAACAAAACATGTTTGCCTGTCATATCCCAACCCGTTGTGCTGAGGCCGCGTGTGGTGGGAAGGTTGGTCGGTCGTTGACTCGCTGCGGGTTGGGGCCGCAGATCGGGTGCGCAGCGGCGCGTTTGGGCCACCCTGGCATCGCTCAGATTGCGTGTGCCGGATCCAGAGTGGCAGCAATCTAGAATGATGGTTACATTGGCGCTATACTGGTTCAACTCGGTGATCAACTGGCCCAGCTCCCAATCTTTAATATCATAGACGCCTGGGCTGCGGCTATCGTGGGCAACCAGCGTTTCGTCCAAGCCATCCGGTTCGCTGCCTGTTTCATCGCGCGCTTGGGAGCCGTGACCGCTATAGTGAAAAACAAAGGCGGGCGCATCACCGCTTTTCCCACTTTGTGCCCAGGCCTGGGCTTTGGCCAGCAGTTGTTGGCGAAAGGCTTGTTTGATCGCTTGGTGCGTCGCCGCTTCGTTGGTCAATGTTTGGATGTTGGCGGCGGCCACCCCATATTTCCGTTGCAGCAGATCGGCCATTGCGGCTACGTCGTTGACGCAGCCGCGCAAGTGGGGCACGCGGCCTTGGGGATGATAATGGTCGATGCCAACTAGCAACGCATAGAGTTCAGGCGTTTTATTCATAGATCCTCCTTCGTGTACGTAGATCATCTTCTAGTGGGTAGCCAGCATTGTCGCGTACAAAGACCGCCATTGTTGAAGCAAGCTATCTATCCAAACGGCGTAAGATTGATTAAGGTTTCACAACCCAGAACGCCGGATCTTTGGGACAGGTTTAGGGATAAAGATGTGAGATGACTAAGCTAAGTCTACGTGACTTTGGGGGACGCGTCAAGGGGCAAATCGACTACGCCATAACCACCGCCAAGATTATGCTTGTTCGGCCTCTGCAATTTCGATAATGGCTTGACCATGGGTCAAATCAGTCACCGCGGCGATAAAGCGGTCGGTGTGATCGCTGGGCAGCGAAATCTGATAAATCACATCGGCTGCATATTGTTCGCTGCTAATTTCCGCTTCAAAGGTGGGAAGCAGGCGTTGGAGTGGGGTGACATAGGTGTAATCGAGCATGAGGGTGAGTTCCAGCCGCGGTATACGTTCAAGTTGAGGCAAACTTGCCAACGCAAACTGCACGCCACCGCTGTAGGCTTTGACCAATCCACCTTTGCCCAGCAGCGTACCACCAAAGTAGCGCGTGACGACGGCACAAATATCACCAATGTTGCTATGCAACAAAAGAGTGAGCATGGGCCGCCCAGCCGTACCATGCGGTTCTCCATCATCGCTCATGCCCACCTGGCCCGTGCTGCCCGGTGGCCCTACGCGATAGGCCCAACAATTGTGATTGGCGTCGGCAAATTCGGTGCCCACGGCGGCGATGAACTGGCGCGCCGCTTCAACCGTTGGCGTATAGGCCAACGTGGTAATGAAGCGGCTGCGCAAGATCTCCTCTTGCGTACGATGGGTTTGGGCTGGGATGTGATACCTGTTGCCAGAAATCACGCGATTTTACCTACCACTTTGCATCGTCATTGTCCAGGTCGTCATCATCAAAATCATCCAGATCGTCATCTTCCCAACTATCATTAAGCGCGAGTTCGTCATCGTCCAATTCGTCATCATCTTCCCACTCATCGTCATCATAAATTGGATCGAGCTCCAGTGGGACGACGCTGACAACCTCGAGTTGGGCATTACAATTGGGACAGATAACACGTTGACCGATGCGTGCGAGATCGCTAATTTCAACTTCCTCATCGCATTCGCCACAGGTTGCTACGGCCATAACCATTCCTTCTTTCGTTAATGCTTAGTGAGATCAAGGATTATTCAAATTCAGATCAGTAACGTACAATCAATAGACCTTATTCCGATTTAATCTTGTGCATTCGTAGGTGCGGTTTGTAACCACACAAGTCGGCATCGACCCAGATTGTGCGGTTTGTAACCGCACCTACAAGAACAATTGCACCTGGTTTTGTTGCCGAAATAACAAATCGGAATAATCTCTAATTGACTACGTTTAGGTTTCTGTTTAGGTTTCTATCGTTAGTTATCTATATTTATCTATCGTTATTTGCCTGGGGTTCGGTTCCGATAGGCCTTATTTTCGTACGCAACTCCTCTTTGGTGATTTTGCTTGCACTGTTTTGTCATTGCGACGCAAACCGCTATGTTTGAATAAGGCTGAATAAGGTTTGTTTGATCGCCGATTGTCGATAGAAAGCTAGCATCCACTCCTTTGAATATATGTTAGTCTTGCTACAATTAGGTTTCCAATTAGGTTTCACTGTGTAAATTATAAAATTGCTCTTGCGAATTGAAAAATCAGCCGGGGGGATTGTCACGTTACAAACGTAACCTACGTATACTCACGAGCAGCACAGAAAGTAATCCATTACTCCTGTAAAAAGTGTACTTTTCTGGCACTCGTCGGTATAGTTGAGCGAACAGCTTCCGGTGGATTGGCATTACTTGTTTGGTACGTTGACATTCTGGGAGCAAAGCGCTAAAATCTTTGCCATAACCACATGCGATTATTTTCATGATCAATCAAATTCCTATGCGCACTCAATATGCTTATTTAGCCACAAACCAGAGAGCACGACCCGTTGGCATTCGGGTTGTGGAGCCGCCAGCAGATACGTTGCAATCGGCGCGCGGCAAACTCTATGCTGTGATCGAATTCGCCGATAGCACACCCGAAGCGGCGCAACAGGTTGAGCGCGCCCTGAGTGCAATCCAGCGGACCTATTATACAATCAAGGGCACACAATCTTCGGTGCTGGGGGAAGCCCTACGCGAGGGAATACAACAGATGATCGCCGCCGAGGAGCCGTTGGACAGTGCTGCCGATTTGGGTATTCTGTTGGTAGCCCTTGTCGAAAACCGCTTGCTGGCGGTGGGCACTGGCGCGGTGATCGCACTCTTTACCAATGGCGGCAAAGTAGATGTATTTCCCCCTGGCGCAATTGGCTTTAGCGAGCATGGCGAACCAACGTTCGACATCTACCGCCAAGATGCGCCGGCGGGCACCGCTTTTCTGCTGGCTGGCAACTATTGCCTAGAATATTTCTCCCTGCGTGATCTCGCCAGTACCGTTGCACATCTCAAAGCAGATAACCTAATCGATATTGTTGGCGCGCTCTGTGAACATGCCGCCGTAGAGGGGTTGCCAGGTTTGTTTGTGGCTACATCTACTGATACTGACGGAGCGCGCCTCGATCCCCAGGGCAAGGTCGCCGCGGCCCCGCCCGCCCCACCGCGCCGTCGATTGGGTGGGTTGCCCGCCGCGCTGCAATCGCCGCCCGTTCGCCCGCGCCGTGATGTTGATGAACAGAGACCAACTGCGCCGCGCCTATCCACCTATCCCGATGAGGAGGGGGGCGCGGCCGATGCAGTTCAGGTTGAAGTGCGTCGTCCGTCATTCGACCTGGCAGGCGTGATTCAATTGGCGATTCAAATTGGCGCACAACAGACCAAAGCCTTCGTGGCAAAAGTCCTGCCCGAGCGAGCCTCTGCTGGTGAACAGTTGCCACTCGCCACGCCGCAGGGGGGGCAAACGCGGTCGGCGTATACGGCGGCCACGCAGCAAGCGCCGCCGCTTGACGCAGCCTATGCCGATGACCCCGCACAACCCTATGCTGATCCCGCCAAGCTCGCCTCGGCCAGTACAGGTGCAACTCTGTTCGCGCGCATGGCTGCCTTTCGCCCCCCGGCGCGCGCCACCGGTAGCCGCGCCCGGCTCTACATCTTGCTGGCGTTGTTGATCTTGATCTTGACACCCGTTGTCGTGATGGCGGTTTATTGGTCGCGCGATATGCAGAATCAAGAAGAAGCCGAGCGCACGCTGGATATGGCCGAGGCGAGCTTTTTGTCTGCCGAGAATGCCCTACAGAGCGATGATAAAGAAACGGCGCGCATCAAATTGAATGAGGCACAAACCTTTATTCTCGCGGCGGATAATCTGATGGGTGGGCGAATGGTGCGGGCCGATGATCTGAGTGTACGCATTGAGCGCGAACTGGCCGATCTGCTCCAAATACAGCCGCTTTATGCCTTGGCCGAGCCGCTTGTCCGCTTTCTGGCGGAAGCATCACCCCAGCGCGTTTTGGTGAATGATCAGGATATCTATGTTTTAGATGTTGGACGCCAGGTGGTGCAATACTTTCAACTTGATCCTACGCTCAATCTGGTGACGAACCCACAAGGGGAAACTGTCTTGCAGCAAGGACAAACCGTTGATAATATCGCGGTTGGTCAACTGGTGGATATTGCTTGGCAGCCGCCCATTGCCGGTGTGCAAGACAAAGCCTACTTGCTTTTGATCGATGGCAATAACAACCTGTTTCGCTATGATCGGCGCGTCGAGGGGGCCAGCCGCGTCGCCATTGGCGGCCAGGATCAATTGCGTGTGCCGGTCCGCCTGCGCGTTTATGGAGATCGTTTGTATATTGCAGACGCCGGCGCAAATCAACTTTTTCGCTACAGTGGTGACTATACCCAGCCGTCCGAACTTTGGTTCAATGCCCAGGCCCAGAGTGACTTGGGCAGCTTGCGCGCTATGGATATTGATGGGGATATCTGGCTGCTCTATGTGCAAGGTATGGTCTCACGCTATCGCACCGGTGCTCAACTACCTTTCTCGTTGGAAAATAGTGTGGGCGCGATTGTCGAGCCAGTAGATATCGCCGTGGGCGATCAGGGCAACTCGATGGTCTATGTGGCCGACGCTGCCCAAGAACGAATTATTGTCTATAACAAAGAGGGTAAGTATCAGCGCCAATTTCGTGCCCCAGAAGGCCATCCGCTGCGCGATTTGAAGGCACTCTTTGTCGATGAAGTCGAGGATACTATCTATATACTTACCCAGGCTGCCCTCTTCAAACATCCGTTGACCCAGGCGAACTAAAATTGCTCTATGAGTTTAGGACTGTTTCTCTACGTTTGCTTGGCGAAATGTGCATGATGTTTCAAAAAGGGAAAAAGAAAGCACTTTGCGGGTATGGTGCTTGGGTTGACCAAGCAGCCTCGTGGTATAATCCGGAAAATATGGAACGTGTCATCCCTGAGCAATACTCACTCTCAAAATCAGCACAACCGCGACCAATTACGGGGATGCGCGTTGTCGGCCTAATCCTTGTCTATGCATTTTTTGTGCTTGCCGGGGCTGTCTTTGGCAGCTTGCGTCTTTATGAAAAGGCAAGGTGGGCGGTTGTCAACTCTTCGCCCATTGTATCCTCTTTGATCCTGCCGGCGGTGGATAATCCCAGCAGCAATCCTGATACGGCAAATGGCGCAGGCGTCTCTGCTGTACCCCCGTCCGACACTGTACCAGATACGCCATCATCACTGGCCCCCATCAATATTCTGCTGTTGGGCACCGATGAGCGGCCCGACGAGAGTGGCCCCCCGCGCACCGATACGATTATCCTCTTGACGCTTGATCCGCAGACAAATACGGCGGGGATGTTATCCTTGCCGCGCGATCTATTGGTGCCTATTCCTTTCTATAATTTTAATGCCAAGATCAACACCGCCTATGGCTATGGTGAGTCGTATAATTATAGCGGCGGCGGCGAACAATTGGTGATGGATACGGTCAGTCAACTGATTGGCCGTCCGGTTGATTATTATATTCAGGTCAATTTCAATGGCTTTGTGCAGGTGGTCGATCTGATTGATGGCATTGATATCGTCGTGCCCGATGTCATCTATGATGAGCAATACCCTACCAATGATTATGGCTATGAGACCTTCTACCTGGATGCCGGTTTGCAACATTTAGATGGCGAAACCGCGCTCAAGTATGCGCGTACCCGCCACGGTGACAGTGACTATGGCCGGGCCCGGCGGCAGCAAGCGGTGATTCGCGCCGTTGCGGACAAGGTGTTGAGCCTGGATATGATCCCGACCCTGTTGCCCAAGGCGTTGACGTTGGTCAGTACCATGCGCAACAGCATTGGCACCAATATCCCGCTCCTGGTGCAATATGAAATTGCCACCTATATGCAGGCGGCCGCTTTACAAGATATTCGCCAAGAAGTGATCGACAAACGCTATGGGCAGGAATTTGAAGATACCCCTGAGTGGGGCTGGGTCTTGGTGCCCGATCGCGAGAAGGTGCGTGCGGCCTTAGCCAGTTTCTTTAAGCCGGCTGCCCCAGCCACTGCTACACCTACGGGTGCCACTGTCGATCTGCGTTCGGTGCGCATTGAAGTGCTCAATGGCACAGGCCAACCGGGGATCGCGGCGCTGACACGTACCTATCTAGAGGCCCAAGGCTGGCAAGTGGTGGCGATTGGCGATGCTGATCGCGGTGATTATACGAAGACGATGGTCGTCAACTATGGTGTGCCCGATTTAATTATCGATCGTGTGAGTAAAGACCTAGCCTTGCAGCCCGGTTTTTCGCGCCTACAGGGGCTCAACAGCGCGCAACCGATTGATTTGCGCATTGTGGTAGGGCGCGATATTTTACCGCTTATTCAGTAAATTTTGCTTTGGTATACTGAGCAGCGCTATAAAGTACCATTTTTTACACGCGTAAAAATGTACTTAGGCGCTTTCAAAGCAATAAGTATCCAGCGCTTGCCAAACAAAATCATGCGTAGGGGCGGCCGCGCAGCCGCCCGGCGTTTGGCTCGCTGCGAACGGGCGGCTGCAAGCCGCCCCTACTGGATACTTTATTCTTTGAAATGTACTTAGGGTCTGTCCAGAAATAAAATAGTGAATTTACGTGATGTTACCCAAGTAAATCTGTCTAAAATCATCCATGTTATTCTTGGACAGACACTTATGTGCTGCTGTGGAGTATAAATTTGCATGGCACTGCTCTCTCCTCTTGCTCGGACCAACCATGCTCGCCCCACAAGCGGCTACGCCGAAGCGCTTGCACGTTTGCGTACCCTGACTGCCGAAGAGGGTGATACGCTCAATCCGCTTTGCCACACCAGTTTGCTCGATCATGGGCGACAGACTGAGCAGGCAATTGTCTTTATCCACGGCTTTACCAATTGCCCCTACCAATTTCATCAACTAGCGGCCCAGGCACACCGCCAAGGCTGGAATGCCCTGAGCCTCCGCCTCTCCGGTCACGGCTTTGCCGATCGCTTGACGACGGCGTTGCGCGGTGTGCGCCCCAAAGACCTGATCGATATTACCACCGAAGGATTGGACATTGGGCGCGGGCTTGGCAAACAATTGACGCTTTTTGGCTTTTCATTGGGGGGCATTTTGGCGGCTTGGGCTGCCCAACACCGCGCCGATCTGGATCACGCGATTCTGGCTTCACCAGCCTTTGGCGTACGCGCCCTGCCGCCCAAACACCGTCAGGCGCTGGCCTATTTTCTTGCTGCCTGGCCCAATTTCTTTCAATGGTGGCACCCGGCATTGAAAGAGAAACGCCTGGCTCCCCTGCACGCCTATCCGCGCTTTGGCTCGCGCGCATTGGCGGCCATGTTGCGTTTGGGGATCATTGCCCAGCGGGAAGCCGCCGCGTCACCACCCAAAGCGCGCGCCATTACTGTGATTACCAACCCCTGTGATACCGTCGTTGACAATGAGACCACCGCCCAAGTTGTGGCGGCTTGGCGGGCAAGGGGTGCCGCGGTCGCCATCCATCACTTTCCCAGCGAATGGGCGCTCATCCACGATCTCATCGATCCCACCCAGCCGGAACAGCAGGTAGACCGCGTCTACCCGCTGCTGCTAGCGTGGATGAAGATTGCCGATCAGCCCGCGATCCAGCGTTTATAGTAAAAGTCGCTGTTTTCATCATCATTCAGCCGCGCCACCACTTCAAACATCCAGTCATCCAGATGGGCGTCATGCGCATCGGCGCGCGGGAACGGATTATCGTAGCCTGCCGTCAGGCTGCGGCCCACAAAGTGGAGCCCCTGGAGTGCTAATTCGGGCACATCCAAGCGGCGCACCCCTTCGCGCTGCATGATCTTTTCATTGACCGCGGCAATCGTTAGTCCACCGGGGATCAGCGGCAGGGCGCGTGTGCGCATCATGGGATAAAAAATGTCGAGCACCTTTTGCTTGCTACCCATCGCTTCGCGCGCCGCGGCCTGTAAATACTCTTTGGGCAGATAGAGACTGGTCGAGTAGGCCCCGTGCCGACCATATTCGCGCTGCGCCGGGTCGCGGCTGGCCTTGTCTAGGCTGCCGCGCCAATCGGCAAAGACGCTGGCTTCGACACCAATGCC
>DAOTTR010000283.1:0-2871 GCA_034437715.1 Caldilineaceae bacterium
CTATACTGATAGCTGGATGGTTTGGAAAGACAGATTACAGCACAATCGGCAGCGTCGCGCAAACAGTCTGCGTGATTACGGCGGGGATCCGGTGCGCTGGTTTGTCTAGTAGATAGTAGCAAATTTTTGTTAGGGATGGAAATTCATTTTTGCGCGATTTGTCATAGGCAATACAAATCGAGCAGACTGAGCAAGCTAGGCAGGCAATGGCAATGGTGCTTTCGTAGCCGGCGCGGCAATGTCAGCACTATTCTGGCTCGCTGCTGTGCCAGTGGGCTCGACTGTCGGTTGCCCACCGTTGGCTTGCACAGGAGAGGGAGGAACGGGCGCGGGGGCTGGACCAGGAAGAATTTCGATCTGATGTTTTTCAAATTCGCTCCAGATCATAAAATAGAGATCACTGGTCACGCGCAGTGCATTCAACGGATCATCCGTCCAAACCACCAATTCAAAATCCAACCGTGAGGCCGCAAACCCCGTGAAGAAGACCACCGGCTCCGGCTTTTTCAAGACTTGCCCATGCCGCGCCGCAACACCCAGCAGCAGATCGCGCACAATCGTTGGCTGGTTTTTGTGGCTCACGCCGATGGCCAGCACACGGCGCACCACGCGATCGGTTTGGGTATAGGTCGTCATGGTCGAGGTCAACAGATTTTTGTTGGGCACAATGACCTCCACGTTATCGGCGGTGCGCATTACCGTCGCGCGCATGCGCAACTGATCGATCACCCCGCGATGGCCGTCAATTTCAATCACATCCCCTGGGCGCAAGGTGCGATCAAATAACAGCAGAATGCCGCTCACGAAATTGGCGACTAATTCTTGTAGGCCAAAGCCAATGCCGACCGAAAGACCACCACCGATGATTGTCAAAGCCGACAGGTTAAAGCCCAATGTGCTGACCGCCGCCAGGATCCCCAACCCAATAATCGCATAGCGGCTGAAGACCAGCACCGTATTGGCCGCGCCTTGGCCAGTGCTTGTGGCGTCGGCAATCGAGCGATTGAGAAAATCATCGACAATCCAGGCCGCCGCCAAAAAGAGATAGAGGATGACTGTTGCCGAAAAGAGGGCTTGCAAGGTCACAGGCGTATCCAGCAGCGTCACCAGGACAATGCCGCCGATGGGCAAAGCCCCCGCCAAGGTGCTGCGCACGATCGCCACCACCAAGATCAACGAGAGAGGGGCCAGGAAGCAGGTATGGTAGCGACGGGCCCGTGCATTTTCAAAGAGCGCATGTAGCAAGCCGGCAAAGACACGATAGCCCAAAAGCAGCCAAAAGAGCGGCAACAGGCGTTCAATCAAACCCGAACGCCAATCCCAACGATCAAATAAGCCCACCGCTAGATGACCCAGCACAAGGCCGAGAATCGGGAAGAAGGTGTAGCCTACGGCCAGCGCCACACGCGCCAGCCACTCCTTCCACCATTGCCAGCGCGTGGTGCTCTTGGTCACTAGCGCGCCACGCCGCTGGCGCGCAATGACTTGCAGGCTGCGGTTGAGTAGCCAAGGTGCGAGCCAGGCACAGAAGATCACTAGCAAAAACATACCGACTTGGCGTTGCACGACAGGCCGTTCCAAGATCAGCAAGAGGGTATCGATTTGATTGCGCAGCGCGTCGATCAACGAGCTATCCGGCAAAATCAGCGTTTCACTTTCCACATTCATGGCGCGTCATCCTCGGTTTGCGGTTGCGTGTTGATCCGCTCGGTGATCGCGGTGGCGGCTTCTGCCGGATCAACATCATTCTGCAAGACAGCCGTATAGGCTTGCCCAGCAATTTCTAGAACCGTGGCCATCTGTGGCACGTTGGGCATGATCAACGCGCGCTTGGTTTGCTCGACAAAGAGGGCAAGCGCCGGATCATCCCCCCCTTCAACGCCCGCATTGGTCGGCAAGAGGCCGGTTGTGGCCAGAATGGTTGCCTGATTTTCAATTTTCGTGACATAGCGCGTAAATTCCTGCGCCAACGCCAATTGTGGGGCTGACAGACGCTGGCTAAACAAAAAGCCCGTGGTGCGCAACAAAGGCTGCCCTTCCCCCACCGGCCCAGAGGGCAACAGGGTAACCCCCACCACTTCGGACCCCAATGCCGCGCGCGCTTTGGCGAGTAGCAAAGGCCCCCCCACCAGATAGGCCGATTCCCCCGCCAGAAAGCGCCGCTCGACTTCGGCTCGATTGTTGGTCAGTTGGAGGCCAGCACTCTCTTGTGCCGCATTAAGCCACGCCAGCCATTCGGCAAAGCCCCCTTGATCCAGACGCACCCGATAGGTGCTGTCAAAGAGTTCGCCCCCAAAGGCTGGGATCCCCCAGTAGGCATGAAAAAACGTGGTATCCAACCAAATGGGAATCCCACTCAGCGCTTGGGCGCGCAGATCATCCAAGGTCAGCGCCGGTTCAGCCACCAAGGCGCGGTTGAAATAAAGCGCATCCAGTTCCATGGCGAGCGGCAAGCCATAGAGCGCGTTTTGATAACGAAATGTTTCAACCGTGATCGGTTGATAGCGCTGCAACGTTTCGACATCTGCGCTAGAGGTCAGATCGGCCAAAACATGCTGCGGTGCCAAGGCCAAAATCCACGATTGGGGTGCAATCACCAAATCGATGCGGCCATCGGCGGCCAAGGGAGCCATCAAGCGGCGCGCCATATCCTGCAGGGTAACAAATTCGAGATTGACCAACATGATAGGACAATCGCGCCGTAAGTCAGCCACAATTTGCTGCAATGCTTCCACCACAGCCCCCTCCAAGGCCCACTGCCATTAAGTTAAGCTAAAAAGGTGGTAAAATAGAATAAAAATAACGATAAATCAAGGATTAGAGCCATGTTGAATAAAATGAACGAAAAAAAACGGACCTTGTGATACAGCT
>DAOTTR010000284.1:0-30124 GCA_034437715.1 Caldilineaceae bacterium
GTTTCAGACCTCTGTCGAGGATTCTTCTACGCCGGACAGCTAAATGCACCAAATTGAGGAATTTTGACCATTTTACAAAGATTATGTAGCCATCGTACTCTGGAAGTGTTCATAAATGAAGCCCAATAGTTACTTTTCCTACAGACGCCCTAAAAGTGCACCAAACGCTGATTTCGCGAAATTCTTATTCTTGCTAAATGATAGTATATCATAGAGAATGACAAAAGTCAATGCTTGTTTTTTGGGTTCTTTTCTGCATCCAATTTTTATCTAGTAACGATGAACATGGTGATCCAATGCCAACCCACCTTGAACAACTCAGCGCTTTGCCGTATGGCGATCTGCGTGGTATCGCTATACGGTTACAATTGCGTACCTCAGATACACATAATAAAGTGGCCTGGGCAACCGCAATTGCCCAGGGATGGCGCGAGTCAGATTTGCAACACATATGGCTTACCCGGCTTTCCGATAGCGCCCATTCTGCGCTTCAGCGTCTGCTTCGGAGTGCACACATACCTACCCTGTTGTTCCTGCAAGAATACGGCACGATCCGGCGGGCAACCAGGCAAACCCCATTAGCCGTTCCACCCTGGCAATTGCCTCAGTCTGTAAGTGAAGAGCTCTATTATAGCGGATTGCTGGCAAATGCGCACAAGGCTGACTCGGTTATCCGTTCGCGTGCACTATGTATACCCGCTGATTTACGCGCAAGCTTGCTTGCCCAAGTTGGCGCGCCTATGCCCAAAAAATTAATAGCCGCTGTTGATAAGCAAACGGTAAGCACCAGCTGGCAACTTTGCCATGATCTGGCCCAACTGATCATCTATCTGCAACAAATCTATCATGACACAGGTAAAACGCGTGGGTTACTTCATGGGCGTTGGTTGGCACCGCGTCATCTTAGCGAGCTAAACCAACGATTGTATCATCCCCTACCGGAACCCCTGCCTCGTTCCCATAAGCAGCTGGCGCAGCTCCGCCTGCTTATGTTTTTGGCCAGTATAGCCGAGTTCCACCAGGACGGTCTGCCTACCGCGGTCGCGTGGCAATGGCTGGCAAAACCAGCAGCGCAGCAACTCCAGCACATTTGGCAGGCTTGGGTGCAGGCCGATCAAGCGTATAAGCACGCTTATGAGATGCCGGATCGCGCGCTCGGCAGACCGTGGCCATACCCTATCCTGCAGGCGCTCCTTGCCCAAACTACGCCGTTCACGGTTTCCGAGCTTGCTGCCTGGATCTGGTCGCACTCGTCCCATTTGGATGCTTATTGGATAACACATCTTGCGGATCTACAGGCCATGGATCATCTGATCGAAACAACACTGACTAAGCTACTAACTTGCTTCGGGGTCGTCATTTCAGGACAGGCTGAAGACACGCAACCGTTCTGGCAAGTAACACTCGTAGGGCACGCTTTGCTAACCGGGGATGAATCGTTTACTTTATCCCTTCCCCTCGGTCAGGCAAAGGTCGATCAGGCGCAGGTAAGTCTCCAATCTATGTCGGACAATGCTTGGCAGCTAGTCATTGCTGCCCCTACCTCTTTTTTTCTCCAGGCCACGGTAGCGCAATTTGCGCGCTATCAGCTACCCGTACCTCCAGGAAAACCAAGCAGTGCAGATATAGATAGGGTAAGGCAGCATCACTATCGCATGGATGTCCATAGTGTAGCCAGCGCCGCGGCTCAAGGCTATGGCTTGGCCACCTTGTTGGATGTCTTAGCCCAATTACCTTGTCCGTTGACCATCCCGCAAATTGCGCAACTACATACATGGTATGCAGAAGGGGCGACCATCCAGTTGAGTGTACAATCATTGCTACAGACAAAGACGGCCGCACAAATGGCCGAGCTCTGCAGCAAACGCCACATCAACGCACTGCTTGCCGAAATCGTTTCCCCGACCACTGCGATCCTCAATGCGCCACTGTCAACGGCAGAAAAGGTTCTGCAGCAAGCTGGATACTTTCCCCAGACACCCCACTCCACGGTTAGCGAGCAAGCACAAGCACCCCAAGCTGCACTCTGGATTGCCGGCCAACTCTATCGGCGACTTGGTCAGCATTTACCACTGCCCTTCCCATTGGTAGAGGCCGAGTTGGCACCTCTTTATGCACAATTATCATCAAGTCAACAAGCAGTCGCCCAAAGTCAACTGAGCGTGTTGTATGACAGATTGCTGAACCTGCTTGACAACCTGCCCTTCACCCCACCCCCCAATCCCACCGCTCCAGCCCAGTGGCGACCGTTGATTGCTGCCGCAAGCCAGGCCAAACAACATTTACAGATGACCTATTTCAGCGCCGGGCGCAACCTCAGCACACAACGTGTGGTAGAACCCTATTGGATCGAAGAACACCATCACACCCCCTATCTGCGCGCCTATTGCCACAATGCCGGGCGTGTCCTTACCTTTCGCCTCGACCGCATCCAAGCGTTGGGGCCTGTCCAGACCTAGTAGAGACGCAACATCTTGCGTCTCTACTAGGTCTGTTGCGTCTCTACTAGGTCTGTTGCGTCTCTACTAGGTCTGTTGCGTCTCTACTAGGTCTGTTGCGTCTCTACTGATCTGTTGCGTCTCTACTAGGTCTGTTGCGTCTCTACTGATCTGTTGCGTCTCTACTTACTATTTCCGCTGCAGTATACTAGCGTTCGGTCTGCCCCAGCCTGTCCTGCTAGCGCCCCTTGTCCCTGCCCTACACCACCATATAGTCCTGCTGCCGGTGTAGTTCTGCCTTGCCCAGCAGCGTTACCTTGCGCAGGCAACTTTCACAAAGCGGATAAAAGCGGATATCATCTTGCTTTTTATCCACCAGGGTGCGTAGGCGCTCTTTCAGACGTTCCAGATCCGCCGGGCGCACTTCACATTCAAAGACACTGTATTGCACGCGCTGACCATAACCTTCTAGGGTTTTCATCACCTTGGTGCGTCGCTTGTCGTCGGGAATGTCGTAGGCCACGACGATCCAATTGCGGCGATTGCGGGGCATCTGCCCCACGTTTTCGCCCGCTTTTTTGTCGGCTGGTTGATTGGCCGGCCCAGTGGCGACAGGTGGTTTTTTCATACGAAGGCCTCCCGATTAAAGGCCGTGATCGCTTTGCACAGATCATGCCAGGGCATCAAAGTTTGCCCGGCTAGCCCATCCGCCAAGCGATTCCACTCGCGCGGGATCAGGCAAAAGTGTACAGATGGCAGCCGGCGTACGGCGGCACAAGCTTGCCAGTGCAACGGGCGCAGATGGTGGCTGTGTACAGCAAAATGACCACTCATCTGCCCAATCACAATCTCACTATCCATCACACAGTAGACCTCCGGGGCCTGCAACTCGGTGGCTACTTCCAGCCCCAGCAGCAGCGCCGCATATTCTGCTTCATTGTTAGAGACAACAGGCAACCGTCGCCAGCGCCAGCCCACGATCTGGCCGCGCCCATTGCGCGCAACCGCGGCCGCGGCACAACCACTTTCGCCCTGGAAATATTTGCGCCACGCCGTGCGCGAGCCATCAACCAGCGGCGGTGCCTCCAGCGCCCCCGTTGCCCCATCGCAAAAGAGCCAAAGTTGCTTATTGGTCATTGGTCATTTGTCCTTTACGCGTGCCCAAGGGGCACGCCCTTTGTCATTGATCTAGGACTTACGCAATTACGCCTGGGAACGCCAGCATCCTGCTGGCTGCCGCCAGGATGGCGGTGCTCCCGGCTGCGTAAGTCCTGTGATCATTAGTCATTGACTATTGACTATTGATCAGCCCCTCATATTCCTGGCGCTCACCCATGACGACACGGGCAAAGATGCGTGCTTGTAGTTCCAGACAACGCCGCAAGCTATTTTGCTGCCCACTGGGGGAATGGAACATGGTCTGGCTCATGCGTGCCTCATAGGCTTTGATCACCTGGGGAATCAGCGCTTCGCCTAGCTCCACCGGGCGTTCCTGGGTGCCGGTGAAGGTAAACTGTGTGGGCTGAATCGCCCCTGTAAGTGCGAGCTTGAGCATCACCCCATCCACGGCCAGGGGTCGAAATTCTTCCATCAGATCCAGCGATAACGAGGGCCGGCCATATTCCAGCGCATGAAAACAGCCCAGATAGGGATCCAACCCCACGACCTGCAGCGTGGCGTCGATATCTTTGCGCAACAGCGCGTAGCCAAAGCTGAGCAGCGCGTTAAAGGGATCGAGCGGGGGATGGTAATTGCGACCTTTAAACTGCCAGCGTTGATCCAGCAGGGCATGGATGGCCTGAAAATAATAGACGCCAGCCTTGCCTTCAAAGCCGCGTAACATATCGGCAGTGGTCGCGCGGCTACTGGCGCGGCGCATTTCGTCAATGCCCGTGGCCGACCGCGCTAAGGTCGGTTGTTGCGCCGGCGCAACCAGTGCCCTAGGCTTGTCGGCGCTTTGCGCATCTTGTGCAACGAGGGCGAGCAGCGTGCGCCGCTGGTTGGCCAGTTTGGCCTGGACAATCTTTTTCGCCACAGCCAACGAACGTTGGTCATCGCCCGACAGGCGTAATTGGGCGTGACGCAGGCGGGCAAATTTGGAACCACTGCCCATTAGCCGGCCCCGAAACTTGCCATACTCGCTCAGAAAGACCACGTCTATTTCATGTTCCAATAACAAAGCAACAGCCTGCGTCGTGATCTGGACATTGCCATAGACAATGATCTGTTCAATTTCGCGCACGGGCGCTTCCACCAATCCTTGTTGTTTGCGGGTCTCTGGATCTTTATACGTTACACGAATCTGTTCGATCTCGCGGCGTACCACTGCGCCTTGCTGACGGACATAGAGGACAGTCATCCAACGACTCCTTTCGTATGCCGCCAGGGATGGCGGCGTTCCCGGAGGGTGAAAACCGATGTCTAATCGTTACCGTTTTCACTTACAACACATAACATTCACGGCGCACAAAAAAGTGTCCCAGCCACTCAAAGCCGTCGTCAAAATGGCGGATCCACGTTTTGCGCGGATTCAACTGTAGGGCTTGGATTGCGAGCGCCCGTTGCAGCAGCGCCAATGTCTCTTCCGCGTCAACCTTGCGCCGGCAGCAGAGCATCAAATCATCAGCATAGCGAATGAACGCGTGTGGTTGCGCCATCAGGCATTGATCTACCGGGTGCAGATAAATGTTCGCCAACAGGGGTGATAGTACACTGCCCTGGCTCGCGCCGGCTTTTTGTGGCACACCATCGGCGGTATTAAAGATGCGCGCCTCCAGCCAGCGTTCAATGTAACAGAGCAACAACGGATCCTGCACGCGCGCAGCCACCAGCTTGAGCAGCCGTGCCCCATCAATACTATCAAAGCAGTTCTGAATATCGGCATCGACCACCCAGCGCAGATTATCATCGCGGTAAGTGTGCAGTTGGGCAATCGCCTCTTTCACACCCAGCCCAGGCCGAAAGCCATAGCTACAGGGCAGGAAGATCGCCTCAAAGCTGGGGGCAATGATCTCATAGACCGCACGTTGTGCAATGCGATCCTGGAGTGCCCAGTGTGCCAGCGACCGTAGACCGCCACTGCTTTTGGGCACCAAAATCCGCCGAATGGGCCGTGGTTGATAGTTGCCACTCATTAACTGCTTGCGCAGTGTGCTCAACTCCTCTTCTAACGCCGCTTCGAATTTTTCAATCGTGACCCCATCGACACCGGCACCACCCCCTGCCCGTTTCACACCCAACCAGGCCCGGCGCAAGGTAGCCATACTAAAAAGCTGTTCCGGTGGCACAGGCAAAATCGGACCCATGCCAGGTCGAACTTGGCTACCGTTTTGGGGCGGTTTGGGGGGTGGTGCCCGCCCGGCAAGGTTGGCTTGGGCGAGGTCAGATCGTGCCGGTTTTTTTGATAACGGCGGTTGGTCTTTCGGCGAATGCGCCATCGTATGCTCCTTTTCATTACTAAACCATTAGTCGATTAGTCAAGGGTCGTTTCGTCGCGTGGTCGTTTAGTCGTTTAGTCAACCGCTCACGCGACCCCACGACCCCACGACCCTATGACCCTATCCCAACTTCGACAACGCGCTGCAGCACCAATAACCCAGGGATTGGACTTTCCGCCCAGCGGATGTGTGGCCGCGCGGCACGCCATGCCTCAAGCCATTGCTCCTGCTGCGCGCCATGCCGCGTAAACGGTTCTTCCCGCGCACTGGGCATGATGATCCAGATCTCGCCTGCGCATGGGTCGGCACGTGGGTCGGTGGAAAGGCTGCTGCCCTGTGGTGCTGCTTGTCTTACCAATCCATCCAGCCACTGCGCGTACTTGGGTGGCTTGCGTGAACCATGCGCTTGGCTGGGCACTTCTTCACCATCAGGCGCAACTTCCAGGGCGACGCTAAGCCACTGCCCAATCGACCAGTGATCGAGCGCTTCGAGTGGTAACGTAAAGTCAGCAATCAATGCTTCACCCATACCTTCCGGCCCATCGGCGGCCCAACGCTCCCGCTGTTCGCGCTGCACAAGCGCGCTTAACTGGCTGTGGGTATGGTCACGGGGCAATTTTGCGCGTAGTTGGTCGATCTGTTTGCGCCCCCAAGGGGCAGGCAATGCCTGGTATGCCATCGCCACTTGCTCGTCCAGATAGGCCGCCAACTGGGCAAGCTGCTCATGCAAATCATGCAGCCATAACGTTTGCAATTGCACATCATGCAGCATAGCCAGGTGTAGCTGCCGAACCAGATGTACATTGGCCTCCTTATACACAGCGGCCGTGCGCACGGCCAGCGCACGCCGTAAGCCACGCAGGCGCTGGGGAATCACAAACCAGGCCCGCCAAAACCAGCGTGGCCAGTGGTTTGGATAGGCACAGATCTGCCCAATCCCTGTCAGGGTAAAGGTTGGCACATCGGCACACAAGGGCTCTAGGCGTGCAGCCTGCTGTTGCACAGCTTGCTCTGCCGTCTCGGTCGCCGTGCCGAGCACTGTCAATTCTTCATCAATCGCCGCAGCACTGTCGATCAACAGGCGGCGCACGGCGCGTAACTGCATGCGGTAGGGCGGCAAATGGAAACGACCGGGGGGTGATATTGTCGGGATGGGTCCAACCTTTTGCCAGATCGACTCCCAGGTGAAAAGTTGGGTTGCCAACCAGCGTTGCCGTGCCTGGCGTTGGGCTGTGCGCTGGGGTGCTTCCTGCACATTGCAATAGGTCAGCAGTGTGCGTACGGGGTGCTTGGCTGTGCGCCACCAGCGCGGCGGCTTGCCGGCGAGCGTGGATGCCGGCACAGCGTCGGCCAACGCTTTGCGCTGATGCAGCAAGCGACTTATCTGCTGATGCATGGTGGAAAGCCCGGTCGTTTCCCCGGTCGTTTCCCCAGTCGTTTCCTCTGTTGCCGCGGGGTCACGTTGTGTTGCCAATCCTGTGTCAAGTAGATAGCGAATGGCCTCTGCTGTATCCAGCATGGCGAGAATCCGTTTAATCTGCGTGACTGGGGGTAGCCAAGCCGCTACCCCGATTGTCCACTCCTGCTCTGTTTGCTTCGACCAGGGCAATTGTTTTGGCGTTTCGGGCCACGCAGTCCAAAGCAGGGTTGCCAGCACAGTTGCCGTTTGTTTATGCCATGGCACAGGATCAGCGAATAAGGCCTGGGGAAAGGGGGCTCTATAAAAGTTTGTGACCCCCAAGGCCGCCAGCCACCGTCGACAAAGGGCAAGCACTGTCTGATCACCGCCATCGACCAGCAGCAGGATCTGGGGCTGCAAATGGATCCGCAACCGCTGCCATGCCACTACATCCAACAAGTGCAACAGGTGGCGCGCGTGGGCCGCACGTTGCTCGGCAGTGGCATCCCCACGATCACCCAATCGATCACCCTGGGCAAATGATGTGAAATCCAGCACGAGCCAAAGGTCGAGCTTGCCCTTGGCGATAGACCCAGCTGTAGACGCAGAAAAACCATTTGCATACGCGGTTGGCGTATAGAAAGCGCTGATCTCAGCACAGAGTTCGTTGAGATTTTGGCGCACCTGTGGCAAGCTTGTATCTGTATCCCTGTCAAAATCGATGGCAAGCGTCCATAGGGGCGGCGTATGGGGCAACCATTGGCTACCTAGCTGCGCGACCTGTGCCGTAACAGCCTGTGCATGGGGTCCTACGCCCAAAATCAACGCCGGTCTTGCTGGGTTTGACATACGTTCCGGTTCCACCGCAGCCGACCAGGGCGGTGGGGCTGCGCCATCGTCATGGGTAGAAAGCGTGATAAGTTTGTGCATGGCGATCCTCCTAAAGAATGACCGACCTGTGCTTGTCGGTACGTGGCTCGGTTGGCTACGAGCCTCTCTCTATGATAATGTAGATCGCACGGTGCGAATTCTCAGAAATGGCTAGCGCAATTCTTGGCGTCGTCCACGACCAGGCCGACACGCTGCCAATCCCCGTCCACCCCCGGTCCTGCCCAGGACGAATCCTGTATTATCACTGTGTTGACCAAAGTCTGATTTTTGTCTGATCGCTTTCCAGACTTTGTCGGAGAAATCCCGATCCCCCTTCCATCTTCGCACAATCTGTGTATAATGAAGGAATAGATCCGGCTGTAACAGCGTTCAGGTGGTAGACAATTTCAATAGGTAGCTACACAGGAATATTGGTAACGCCATGGAGCAAGCATTTTTACACAATGTTGCAGAGGCCCTCGACCTAGTTCGCAAACATCACACCGCGCAACTGGGCAAACACCCGCTCCTTACACAACTGCAGCATCTCTTCAAATCACAGTCTGGCATTACAGAAGCAGATATAGGCAATACCACCGTGGTAATTATCGGCGACTTACTGCGCGATCTGCTTGTCGGTGTGATTGATAGTATGGAACCCACCAAGCCCAAAGATATTTACGATCCTACCTGGCGGCAATATATAATTCTGCACGACTATATGGTACTGGGAAAACGCTGGAGCGATGTCGCCGACGAACTCGCCCTAGCCAAGGCACGCTTTTATGATTATCGCCGCTTGGCCATTGAAGCACTGGCCACCAAGCTGATCCAGTTGGAACATGCCAGCACGATACGCCGTACTGCCGTTCGTCACAATTTGCCTCATCCACCCTATGTGGATTATGTCCCACGCTACGATGAACAGGGCAAAGATTATGTCGATGTTGTGATCGACAAGCTCAATGCGGGACGGGCCTGGTTTATTAGCAGTGATGGCGCCCCTGGTGTTGGGAAGACGACCATTGCCTATGAGATTGCGCTCCGTTGCATCGCGCGCGAGCTGTTTGATACGGTCATTTGGACTTCGGCCAAGCAGCACATGTTGCGTGCGCCGGGGATTATCCCGATTGCCGAACATGTCACCTCCATGGAGACAATTCTGGATGTCATCGGGACAACCCTTGGCAATCGAAAAGTTTTGTCTGTGAGTCAGCTGGCCGCCAAAGAAGAGATTGTCCGTCGTTGTTTAATGAATGAGCGCTGTCTGATTGTTGTTGATAATCTGGAAACGCTCACCACCGCCGCAAAACTTAAAATCTGTACCTTTTTAGAAAATTTGCCCAGACCCAGCAAGGCACTGATTACAGGCCGTGAACGTAACTTTGTTGGCATGTACACCATCACCCTGGCCGGTATGCAACAGACCGAAGCCCTGCGCTTTATGCACGAGGAAGCCCTGCGCCGTACCCTGCCACCGCTGGCCGACGAAGACGCCGTCCAGGTATACAAAGTCACTGCCGGCAATCCACTGGCCATGCAACAAGTGCTTGGCCTGATCCAAACCCTAGGCTATACCTTTGAAGAAGCGCTGGCCTTTGGCGAAATTCGTGACTACGATACCATGCTCGACTTTATGTATGCCGAAGCCTATGACAAGCTCAAGCTGGATGAAAAACGCATCCTCCAGGTGCTGCCGATCTTTGCTGACCCAGCTAGCCAGGCCGCTATCGAGGCCGCCAGTAATGTCCACAGCGTGCAACTGGCGCTTGGCCTGCGCCGACTGTATCAATCCTTCTTGGTCCAGCGCATTGGGGAAGTTCACTATGTGTTGCTGCCGTTTCCCTGCCAGTTTCTTCGCACACGCCAACAGCGCGATGAACTGCTGGCCCCCGATCTTCCGTTGCTGGATTTTTTGACTGCGGCCCATCAACGTCTGGCAAGCTACTACATTGAATACCTCAGCGCCATGACGCTCGATGAGCAACTGAGCTTTTTAAACAATGAACGAAAAAATGTATTGGCGTTAATGGAATGGTGCTACACCAATCAACAGTGGCCGTTGCTCAGCAAACTGGTAGATTGCATGAGTCGGCCCCTGGGCACGCTGCGCTATCTCGACCAGTTAATTCTATGGGGCAAACGAGGGATGGAAGCCTGTGACCATCTCCAAAACCACGCCCAGCGCGAGTGGTTCAAGCTCTATTGCGTTGCTTGGTCACACATTCATCTCGATGAGCAAAAACGCGCTGCCGCCCGCCAGATCATTGAAGAAAGTATCGTTGTCGCCCAAACCTATGGCTATGGCCGGCTAGAAGCGTTGGCGCTGCGCAATTTGGGGCGCGTTACCATGCGCAGCGGTGACTATGAAAAGGCACTTATGCTGCTCGAGGAAAGTCTGGCGCGCTGGCGCGCCCTAGGCGATTTGGGCCAGGACTGGGTGGCGCATACGCTCAATGCGATTGGGGAAGCCAAATATCATCTGGGTCGGTTGGATGAGGCGCGCGATGCCTTTACGCAAGCATTGCAATTGCGCAAACAAGAAGGCGATACCGACGGCATCATCGCGACAACCAGTGATATGGCCTTGGTTTTGCTGGCCCAAGGCCAAGATCACCGCGCCCTCCGTTGGTCAAACCTGGGGATCCGCCGCGCCGAGCAGATCAAAAAACCAGCCCGCGCCTATGGCTATGCCCAACAACGGCGCGCCGAACTGGAACAGCTACGCGGCAATGTGACCGAAGCAAGAATATACGCCCAGGAAGCGATCCAAACCTATGAAGCATTGGGCATGGATTTTGGGGTAAAAACAGTCAAAACTTGGCTGGACAGTCTGGATGGCGCATGTAAAAATTGAAGTAACGATTCTGCCATCGATTTTCACCCCTGGGAACGCCGCCATCCTGGCGGCAATTGAAAATGTCGCTCAACCCGAGCACAGCCGCTATCCTCACCCACGCCGCACCTGCCCCATGCCGATGGTTGTCTTGACGCCCACGCCGCTATAGTGGGCAAAGTCGGCCAGCATCTGCAAGGTGGCCAGCCAATAGCGGTCGCCATCGAGCGCCGTGTAGGTAACGCGCCCCACCCCGCCGATCAGCGGTGCGCCACTCTTCTGCATCACCGGAATGCTCTGTAAACGGTAGTTGCTGATGGCGACCCGTTCCTCGCCAAAGCGCCGCACCTCAGGGCTCAAGGTCACCGGGCTAAAGGCATTCCAGCGGTCAACCAAGCTGCCAAAGACCAGGTTGGGCAATGGTATCGGCATGTGCATGGCGTTGGATTGAAAGGCGGTTGGGCTGTGGAAGAGCAACGTGGCGCGCCGGTCGGGCGGCCCCCCTTGCAACAGTTGGGCGGCGGCCAGCGTTTCATAGGTGGTGTGGCCCGTGCGGGGATCTTGGGCCGGGTCGCAACAGGCACCCGTCACCACAAAGGGCTGCCCGGCCAGCGGCCAGGTGTGCGGCACATCGGCCAGCAGCGCGGCGGCCAACGCTTGGCTCACATCCTGGGTCAAGCCGGTGATGCGCACGGCGTAGGCCTTGCCCGCTTCGACGCGCCGGTTGCCACCCGTCCCCTCCCCACCGAGTAAATCCGAGCAAGTGAGCGGTTTGGGGCCTGTGCCATTATGGATCTGCTGCATCAAGGGGGCGTCTACTTGGCCAATGCGCGCCAATGTGGCCGCATGGTTGGCCCGCCCCAAGTGGGCGGGCAAGGTAGCGCCGGTCGGCGAGGTCAGGGTAAGCACGATGGAAATGAGCATATCAATTTTCTCGATGGGGTTGAATCTCAGATTGGATAAATGGCTCAAATTGAAAAATCATGGGCAACAAACTACCGATTTGTCTACCATCCGGTCCATACTGCACACCAATCAGTTGCAGATCGCGCTCGCTATCTAGCGATGAAAGCACAATACCCAAGGCAATCGAGCGAATGCCGCTTGTACAATCAGCAACTATATCTGTTGCGGCCAGTTGTAGTTGACGCGCTTGATTAAAAATCTCCTGCATTAGTTGATGGGTTTTGTTGAAGAGCAGCGCATCGTCGTCTAAGGCTAGTTCAAATTGTTCGCCAAAGTGAAATTCACAGGTTAATGCCTTTTCTTGGCGCAAATAGGCAACCAGCGCTGGGATGTAAGCGTTTGAGCCCGGCGCGTTGCGGTCTGTTCCCACGGTACCAATAATCCAACAATGTTGCAAACGACTCGCATGGGTGTTGATGGCTTCAATGATCGGTGCAAAATTGGATTGCGCAAAATCTAAGCTACGGTAGTCTAGACGGATTGCCGCGGCTAGCCGTTCCTTGGCTGAGAAAGCATAGGCCGAATTTTGCAGTTGTGGCGTATATAAGGAAGCCACGACCACAATGCCACGACGTGCGACACGTCTCTGCTCTTGCGGTAAACGTACTGTAATAGGTGGCCGTACTTTTAGCGTAACAGCAGTCGGCCGTAGCCCCCAATACCATACGTTACCCCCGAGTGAGAGTAGGAACAAGATCCCGATAGCCCATTGCCATTGCCAACTCGCTGCCCCTATAATATCGGACACCAAATTTACCCATAATCCGGCAAGAAGACCGGTAAGGCCTGCCAGGATTTGGCGAACTTGTATCATGCGTTTGAACTTAGATAACACAAAGTTCTCCTTAGCGCTGCTTACGTGCCTGTTCTCGAATGCTTTGTAGATCAAGAATTTCTGCCACCTCGTAGCGCCGTGGCAGCACATCCGCCACCGGTCGTGTGCGCACAATGGGCGGGAAATAACCCATGCGCCCGTGGAGTTCGGCCAACAGCGCGGCAGCAATAAAATTGAGGCTGGGCAACACCACCAGCAACGGCTCGCTCTGCCATTGGCTGGGCGTCAGGTCGATCTGTGCCAACAGTGCCTGCACCTGGGGCGTAAAGGGTTGCTGTTCATCAAAGTGCGGCAGCGCGTCGATCATGCGCCCAATCGCCTGCCCGGTCAGCGCTTCAATCTGGGCGGTGTGGGCTTCGGTGATCGGGTGCGAAAAGTTGAGTAGGAGCATGGATTGAAGTCCCTCATCTGTTATGCTATACTAGTACAGTTGGGCGTAGATACCACGGCCGTTAATCAGGCACGTTACTCGTGTACATCATGGTAAAAATAGGGTACCTTATTTACGCCGGGATCTACTAGTACAGTTGGGCGTAGATACCACGGCAGTTAATCAGGCACGTTTACTCATGTACATCATGGTCAAAGTAGGATGCCTTATTTACGCCGGGATCTACTAGATGTATGCCTGGGCATACACTGGACAAGGAGATACGTGCATGAGTATCTACGAAAAAGATTTTTATGGCTGGACAAAAGAACAAGCAACCTTGTTACGTACACATGATTTTGCCCAACTGGATCTGGACAACCTGATCGAGGAGATTGAGAGCATGGGCCGGTCGGAGCGCCGTCAACTCGTCAGCCGGTTGGAAGTTCTCCTCATGCATCTGCTGAAATGGCAGTACCAACCCGATCTGCAAGGACATAGTTGGCACGCTACCATTGCCGAGCAGCGCCGGCGCATTCACCGTCTGTTGCGGGATAATCCCAGCTTGCAACCGGAAGTAATCAACTGTCTGACCGACGCCTACGAGGACGCCCGCTACGCCGCCGCAGACGAAACGGGCTTGCCGCTGGTGACATTTCCCGAACAGTGTCCGTATGCACTGGACCAGGTGCTCGGACAAACCTGGCTGCCAGCGTAATGCACGATAACTATCCGCTTTCGGTACGACCTGTTGAAAGGAGTGATCACCGTATGCTGCAAGCAACAATCGATTTGCCGGAGTCGCTGGCAACATTGCCAGCAGCGGAACGCAACCGCTTAATTCAAGCGGGTATGTACGAAGCGATCCGCGCGCGCATGCAAGAAATTGCCAAAGAACTTGAAATCGCCAACGCAGAAATTCAGAAATTTGAACAGCGTTATGGTGTTTCCTTTGCACGCTTTGAAAACGATTTGCTGCCCACGCTTGATGCGCATCAGGCCCATGAAGATTACAATGATTGGTTCTTCTGGCAAAGTGTCCACCAGGAAAAACAAGCACTGTTACAGAGTTTGCGTCCATAATGCTGCCCCAATTACAGGCGCGCGCCGATTTGATATTGACCGTTTTAAGCTATGAGCATCGACTCAACGGTGATGTCGCACAATACAAAGCGATTGTTCAGTTGGTAGACGGATCACGGCTACACATCAACGAAGTTTGGATTGCTAACGCATTGCATAAATATGCCTACTACCGGCTCACACCAACCGGGGCGTTGCTTCAAGGTTGGGATAATGCACCTCACCATCCGCATATTTCGACGTATCCTCATCATATTCATACACCTTCAGAGATTGCCCAATCTCTCATCCGTTCTCTAGGGGATGTACTGAGTGAATTAACCAGGCAACTGCTGGAGTATCCATAACGCGCAGATTGTCGAATTGTGGCGGCGCATTCACCGTCTGTTGTGGGACAATCCAAGCTTGCAACCGGCAGTAACCAACTGTATGACCGACGCCTATGAGGACGTCCGCTACGCCGCCGCAGACGAAACGGGCTTGCCGCTGGTGACATTTCCAGAGATCTGTCCGTATGCGCTGGAACAGGTGCTCGGACAAACCTGGCTGCCTGGCTAAAATAGATATCATTGCGTGTACTGGCAAGTATACTTTTGTATATAGAATTTGGTGGAATTCTGATGGCTGAATCATTACCCTACCTAGTACAGTTGGGCGTAGATACCACGGCCGTTAATCAGGCACGTTACTCGTGTACATCATGGTAAAAATAGGGTACCTTATTTACGCCGGGATCTACTAGTTGAATTGAATGACACAGATATTGTTGTGCGTTTTGATCGCGATTTCTTTGACAACCGTGACTTGACCGAGTTTCTCGACTATTTGCGTTTAAAAGTAATCCGTAAACAGAGTGAGTTAATCGACGAACAAATCGCTGAACTGGCCGATGAAATTCATCAAAGCGGTTGGGAACGTATCAAAGCCGAATTCCTTGGCGAGCCGCTATGACGAAAGTGAGCCGCTATGACGAAAGTGATGCCCAATGCCAAGCCCAATTGTCATTGATACAAACATCTTCTTTTCCGCTTTGCTCAGTCACAACACCCGCTTTGCAGATGCGATCCAACGGACTGTCACGCCATTTTTATTTGTGAATTCGTTGTCGTTGAATTGTTTAATCACAAGGAACGCATTGCGCAACGCAGTAAACTCAGCGACCAGGAACTGATCCTCGCCTACTATACACTACTACGCAAAGTGACAATTTACAAAGAAGATCTGATTTCCATTGCCAATCGGCAGGCCGCGGCTACACTTTGTCAAGATATTGATCCAGCCGATACACCCCATGTCGCCTTGACATTAGAATTGGGTGGCCTGCTGTGGACAGGTGACAAAAAACTGAAGACAGCATTAGAAGCCAAGGGCTTCTCACGTTTCTTTGTATTGACCCCATGACATGCCGCCGGCCCGTGCCTATTCGTCAACCAAGTATGGCTCTCTCGCCGCCTGTACAAATAGCCTGTGATCAACGCCGTCTGCGTGCCGCGTCGCGCAACGCCTGCAAGTTGATCAGCTTGGCCACGTCATAGACCATTGGGCTGCGCTGCGGCTGCGGCCGGAGCCGGACAATCGCCGGGAAATGGCCCATGCGGCCATGCAGTTCGCTCAGCAAACAGAGGGCCCCAGGCACAAAGCCAGGCGGATTCACCAGGATCGGCAAGGTCTGCCAGTCGTGCGCGCTCAACCCCACCTGCTCGACCAATGCCACACATTGCGGCCCAAAATCGCGCAGATTGTCGAATTCGATGGGCAGGTTGATCGTCTTGCCAATCCGATAACCAAGCGTTTGTTCGATCTGTGTACGCTGCGCAGCGGTCAACGGCCGCGTGAAATTGAGCAGATGTAGATCACTGCTCGCCAGTTCGCTGCTCGGCTGGGTGGGCAGCGGCTGGTGGATCGTAATGTTGATCTGGTCGCGCCCAATAAAGTCGCCACCGGCTGTGACCGATTCACCAACATGCGCCCCCCCGCCGGTGTGTGTGGAATGAGATAATATAGTCATCGCGGGATGATTTCCTTTGAGAATGGATTTCGCATTGCCTGGCCAGGCGAATTGATTTAGGTAGCTGACTCTCTATAGCTGTATCCCATTTCTACTCAAAGACAGCGACTACGCGGCTCTTGGAGACGTCTAGTTACGGTGAAAAGCATTGGGCTTAGGCGTTTGTCGTTAAGTAGCCTTTCTATTAAGATGATGGAGCTTTCATTGTTAATTGTAGTTTACCTTGCCTGTTTCGTCCTTTTACCCAAACTTGGATAATTCTGCCTTCTGGAAAATTTCGTACTAGGATTTCTTGATAACGTGTAGGTGGATGTGTCTGATCTTTGTGAAGCCGGGCAGTACCTGGCCCGAGGTCTACTAGAACGCTATCTTGCTCAACACGAACGACCGTTCCGATCAATGTGTCATTTTCCTTCAGTTGATCTAACGAAGTCAGCGGCGGTAATGTTGTAGGAGTCTGTTGCTGCACAGATGGCACAATTTTAGATCGGTCACTGGTTATGTATGCCAAAACATCCTGTGGTGATAAACTACTAACCCTTTCTTTATCTGGTCCCATTTTGCTTACTGTGCGCGTATTTGTCCGACGATTGGGTACTGCCTGGAGCGCTGGTTGGGTTACCCACACCGGATCGGGTAACACAGGACGTTGCTTAAACTCTTCAAGACCCATGTAAGTTGTCTGATTGTATCCATTATCTGAACGCCTTTCACCTGGCCATTGCAACAGTGCAAGCAACGTTTGTACACGAGGCAATTTGGAAAATGCTGTGTCATCTGGGTCACCCTTTGCCCCCATCTGAGTCAGGATAAAGTTTTCAAATGCCGCAACGAATAGAGCCAAATCTACCACTTCTACTGTTTCATTGTTCTGCAGTGATGCATTCAGCCCTGCAAACTGGGCAGATGTTGATGTGTCAGCCAATTGACTGCTTTCAAACATAACAGGAGTTTCCTCCCATTTCGGATGGCTAAACAATGTTCGATAGCGTGCGCTTCGACCACTGAGGCAGAGACGAGATTGTACACTCACCGAACCTAATCCCAACGGTTTTGCCATGCCAACCTTCAAACAGTGTTTTCCATCGCCTGCCACACGCAACACCCACAATAAAGCACCCAATTCTTCCGCTGCCAGATTTTCAAAGTGGATGTCAAAGGCAAAGGATACCCCCTGGTCAATCGGACGCATGAAGGTGTGTTGGGTTGAATCAGCCTTGGCATTTGCGTCATGATAATCTTGTAGTTGCAGCTTATCATCTTTGTGCCAGTATAATTTGTGACCACGCAAGGTTGTATCATCTTTGTCCTGATAGTGATAGAGATCTTTCTTTTCATCACTGCCTTGTGTCAGGTAGTGTTGAAAGGAAGTGGGTTTGGGACCACTTAACAAAGGCGTCAGCGGCGGTTCACTCGCTTCTAGCAAATGCAGCCGCTTTGCAAACTGAGTGACATGAGCATCACTGACACTGACACGACCTGCAATGGTGCGTCCTTTCTTATCATCCACCCAGCCAAAGATCGCTTCGGCGAAATCAGTAATTTGCAACTGTTGCTCCGAATAAGGCAACAAATCGCGTGGCGAATATTCATAGGGCAAACGAAACATCGCAGTGTGACCGAAAGCGATGCGTTTGTTGCCTTCACTGTCCTTCCAGTCGGCGTAGAAGCAGGGAATCAATTCGCCTGCCCTCTTGGACAGCACGCTCATTTTTTGTTTCTCAATTGTCTGTGAGCGACCAGCGCCCAGTTCTTCGTAGGCATCTATGTCAATATCGTTCACGTCGATAAGCTGTTGAGCATCCGTCACTGGTGGCGCAATGATCCAGTGCCGATGTTTACCACTGCCCTGTTGCGAAGGCACCCAACCACTGGCGATAAACCAACCTTGTACCCAGTCTATACCAGGGGAATGCTTACCAACTTGAATATCAGTTACATCGCCATAAAATTGAGCGGATTGTGTATGCAACGTAGGCGCAACGGGCCGAAACCAAATCTCTTGGCGTAACCATTGATAAGAACGCTCTGGCGACCAACGCCCGCGGTTGTTTTGGTAAGCCATTGGATTCAAGTTCCGAATCATATTCAGGGCTACATCTTCCTTCACACGAAAGAATTGCGTTGTTAGCAATGTTTGGGCTGGCCGGATTTTGTAATTATGTCCTACCCGTTCCATATAGCCAGCTTTAACTTTCGGATAGGATCCTTGTCCACCGCGGTCGCCTCCTACCATGCGCTTTCCATACGCCTTACCAATTGCTGTGTCATCCAGCGTGCGGAAGAACAATTGCCGATCAGTAACCGGCTGTGGCTTGCTAAAGGTGATAATTTCGACCAGTGTGCGCAACATGCCACGCAGGCTACTACCAGGGATTACCGGTTGCTTGGTGGCGGGATCAACATAGAAAAAATCAGACTTGTTCTTTGATTTCTCACCGTCTTTTGTCGGCTTTTTTCTATACTCATCCTGTTCCAATGCAGCGCGCGTATAGAGTGGTGATTCTGTCTTCAACATACAATGGATCACGCCTGTAAATCGGTTACTATAGTAGACATCACGATCCGGCCGCGATAGCTCTGGTACAATCTTTTCGGCTAGTGGCACAAAATTATAGGGAGCTTTTGCATCCCGCCCTTTGCTTGGGTTAGTATGTTCTGGGAAGCTCATGCCTGTTTATCCTCCGTTTCTGGTTTCACCAATCGACTAAATGCTACCCGCAACCACCCATCTTCATCGTGTAGATAGTGGCGGACCGTTAAATGAGCCTTATGTACCCTTGCTTCGTTTATCAGTAATTCTTGCGGGGGAGCATGGCGCAGCCCTTGCGCACCTTCGGTCAAACGCGCAAAGCCTTTCTGTTGTTTTTCTTTTATATCGCCCCACAAAATTTGCGCTTCGTCGATATACTCGCACGTGTCGCCCACGCCATCTTGTAACAGACGGGCACACCACTCTCCTTCATCCACTTGCCATAGAAAGATTTCCTGGTTGGCATCAAAAAGCCGCGCCATGATCAAGGTTTCGTTGCGCAATGGTGCTTGTGGTAATAGATTGGTTGAAGGAAATTCAATGTGGATTCCGTGTTCACTGCTTGTCACTTTCCCCCAAATCACCCCGTCATCGGCGTGCGCCAATAGCAACATACCTGCTACGGCCTTTGCCATCAACCACGTTATCGGATCATCACCCACTTCAAGGAGGGTAAAAGGTTTAAGCTTTATCCCGCCCTCTTTAATTTTTCGAGTCGGATCAGCGGCCATCATTGCCCTCCATTGTTCCTCCTAAGTACAACCAAAGATCATCCACATATTGTTGCTGTAGATAGGTGCGTTGTGCATCACTTAGCCCAAGATTTGGTTGCTCTCGGTACAACTCGATCTGCTTTAGGTCCGTATCTGTGGTGGGTAAATGGATAGCTGCATGAATACCTGTCAATCGCCCACGTCCAACACTGGCTTCACCCCCTATAGGTAGGTCTCCCGTCCATAAATCTTTGAGTACCAGCAACAATAGGCCGATCTCATGATTCTGCGGTTCGCGCACATATAATTGAAAACCGATTCTCGTCTTATCTGTACCGTAGATCGGTGCTTCTTCAAAGAGGGCACTTTCATAGGCACCACCGGTAAAGCGATCAATGCGCACGCGCGTCTGATAAAGTTGTTGAGCGTCTTCAACAAATGTCTCGTCAAAGGTGGCGCGACTAGCTTTGCTTGCTTTGCTACTCTCTTGTGTGTACCGCAAGCGCAATTCTTCTGCTTCCTCTTTACTTGAAACCCTCCCGAACAAACTCTCAATCACATCCTTTACTTTGTGGCGTTGTCCCGTCTCATTTGCCAGTGTATTAGCAATGCGCAGTACACGGTGACGAATCACACCCGCCCAGCTTGTACCAGGGATTGTTGGTCGTGATTGTCCATGTTCGTCGAGAGCGTGCAGGTGGACAAAATCTGCGCCCAGGTCTGCTTCGCCAAAGCCCGAACGGATCAACAACGACGATCTTTCCAAACCAAAGGTTGCTACAATCGAGAATTGTTTTCGTTGATCAGTTGTATCCGCAAGCAAGCTTTGGTCGTCTGGAAAAGCAATGGAAAATACGTCGTTTAGTGTACCAGTAGCCGGCTTAGGTTGATGGGCAAGTTGCGGCGTCTCTAACCACTGGCATAATTGAACGGGATCTGTCAATTGATAGCGACTCACCGTCCATTGCTGCATTTGACAGCGCCCGTAGCCGCGCCGTTTGCGTAAGCCCAGACGAATCTCACCTTTTGCCAAACCTTCCAGCGCAGCCAGCACAAGTGGAACGATTGTTTGTGCCGGTTTAGCTTCGGTAAGCAGTAATTCAAAATGCAGATCGAAGTGCGTACCGGCTTCTATTAACTCAACGTCAAACTTTGCGCTATCCAAGGCCGTGCCAGTTGCTGGATCAATGGTCACGCCGTCGCGTAGGATTGTCTTGGGCTGACGAGCAAGCGCATCTTCGATTATCAATAAGCTCTGTTCCGCCGCCTCGTTTTCATTGTCACGTCTTGGCCCAAAGAGATCGCTGATTCGGCTATCTTTCTCTTCCTCTTGACCATACCCGCGTAATCGTTCACGCAGATAACTGCGCAATGCACCCGCAATAGTTGAACCGGGAATCAGAGCATGCGGCGTTGTTTCTGCATCGTCAAGTAATAAGCTCATATCCACTAACGCTTCACCGCGCACATCACCATTACCAAAGTGCGCAGGACTTTGCAAGATCAATGTTCCACTGATGTGAATGCGTTCGGTAATATGGCGAGATTTGTCATGCTGCGCCATTGGTGTCACCTCCATGCTTGTTCTGTGGTTTGCGCCGTTTTTCCGTCGTTGCCCGCGCGAGTACGCTGTCGATCAGGCGCACGGCGTATTCGATGGCCAAATCTTGCCCTGGTTTAACTTCCCCCAGTTCTTTTGCCCCTTGTCCATGCGTAAAGTATTTCTGCCAAATTTGTTCCGGGTGCTCGACCACTTCTTGAATCCAATCCGAAAGTCGCTGCCCTTCACCGATGCGCGCCCGTTCAAATTTTTGGAGTGAGCGGTTTTTGATGGCATTAGGGTGATCTCTCTTAAATAAGTTGCTAATGCGCTCAAGTTTGCCTGCTTGCAGTGCATGACGGGCTATCACTCGCACGCTGGATAGTTGGCTGTTTGGTGGTGGAGCTTTGATTTCAAGGCGATACACGGCTTTGATCAATGCCTGATCGAGTGCATGGCGCTGGCGACGCACCACCATACGTTGCGCTAGCTGGCGGACGGGATCGCCGGCCTCTGTAGGTAACTTTAAGTCACTGTGAGCATAATTGTGTGGTGGTATTTCCCGCTGGTTCAATGTCTCTTTTGGTTGCCAGTTAAATGCCAACCGACCAAAGCCTTCGACGCGCCGCTCGCCCACACCCCTCTGTAGCCATTTTTCGAGATGCGCTTCTGTCACTATATTCGTCGTCTGGCAAACAAAGACACTACCAGCCCCCAATGCCTGTGTTTGGGGCAATGGTAATCCCCACTTACGGTTAAAGCCACCTACGGGAGTTACCTGTTTGAAGGCTTCTTTCAACTCAAGTGACAAATCTAATGCAGCCAACAAGTCTGTGTGCGTCGCACCATTTTCATCGCGCAAAATGGCGTCGCTTAATAAGGTGATCACCAGCCGTTCGCCAACTGTCATTGTCTTGACATCGCCCGCGTACTCGCACCAAGCTGTGTTGTTCTCTGTTGTACCAACCGCTGCTTCCAGTGTGACACGACCATAGCCCGCGGTTTGTGCGCCACCCAGGTAACTTGTACCTGTTTTCAGCAGCGCTTTCACCTGCATTGCTAATGCTTCATTATTACACAAGATCACACCGGCAAATTTTTCGCCTGCCGCCAATGCCTCGTACCGATAGACTGCGCCTTCGCCACGTCTTGCGCGACCTGGACCCCGATCGCGCTGAGTATGGACAGTAATCTGGGTAGGTGGCGTGTAAAGCGTTGTGTTGTCATCATTTAGCCAAACAAAGTCACCAGAAACAGCAGCAGGATCTTTCAAATCACTATCTGCTTTGTCCAACTGTGCCCAATCTTCGATAAGCCCTTGCTTTTCTGTACGCTTTTTCTCCTTGCGCCAAGAGGCAGGCAAGGGCAGACTACGTATATTATCACGCCGGGTAGGGTGCGCTGGATAGGCATGCAGATAGCAGACTTGTCCACTGAAGAAAAGCTGGCGGGCACTTGTAACCAGATCATTCGGTGTACCGTGACGGGCGATTAACATACCTCGCACCATACTTCCAGGGATGTATGGTGAACTCACTGCACTATTTGGGTCGCCGCTCAGTGCGGTTGCTAACAGTGGCTCATGGAGTGTAACGGTATAGGAAATGGCGATCATGCTGCACCTACCTTCTGCTTAAATTCTGTAAACCAAGTATCGCTCACCTTTTGGTTTGTCTCATCTTCTAACCATGCATCAATTCGGCCACGCCCGCGGTTGCGTGCTGTGCCTGCGCGGCGTAACCCCTTGACACAGGCTGACAGCAGTGCTTGTTCGTGTACTTCTAGCGTGCGCATGAAAGTCAACTGGGCCTCGAAGCGCGTCTCACGCAGGATCACACGGATCGAGCGTAGTGTGTGCTGGTCAGGTGCGCCGCCGATCTCTAGAGCAGTTTGCCGCCGCACAGTGGTTAATGAGGCAGTGACTTCCTGTCGCGTCCAACCCTTTTCACCACGTTCAACCTCTTTGCGAATCGTAGCGCAAAGAGCAACTGGTAACTGCGCGTGGCCAATGCGTAAAATTCCTTGTTCATTGCAACTGCCAGGGATGCCGAAGAGAGCATCTGCTGCGGCTTTCCAATTCGCTTTGCTTGGGTGATTCTCCAGTGCAAAGCGCAAGTCGGCGCAGCTTTCGCCCAACAAGCCCTTGAGTGTGCGCCCGTGTAGATAGGGGCAGCCGTACGCATCCAGTGCTACGTCGCGGTCGACCAAGCCGGGAATACCATCACCACGCCCAAAAGTGGCGTCACTTTCCAACCGAAAGCGAAGCCACAGTTGTTGTATTGTCGAGCGAGGCTCGTTTTCGTCATTCACTGCCACACCTCCTGTTCAATCATCTCAATTGCGTCGAAATAGACACTATAACCCCCGTCTTTGCCTGTATTTTTTGTCTGTTCATTCGTGCCTTTGACGGCCGGCAATTCCCGATAATTGGCGATAAACGCACCGACGGCATCAGTCCCTTGGCGCAACGCCTCGCGTAATTGCATGACTTTGTTACGCGACCAAGGCTCAGTAGCCTGAGTATCTTTGAAAATTTCTAACAACTTCGTGAAATTTTCCCAAGTGCGCCAATCATTCTTTTCAGAATTACCAATAGCTATTGGGCGCATGAGCAAGGATTCTTTCACTTTTCCCTGCTCATCGCGTCGCTCATCGTACTCCCGGCGCCGAATCTCACCCAAATCACCAAATAATCCGCTTTGCGCTAGGTGCCAATCCAGCATTGACACATCTCGCGAAGTATTTTTAGCATTTTTGCATAGAGCTTCACTCAATTGATAGGCACGCGCGAATGGATAATGCACTTTAACGATGGACACCCCCGCTGCTGCAACTCCATCTTGCATACCACCTTGGGGAGTAGGAATTTTCTGTTTGCTAAATTCTTCGAGAAAAATCTGCGCCGCCTTTAGCCCGATCCGTCCATCACAGACAAAGGTGACATCATCGCCGCCGAAGACGATGGGACGGATAGAGAGAGCCTGTACCCGTCGTTTCTGCTCTGGATCATAAGTCGAACCAGTTTCCAACCAACCTCGCTCGTTCCACCCGGCTACTTTGCGCACAACCAATGACAGTGCGTTTCGCCCAGCGTTATTTACTCCTGTTGAAAAAGCACGTACCTCTTGAATATAAGCTCTATTGGCTTCATCCCCATTCCGTTCTATATAGTTCTTCGTAATCTGTTCCAACAGCTTGCCCATGCCATTGCCGTCAGCATGAACGACAGCAAGATAACTAAAATCCCCTTTACTTCGCCCTAAATCATCAAAATCGCTGGGAAAATCAAATTCTTTTGATAGGGTAGGTAGAAGTTCACGGCGCAGTCGTTCTTTTGCGGGAGTGTTATTGTTCCATTTTGCCAATACTTCCGCCGAGATTAACAATTGCCGTTGCTCCACACCCAGTTGAGGTTCGCCGGGCTCGCTTTTTTCAAAACTGGCAACTAAACCAGTAGATTGGCAAGCCGCTGTGACGCCTAATCCTAGCAGCGGGTGTGACCGCTCACGTTTGGCTTTGCGTTGCTTCAATTGCTCAAGTCCATCGCTCATCGCTTTTGCCAAGGAGCCGTTCCAATCTACGGGTTGACGTACGGCAACCACATCCAACCCCGGGGCTTCTTCTAGTAACTTGCGGCTGAGGTTGCGCGTAAATTGCTTGGCCAATTCATCGTCACGAAAGAGCAGCGCCGTGTTGCCACCACCCGCATAAAGCAGTTCGGTATCAATATCATTTCCGATGCAAAGAGTATCAATAACCTCTCGATCTTGCAGATTATGCTTAGCCATGCCCAGTAGCGATTTTGGATCATCGCGCAGCCAGCCTTCTGTTGCTAGATGCACTAGATGTGATGCGCCCACGTTCTCGCGCAGTCGATTACTGCCAAAAATATAGGATTGAATGCCAGTAGTATCTATCAGCACAAGGGTGTAATCTGACATGGAATTTGTGTATCCTCTCTTAAGTTTATGAACCCAACCATTCGGCAAAGCGCTCTGATAGGTTGGGTAAGTCGTCGGTGCCAAAAACTCGCATCCGATTACGCTTGGTGCGCCAAATCTCTGACACTTGCTTCTGTAACGAATCGGAGTCTGCAACAGCACAGACTAACCCCACACGCGCTTCGTCGCCACCCATTTGGGTTGCACGTGTAAACGCCTCAAAGAGTTTGCTTTTGCAGAGATGGTGATCCTCGCTGCGCGTGCAGGAAACAGCGTAAAGTTGATAACCCTGCATGGCCGCCACATCGAACTCGAATTTGAGCCGCGCTTGCTTTTGATGACTTTCAAGTGATACCGTAAGGCTGTGTAAACAATGTGTCGCTTGATTGGCAATAAAGGCAGCGAGAACCCACTGTTCCATCCAGGTTCCGTCCAAATAATCAATTAAATGGTTGATTTTTTGGATTTCGCTCTGCAGTTTTAGAGAATCGACGACTGTCTGTGGATCGAACACGGTGTCATCTATGCCAAAGGTGGTCTGCATCGCTGCTGTAACCTTTGACAAACATTGTTGATCAGGCAAAGGGATAGGATTTTCCAAAAAATGGGAAGCCTTATTTACTTTTTCATTCCTACAAACCTCACTTGCCCGTAACTCCATTAGCGCCAATTTATAGAAGTCACTATCTGTGTTTTGTGTAGACAAGGCAATGAGTTTGTCGATTGTTTGCCGATTCTCTGTTTCATATTTTTTCGGTTGGATGCGAAGATAACGCCGGCACCACCGATCATAGGCAACAATGCCGTCTTTTGTGCTATGTACTTCTGCCAGTGCTTTCTCCAATTGTGGAAAGATTGGTTGTGGCGTCTCATTGGGTAACTCTTTTTGCAAGGTAATGTCATGTAGGTTAAAAAGGTCAGCGACCATTGGCTTTACCTGATATTGAACATAGATCGGCTGCATCTGATCGTCGCGGCGCAGTGATAATGTACGTGCATCCAGGTAGGTCAGGATTGCATCATTGCATTGCTTGCGTATAATCTGGTGGGCATGTACGGACATAGCCTTCGTACCACCGGTATAGTGCAAACCGACCGTGTCAGACTGGCAATGCTTTTGCAGTGCTTCCGACAGGACTTTTAAAATTTCAGCCCCGTCTGCCGGGTCTTGCAACTCGTGTAATAGATGTCTACTTGGGAAGTACCCGGCAAGTTTGTTAGCAATCTCTTTTACATCTTTGGAATAGACCAAGTGCAACCGACCCTTTGGCCTGAGTAGTATGTGTGCCGCTATATAGTTGGGCAGTGGATTGCCGCCTACCAGCAAAAAGAGATTGTCTGTTTTCCAGTCGTCGGGTACAGGTGTAGACTTTTGCATAATTTCCTCTTTTTCATCAAATTATTTGGATTTAGCAGAAAGTACTTGTGTTCACATTACCTTTCGTTTACTCCCTTAATTCTCGAATGGGACAATGGATAATAGTGCAAGCATACCAGAATTTTTTGCAGAAAACTCACCGCACCTGCTGATCTTTCTCAGCACTTCCGCTGATCCATCCATGCCTCGTCCCTGCTATGCTTCATCCAGGTGGCGGAGGAAGGGGCCAAAGCGTTCGGCGAAGAAGTGATAGGTGAGACGCTCGGCTTCGGACAAGATCGCGGTTTTGTAGAATTGTCTCGCCACGCGCCAGGAGGATGTCCAGCGCAAAGGTGATAATTTGTGATTGGCCACCGAGGGTGGCGATCAAGGTAGATGGCGTCATAAGCCCCAGCGATGATCGTTGGTATACTGGTTAATTGATTGGTAAGGCAGCGTGTCAATGAAGTTGAGGTAGTGGTACGGATAGTGTACCATAGATTGGGGTTGGCGACCTACACAAAACCTATAATGAATCTATAGGGCACGCTTTACTGCACCAATATAATAATCATCGTTTGCAAGCAAAAAGGAGTATTCTCATGCATCAGTTTCCCGCGCTGATGATTGGCGGCCCACCGCACAGTGGCAAGTCGGTGTTGGCCTACAGCCTGACGCAAGCACTGCGTGCGCGTCAGATCGACCACTATCTGTTGCGCGCCTGCCCCGATGGCGAGGGCGATTGGAGTAACGAAGCCGACCAAGGCATGGTGCAGATCCTTCGCCCTAAAGGGGTGTTTAACGCCGTCTTCGTGGCGCAGATTCACCAAGCCATCCAGGGTCGCCTACTTCCCCTGTTAGTCGATGTGGGCGGGCAGCCCCGGCCCGATCAAGAGGTGATTCTGGCGGCCTGTAGCCATGCCATTCTGATCGCCGCCGATGCGGCGGGACTAGCCACTTGGCGCGCGCTGGCCCAACGCCTCAATATTCCTGTGATTGCCGAGCTGATCTCTTCCCTAACCGACCCCGACGCGCGCTGGTCAGATACGACCACGCCCCTGCGGGGCCGTATCTTTGGCCTGGTGCGCGGGCAGCATGTCGCGGGGCCCGTTGTGCAGCGACTCGTGGATGTGGTTGCGACGCATTTGGCGCTGCCAACCGCGGAAATTCGCCGTCTATATCTGGCAATGGCCCCGGTCGAAATGGCGGTGGATCTGGATCGCGTGGCGCTGAAACTGGGCCTCCAAATCAATGGCCGTTGGTTGCCATCCGAGATTCTGCCCGTTCTGCGCTATTTACCCACCGACGCCCCATTGGCAATTTATGGCCGCGGTACTGTCTGGCTCTATGCCGCCCTGGCCCTGCACAGTTGGCCGGCCCCCTTCCACCAGTTCGACCCGCGCTTGGGCTGGGTGCAGCCGTGGCCCATTACCCTGACCCCCGACGCCCAACCCGGTCTGCTGGACTGGCAGATTGACACGCAGGCCGACCACTGCCTGCTCCAACTCCGCATTGTCGATAACTATCTGGCGTACCACACCGATCAACCGCTTGCCCTGCCCGTCCTACCGCAGACGCATGGCCTGATTCTCAGTGGCAAGCTGCCCTATTGGCTCTGGACGGCGCTAGTGCGCGCCTTTACCCAATCCTTTGCGAAATTTGATAATTGCCTGGGGTTTGATCGGGTACGCACAAGGTTCGCTGCTAGCCCATCAATCGAAGCGAACGGGCAGTGCCGCCAACCCCCGGACATGGGGCGTGGCTCGCCAGCGTAACTGCGTGGGTGCCACCGCAAGCCGCAATTTGGGTAGGCGCTGGACTAGCGTATTGATGGCGATCTGTCCTTCCAGGCGTGCCAGCGGCATGCCCACACAGGCGTGAATACCATAGCCAAAGGCAAGATGACGATTTTTTGCGCGGGTGATATCGAGTTGATCCGGCTGGGTGAAATATTCTTCATCACGATTGGCCGAGGCCAACACGGCCAATGTCAGCGCGCCCTGGGGAATGGTTACACCGGCGATGGTTACTGCAGTGCGGGCATAGCGTTCGGTGGCTTGTTCGACGGGCGCGGCAAAACGCAATAATTCTTCGACCGCTGAGCGAATCAAGGTTGGATCGCTGCGCAACAGCGCCAATTGATCGGGATGCTGGAGCAGGGCCAACACACCAGAGCCAATTAAATTTACCGTTGTTTCATGGCCTGCGACGATCAAAAGAAAGGCCATCGCCAATAACTCGTCTTCGCTCATGTGATCACCGGCTTCTTCGGCCTGCACCAAGGCCGTGAGCAGATCGTCGCGCGGGTGACTACGGCGTTCGGCAAACAGGCGGCGCAGGTAACGCATAAAGGCTGCCAACGATGGTATGGCAAGCAACATATTGATCGGCGTGGGCGTCTTCAAAAAAGCCTGGGTCCATTGATGAAAGCGATAGCGATCAGCAGTTGGAATGCCCAGCAATTCTGCGATCACGGTGAGTGGCAGGGGCAATGCAAAGTCCTTCATCAGATCCATCGAACCCTTCGCTTGGACCGCATCGATCAACTGATCGCTAATCGCCTGGACGCGCCCGTGCATCTGCTCGATCCGATTTGGCGTAAAGGCTTTGTGGACCAAGCCGCGCAACCGTGCATGATCGGGATCGTCTAGATCCAGTATGTTGCGTTGGAGCGGGCGCAAAAAGCCGGGCACCCACGGTTGGTGCTTGGCCTGGCTGGGCGTGCGTGTCTGGGGGTCCTTGGAAAAACGCTCATCTTTCAATAGCGCAAGCACATCGTCGTAGCGCGTCACCAACCAAGCATCTTGGCGGCCTAGTTTGGCGCGATAGACGGGTTGCTCGGCGCGCAGGCGCGCATAAAACGGAAATGGATCGGCCTTAAAATGGCGGTCGGTAATCTCGATAGGGGCCAGGCTGTCGCCTGTGGTCTTGGTGGGCGTGAGCAATGTTGCGCTCATGGTCGTCTCCTTGTTGTCCTGCAGATTTGTGATTAATTTTGGATTAAGCCGGGCAAAATCAATGCGCCAATGACTTCTGGAAATTGGTCCCACTGCGCTTCCGTCACCGGATCGCCGAGCATGCGGGTAACGAGCAAGCCGAAGACCAGCGAACTGATGGCGCGTAGAACCAACGCGGGATTATGCGGTTTGAGCACGCCTTGGTCAATCAACCCCTGAAAGATGGGTTCGGCGATGGCAAATGTTGGCTCCACCACCTGACTATAGTAGCGGGCGCGCAACGTTTGGTTGCTCAGGATGTCCGGTAGAATCGCCCGAAAGGTTTGAAAGTTGGCATCTAGCAATTGCAGGCGGTGGCGCATGTAGGTGACGAAAAAATGGGCAAAATCAATTTCCTCGCCCGGTGTTAATGCTTCGGCCCGCTGATCACTTTCATTGAGCCGATCTAGAATGCCGAGCAACAGATCAGTCTTGGTTTTGAAATAGATATAGATGGTGCCATCGGCAATGCCCGCCTGCTGGGCGATCTGGCGAATGGTCGCGCCATGAAAACCTTTGTCCGCAAAAATGACGGTGGCCGCATCTAGGATCTGGTTGCGGCGCGCATCAATGAGTTGTGCCTGAATTGGGTCTACTTTATCCAATAGTGATTCCTTATGAATATATACTCATTATTATGAATGAATATTCATTCATAATAATGAGTATATATCTAGGCTTGCGCGCTGTCAAGTCCTTGGGGCTGAATCTGCGCAATCGCCAAGCCTGTGATAGAAGAGGGCACAAGAAATTGCTGACGATTTACGTTTATCCTTATATTGCATTGCCGTACAGAGTATAT
>DAOTTR010000285.1:0-1570 GCA_034437715.1 Caldilineaceae bacterium
CGGGTGGTGATCGGCGGCATTATGCAACATATTGAGGAAGCCGGCATCCACAGCGGTGACAGCGCTTGTGTGCTGCCACCCTACAAGATCAGCCAATTTCATCTCAATATCATCCGCGAATATACGGAAAAGTTAGGCACTGCGCTCCATGTGCGCGGGCTGATGAACATTCAATACGCGCTCAAAGATGATGTTGTCTACGTGCTCGAAGTCAACCCGCGTGCCAGCCGGACCGTCCCCTTTGTCAGCAAGGCAACGGGCATCCAATTGGCAAAACTGGCCGCACAAGTGATGGCGGGCAAGACGCTGGTCGAGTTGAATTTTACCGAGGAACCCAAGTTGGATGGCTTCTTTGTCAAGGAAGCCGTGCTGCCCTGGAAGAAATTCACCGGCATCGACACGATCCTGGGGCCAGAAATGCGCTCCACCGGCGAAGTGATGGGCCACGCCGCCAGCTTTGGCCATGCCTTCGCCAAGAGTCAACTGGGCGCAGGCACCGGTCTGCCCGCCGAGGGTGGCGTTTTGATTACCGTGAATGACTTTGACAAGGGCAGCGCCGTCAAAATTGCGCGCGATCTGCACCGTCTGGGCTTTACGATCTATGCCACCGCGGGCACGGCAGACTTGATCACCCATTCGGGCACCCCCGTAGCCGTACTTGCCAAGGGCAGCGCCGGCAGCGAAGCTTACAGCACGCTCAACGCAATTGAGGATGGCAAGATCCAGATGATCATCAACACGCCCTATGGCAGCAACAGCCGTGAGGATGGCGTCAAGATTCGCCGGCTGGCTACGCGCATGGAGATTCCGCTGATCACAACGCTCTCCGCCGCGCAAGCTGCCGTCAATGGCATCCGCGCCGTCGATCAGCAGGAACTACGCGTGCGCAGTTTGCAAGAGCATTATCAGAAGCAACAGTAGGTAGATCAAGTAACAAGGAAAACAGGTAGCAGATTGGGGACGTGCCGCCGCCGCACTGCCTTTTCTTTGCTACCTCTTTTCCTGATCCAAAGGAGCCCCACATGAATCAATCAACACTTGCGAATCGCGTGGTCGCTGTAGAATGGGCGACGGTTGAGGGCGCGCGTCCGCGCCACGCAGGCGGTAATGCGCGCCTGGGCGAACATGGGGTGACCGTGCGTGTGCCACTGGCGCGCCTGACACTGGATGACGGCAGCAGCGGCTTTGGTCATGCGCGGGCCACCCTTCAAGATGCCCAGCGCATCTTGGGTCGCTCGCTGGCCGAGCTATTTCTGAGCGGGCGCGGCAGCACCGATCTGGGGCGCGTCTTTGATTTCCCGCTGTGGGATCTGGTGGGCAAGCGTCTCAATCAGCCGGTCTACGAAGTAGCGGCGGCCTTTGTGGGGAAAAGAGCGCCAGCTACCTTGCATGCACCCTGTTATGACACCTCGCTCTATTTTGATGACCTGCACCTGCGCGATCACGCTGCCGCCGTGGCGTTGATTGCCGAGGAAGCGCGACAAGGCTATGGCCGCGGTCAGCGCAATTTCAAGATCAAAGTGGGACGCGGCGCACGCCATCTGCCGCTGGAAGCAGGCACGCAACGCGA
>DAOTTR010000286.1:0-1501 GCA_034437715.1 Caldilineaceae bacterium
AGATCTCAATGCCCTCGCCTTCGCGGCCATACCAGACAAACGCATGTGTGCGCGGCTTACGTTCCCGTAACATCTGGCGCGTCTGTTCGGCCACGACACTGTACTGTGTCACGCGATCGATTTTGAGATGCCAGTGCGGGTCATGCACCAGCCGGCTGGGCGGCGTGGGCGGATTCGCGCGCCAATCATTGTACTGCCTGTGTAGAACCGGTGTCAGCCAACGCACATCGGCGGTGCTCAAATGCAGATCGCCCAGCCGACTGTACAGGCGCGCGACGGCTTGGTGCGGGGCAATGCCGCGCAATAAAATATCATCCCACAGCGCCAACGCCTGCGCCTGGGCTGCATCGATCATCGCCACGGTGCGGTTGGTGATCACGGCAGGCACGAATGCGGCCAGTTGTTTGCCCACGCCCAAATAACCGGCCGCATCGCCCAGGCAACAGTTGACATAAACCAGGCAGGGCGGGGTCGCCATGTTGCGCAGACAGAGGGCAAAATCGGCTACGGGTACGTCTAGCAGTTGCTTGTTTGGACCGCTGGCAAAATCCAGGCGCGAGCGATGCACATCGCCTTCGCCATGACCGTAGTAGTAGACGATCTGCGGCTCAAATTCCTTGACCTGGCGGGTAAAATCTTCCCACGTCTCGACCAGTTTCAAATGACGGTTCCACGAAAGGCGCGGATCATGGGCGGACAGCAAATCTTCCAGGGCTTCCAGATGCGGCTCGGCCAACGTGCCTTGCACGCCAGTTGGTTGCGGGGCAATCACCAGGATGCGCGGCGAGGGCGGCAATTCGCAGTCTTTGCTTGGGCGGGTGCCGGAAAGCGTGACAGACCAGCCCGTGGTGCTCAGAAAGATGCCGTTGTGTGCCAACAAAGCCCACGGCAGACGCGTGATGTGCTCGTCTTGGGTGACGATGCATACCTCAACTTCATCGCGCTGGTGCAAGCGCTGGCGTTCGTTGGCCGCCAGTTGACCGAAGGTTTGGGCGTAGAGGTGCTGGCCGATTTCCAATTGGCCGCGTTCGTCGAACAGCGTGGCCAACTGACTGGACTGGTAACCGATCAAGCTCTGCATTAAACCATCGAGCGAGCAAGCTCGACCTTTGATTGAAATTTCGGTCGTGGGTTCTAGGCGTGGGTTAGCCAAGGGCTGGGCGGTAGCCGGATTGCCCTGATCGATCAAACCGGTGTAAGCATTAGCAACGGGCGTGATTTCAACAAAGTAGCGCATGAACTATGTTTTTCCTGAGGGTAAGTGCAGCGCATAACGAAATGGCGCAACCGGATCTGATGGGGTCAAGCCGCCTGCCGGGAAGCTTGATTCGAAGCTACAGTGGGCTTGCCCCAAGCTTCCCGGAAGGGTTCCTGGTCAACCACCTGGATTCCGGTTGAGCCAACTAAATTAAGCACCATCGCCGCCGCTGCCGCTAAACAATCAGATTGGCGTTGTTGACGTCTTAGCCTACTACAACGGATATAGATAGAAACGGATGTT
>DAOTTR010000287.1:0-3790 GCA_034437715.1 Caldilineaceae bacterium
CGCACGGTGGGTGCCAACACAGAATAGCCCTGCCGCTCATATTGGCGCAACCGACTATCTTCGAGTAGATCGTCAATGTAGTTGGTAATCGTTGTTTCGCCCAACGCTTTTAGTGTGCCGAAATGGCGCGCCTTGTCCGCCGTGACCGGGGCCCGCAAGCTGCCCCCCAGGATGCGCGCCAGCCCACTGCGTCCCACGGGCTTGGGCAAGCTGATCAAGCAGTCAATGATCAGCGGCTCGATGTCGGCGTCGTCGGGTGCCAGGTGTGACAAGGCTGAACGTTCGGGCAACTCTGGGCGAATGCCAGTGCAATTGTCGCACACCTCGCACCGATTGCGCGGTGGGCTGCCAAAGTGGGCGCTAATGTAACCGTGGCGACAACTTTCTGCCGTAGCGTAGCCGATCACATCGTCAATGCGCCGTTGCGCCATGACCGAACTCTGGTCGAGCAGATGTTGCAGCCGTTGATCCATGTTCGCGGGTTGGGTCGATAATTCGATCAGCATGATGCGCCGGCTGCCCTTAACTTTTAGATAGCCTTTGTCTTGCCAGTCGAGTAGGCCGCTTTCCACTTCTGCCAGCGGCCAGCCCATGAAATTGGCAATGTCCACGCTCTTAAAAACGGCGCTTTGGCCCGGTCGCAAGGCTAGACCTTGGCGTAAATAGCTAAACTCTTCATGGTTGGCCGCCGCTGTTTTGATCTTGGCGGCCAGGGTAATCGCTAAATCTTGGGGAAGATCAAAGGTACGATCGAGCAGATCGGCGCGTTCCAAAATGCTGACAGCCACCCGCACCATGGTTTCGTCGGTGTTGAGCACCTGCTGCAGGCGCCGGAGCTCTACCGGGCCGCTAATCAAGGCTGGTACCGTGTGCTCTGCCGTGCTGGCGCTCTGACTGCTGGGTTGATTATGCAGGGTACTATCTTTGTCTGCTGTATCGCCATCTATCGCATCACTTGCGACTGCGTCGCCCGTGCTTTCGGGTGTTTCTTCGGGTGTTTCTTCGGGTGTTTCTTCGGGTGTTTCTGTGGTGGCGGAGATACCCAGTTGCGCGGCAATACCGGCATAGACTTTGTGCAAAAATTCAATGCTGTATTCGTCGGATTTTGCCCAGCGGCGCAGATTGGCCCAATCGTTGTTACTATAGAACAAGACACCCTGGCTTGGTTTGCCGTCACGCCCGGCGCGCCCAACTTCCTGGTAGTATGCCGCCAGACTGCGCGATGGGTGAAAATGGACGATGAAGCGAATATTTGCCTTATCGATCCCCATTCCAAATGCAATCGTGGCGACGACGACGCGCGTCGTCTCATTCATAAAGCGATCCTGGACATCACCGCGATCGCTCAACCCAGCATGATAAGCTTCGGCGGCGATGCCTGCCTGGCGCAATTGATAGGCGAGTTGCTCACTTTTGTGCCGGCTGTTGACATAGACAATGCCGCTGCCCTGCATATCCTGGGCGAATTTGACCAGCGCCTCTAGCTTCTCTTCCTCGTTGTGAAATTGCACCGACGAAAGATGGAGATTGTTACGGAAAATATCCATGGCCATCACGCGTGGGCGTTGTGGCGGCTTGGCGTTTGGTGCTGCTTTATCGCCCTCATTGCTAATGTAATTCAAAATTTCATCGCGGATGCGCGGCGGGGCCGTGGCGGTCATGGCCAAGGTGGTCGGCGCGCCCAATTCCAGCCGTGCTTCTTGAATAAAGAGATAGTCGGGGCGGAAATCATGGCCCCAGAGGCTGACACAATGGGCTTCGTCGATTACGAACAGATCAACGCCTGTGCGCCGCAACGCACGCAGAAATTCACGTTGGCGCAGCCGTTCGGGCGCGGCATAGATCAGCTTATATTCGCCAGCGGCCACCCCTTCCATGCGTCGCGCCAATTCTTCTTCGGTCAGGGTGCTGTTGATAAAGGTGGCTTGGGCACGCGCTGCGGCGGGCAGGCTTTCCACCTGATCTTTCATGAGCGCGATCAAGGGACTGATGACCAGCGTCATACGTGGCAACATCATCGCTGGCAATTGGTAGCAAAGCGATTTCCCCGCGCCGGTGGGCATGACGGTGAGAATCGATTCGTTGCGCAGCACAGTGGCAATTGTCTCGATCTGGCCGTGGCGCAACTTGCCAAAGCCAAAGTTACGCACGGTGGCCAGTTGGATCGTGCGTTGCTCTTCGCGACTGACTGCGATTGATTCGGGCCCATTGTGGCGGTGATAACGGATTTCGAGCTCGGCGGGCGTGGTGGCGTCACCGGTAAAGGGGGCCAAGGCCAGACGCAATTGTTCCTGATCGCTATGCTGGCGGCGTTGTAACTCGGTCTCTACCGCGCTGGCACTCTCCAGATTTTCCGTAGCGGCGAAAAGTATCTGTAATTGGCGCAGTTGTTCAACCCCCATGCCAGGGGGAATCCCAACACCCAACCGCTGGATATAGGCTTCGGCAAGCTGCTTCTGCGCGGCCTGATGGGCCAGACGGGCCATGGTCAGCGTTGCTACCAGATCACCGGGGCGGCGGCTCAGGAATTCTTCCAGCAGCGCTTTGGCTTCGGCAAATTGGCCTAATTGGGCATAGATTTCGGCGGCTGTGCTAATTGCCAGGCCATTGCGCGCAAAAGCTTGGCTGATATCGTTGATCACATCGCGCGCATGATCTTCATGGCCCAGGCCAAGCAGGGCGCGGGCTTCCATCATCTGGCTGTTGAGCGTGGTGCTGCGCCGTTGGCGGCGTTCGACGGTCGCCAACGCTTGTTCAAAGTTACCTTGCTGATAATAGGCCGCGGCCTGATAATCCAGCAGGAAGAGCAGGGAACCGTGGGCCTGACGCAACATATCGATCAACGCAAGTTGTTCGGCTGGCGCAGTCCAGAGATGAACATACTCGAGTAATTGATCGCGCACATTGGGCGGTAACGCGCCCAGCAAGGAGGGGTCGATTTGCATTTGCTGAAGGAAAGGACTTTCCTGTACGATTCCTTGTACCATTGGTAAGTGCTCTGACATAATGCGTGCATGCATCCTTTTTCTTACACAAATAGCATGATTGCTACATTTGAAAATACATCTAACTGGTAATCTTGTCAATAATATACGTCAATGCTCATCGCTGGCCCTACGCGATTAGATTTGTGTCACATTTGTGCAATTTATAATAACGATGTGTAGGGTGTTTAGTCTATTAGCCCGCTCACATAGTTTGACGGATGGGCACACCTTTCATATAATCTTTCGAATTGTGCCGTCGTCAGGTGATGCACTCGCGAGCTAGGTTGGTCGGGTTTCCGCGCCAGTGCGCTCCGGGTAGGTAAACTGTTGGTGTACCCAGTCGACTTTGCAAAGCGTGACGCGCCCTGATGACGAATCCAATGTGGGTTTATAAAATTCATCGGCTGTTACCCAAGCAAAAGCACGACTTTTTCGATTTCTACGTGTTTACATACGCATACAAAAATATTTTTTGCCGCGCAGCAATTTGAGTGGGTTGAGTAGGTAACTTTGGGCCGTTGAAAGCCTGCCATTTGACAAAAATAAAACCATGGCTTTCAAATGGCGCGGGGTATAAAATTTCAAATTGCATGTGCATCATTTTTTTGATATCGTTGACATCTCATGTGTCAACTAGGAAAGCGAGAATTTTCAATGACGCGTGTTTTTATCACCGGCATGGGCGCCTTGACCCCGATTGGCAATGATGTCCAAACCTTTTGGCAAAATCTGCTGGCTGGCAAGAGTGGTGCGACCCCGTTAACTTTATTTGATACGGGCGATATGCCCTATAACATTGCCTG
>DAOTTR010000288.1:0-17706 GCA_034437715.1 Caldilineaceae bacterium
TAGATTACATTAGGTTGGGTTTTTGGGCAACACATGACGAATTCATGCACGTTCAGCCGGTTCCGAACACAACTTTCGTCTAATATGTAGTGGTTGAGCAATTCGACGATAGCATTATGTCAGTAAAATGAGGGCTTTAACCTGTTTATGCCCCCAATTTGCCTAGAAAAACGCTAATTTTCGGGCTAAATTTTGAATTTACAATTGCTGGCGCCTGGGGTTGGGGGTTGCGCAACAGATAAACAAAAAGTGCCTCCGTCCGCCGCGAGATCAGGCTGATCGACTGGCCGTCGCGCGTAAGCGTGAGCGGTGTGAGCAAAGAAATTTGTAGCAACTGAAAAAATCCTCAAATGAAATGATGGGCAGAACGATCCTAGAACTTTTGCTTGTTACAGTTCCATCAAATGTCCAAGCAACTGGCCGCTATCACCACCGCGCTTGGTCTCTCTGTCACCGGTAAGTACCCCTAGGCGACAGAGACCGCGCAATATATTTGTAGTTTGTTATTTGCGGAGTAGGGGAAACGCCACAAGCGCAAACAGATAAGCCGCCTAGGGCAATTCTCGATTTTCTGCTAGCGAAGTAGAGGTCGGGAACAAACAGCGCCATATAGGAGATTGGCGCTGCCAAATTTCATCTGAACCTTCGAGTTACTTCAAAGTATACATCGATTCCAGCGTTTTCAATAATCTTGCTTTGCGCCATCAGATTGCGCGGTATGCAGGGAGAATAGCGCGTTGTTTTGGTATGAACTTGTATCAAATCCTGACCATCAACAGTGGTAAGGCTGTCACCTTGTAGGGAAAGATACCGGCTTAATGAAGGTAGCGGCATAACAATCGGGCGGGTAGCTACGGCTAACAGGCTAGCTACCCGCTCTCCTCAATTTTCCATTTTCGATTTTCTATTTTCGATGCTGAATGTTTGTAATAGAACGAATTGGAGAATTTGTAGAATGATTCCAGAACGATCTTGGCCTATTATCGGTTTAGCACTACCCAAACACCTATTCCTGCCGCACCATGCCCGCGCTACATGGTACGCCTTTTCAGGATTTATTGTTTTGTAAAATCGTCGGAAGATGATAATAGATCCCTATGCCAGCATAATTTGGTCGATCTTGATCGCAATAGTGAGGAGGAACAATTCATGGTAAATTCGAAAGACACCGAGACCGCCAATAAGGCCATCGACACTGCGCAGAAAATCGCGGTAAAGCTGGACAAGATGTCCAAGGCCGCCACCGCGCTTGCCAAAGAGGGGAAGGCGCTCGGCAAGCTCGACGAGATGCTTCAGAATGTCGCTTACTTCGGCCAGGCGGCAACCGTGCTCGGTGCCGTCGGGGGCGGGCTCGGGCTCGTGACGCTGATCCTCGGGACCAAGTCCGCTGCCGAGCAGAACACCGAGCTGCTCACCGCCATCAAGGGCCAGATCTCGCAACTCAGCACAGATATGACCCGTCTTTTCGAGAAGGCGGAAAAGACCGCTCACTTGATCGCGGCGCAGGCGCGCTGGGACACGAAATTCGACGAGCTCAGCGACTATCACAGCCGCTACGATCATTTCCTCGCGAGCAAGGATTACGACGCCTACCGGCAGCACCTGCTGAAGCTGAACCAGGAGGATCTGATGCATCTCGCGGACACGTTCGGAGAGTTGATGAACGATGATCTTCTGGCTCAGGAGAACCTGCTTCTTGCAACCTACAAATCCTCCTTTGGCAATGAGCCATTAATTCTGAGCATCGGCACCCATATCCTCCAGGAGACCTATTTCCTCCAGGAGCTCTGTCTGTTGATCGGTGAGACGATCCGCTCCACCGAACCGGGCCGAATCCATGAGCTGCTTCCGGATGCCGAGGTGAGCGCCCGTTTCGCCATCGCCATTAACAAAATCGCAGAGGCCATCAGGATCTGGGCAAAAAAATGCAGAGACGAGTGCTGGACGAATGTCGAGGAGTTTCTCGAAACGCAGCAGTTTCCCGACACCCATCTAGACTGGCAAGGATATTATGTGGCAAACCTGGCCGCGATCGGCGAGTCCCTGCGCACACGTTGGCCGCGCTATGACTGGTCCGTGATCGTCTATGACGCGGTCGGCGGCTACGACCGGCATGGGGTCGTGTCATCCGAAAACGGAATATACCGAAAGGCCTATTTCCGGAGAGACTGTGGATCGGGCCAAGCGAATATCATCGTCGCGGCAGTTCCTGCCGAGGCCCATAACTTTGACCCTGGCAACGCAACGGATCTTGGCAATGCATGGTACGACCTGACGCTGGACTCGCGCGCGACAATGATCCCAAAAAATGCGCTCGCCGGGTTTCACACACGCAAGCGAGACGGCCTGTTCTTCTACTGCCTCAAGGAAGGGCAGGATAATGGCGTGCGGATGAATTACTGGAGTAGGGCGGCGCAGTATCCGGGCCACGACACCCGCACCACTATCAGCATCTATAATCAGGGCGCTTGGCAGGAGGGCCGGATCATCTCCTCCGAGATTAACCTTGCCAGCATTGATGGCAGCGGCAGACACTACAACACCAGCGTGTATTATCAGACGATCCACTTGACGGCCTGACCCGGCCTGCGGGGTGGGCGCGGCACCGCCCACCCCGCAGGTCCAAAGTCACTCACGCGCCGCGATCATCTTCTCTATCCGTGCTAGCCGGCCATCAATGCGCTCTAGTAATCCGTCGTGCTCGCCTGGCAAGTCACCCACGCCTGCCATAATGCGCGCATACTCTTCTACCGTATGAGGGTACCAGCGAGATTTAACCGTAAATGTACGCTAGAGACATTTTCTCAGAGTAAATTCGCTTGGTAGATGTTGTTTACATAAATCGATACTACAGTGGTGATTTGAAAAGTCTCAATTCGTTCATTTAATACAGGAGCCGTAATGATAGAACAAAAACCGACTATATCTAGACGATACCAATCCCCCTTATCAATCTACCGTTCAATCTACCAGCGTGTCCGGTCATCGATCGGCGGCCCGATGAACCGACGTTTTGTCGTCGCGCTGGCGGTGGCACTTCTAAGCGTCACCCTGCTGGGGCTGAGCACGTTGCCGGTCTATGCGGCCTTTCAATACCGCATGGTCGTCACCAATTCGACTGGTGCATCGCTCTATCTCTTCGCTGCACCGTGGGATCAAGTGCTGCCAACACAATCGAGCTGTCTCGACTTGGGTACGTTGGGCGTGCAACAGACGATTGGTGTGGGTCAAAGCGTTACATTGGTCTTTAACCGCAACGGACGTTGTGATGGCGAGCAGGGTTGGCTCTCGTTGCGCGCATCGAATAACCCGCAATCCACCGGCACCGACTATCAGCAGTTTTGGTTTGATAATGATGGTGGCCTGGAGAAGCATGGCCTTACGTCGGCCTACCAGAATCAACTCTCCGGTGGCGCGGGCGGGATCTATCGCCTGAACATACTGACCGGAACGGACATCGGTCATGATTTTGCGCGTTACGGCTACAAAATGGCGGTCACCAATGCATCTGGCAGAGCGATGTGGGTAACGGCTGCCCCAGATGACGAGGGTAAATATGGGCATCTGCGCTCGAGCTGTATTACCCCAAACGGTACCGTCTTTGGCTATCCCTACGCGTTGCAAAGTGGGCAGACCAAGAATTTCTACTTTCGCCGCAGCAATGCCTGTAGCGGTTTGCAAGGCTGGCTTTCTCTGCGTGCATCAGCCGAACAGAATTCAAACGGCACCGACTTCCAGCAGTTCTGGTTTGACAACGCTGGCGGCTTGGAAAAGCAGGGCAGCACGGCTAGTTGGCCCAACAGCTTGAGCACAGCCGGCAGCGGCAACTATGCACTCAACGTCGCGGGTGCCGAAGTTATCGGTGGCTATACCTTTCGTAACTTTGGCTATCAGCGGCCTGAGTATGCCAACTGGCCCGGTCAAAATCCCATTGCGCGCCAAATTGGCCCTTGGGACGGCACCCGTCAGGTTGCCGAACTCACCTGGCGCACCAATGGTCGACCCGTGGGTGACTATGTGACCTGTAGTTTTGCCATCAGTGACCGCTATTGGCACACGCAGTCCATGGTCCAGTTGCCCAGCAAGAATGGGCGCGCCTACTTTGCCCGCACAGATTCGCACCGTCATTTGGGCAGCTTCTACGTCATGCGCACAGACGCCGATGCCTATGATCCGGCCAATGATTATGTGAAAAATACGGCTGGCACAGATGGTGAGGTGGTTTTCCTGGATCAGTATTGGGGTGGCAGCCGCATTGGTGACTGGAATCATCCAGGCGATATGTCGGTTGTCGGCAATATCCTGGTGATTGCCGGCCAACAGTGGCACAGCACAGAAGAATACGCGGGCAGTGGCGGTTGGTTCTGGTGTGGCGAGTACGATGAACATGGTGTTCCCTTTGACTATGATGATAAATTTGAGGGTCAAGACGCCGACGCTGCACTCTTCTATGATGTGAGCGATCCAGAACATCCCCAATACTTGGGCAAGATCACAGAATCCGAGCTTGGCTTTGGCGGGCAAGACGCCATCAGTGCCGTCGCGTTGTCCAAAACAGCCAATGGCCTTTGGGATCTGATGATCGGTGGCAACTCGGGCACCAAGCATTTCCGCGCCGCCAAACCCTGGCCCAATCTTAGCGTTTGGCAAGAATACACCAATGCGTTGAGTCAATATGTTACGCTCAATTCCTATGAGAATGGTCTAGAGCGTCTGCTGAATGTGAGCACCAGCAGCGACAATGGCCAGTTTACGGCCTCCACCGTTCAATTTTTGGGGCCAGTTCCTGGCTTCAATCTGACCGCTGATACGACCAATGCCACTGCAATTGATGGCAAAACATTTGCCGCCAATCTGCATTCCAGTTGTAAAGAAGGCGGTGGCAGTGCTTCGGTCTCTCAGAGCGGTGCAGTGCATATCCAATGCCCCTATTTGGGCAAGCGCCAAAAGCCTGGCAACAATGAATGTACCGACACGAATCAGGAATGTATTGTCAGCTTTCACTACAGCATGCCGATCACCAATGTCGCACCCACTACGCCCGCGAGCCCCACGCCCGCTGATGGCGCAACCAATGCACCCATCAATAGCATTTTCACTTGGAGCGGGGGCGATGATCCCGATGTGGGCGACACGGTCACCTATAATGTGCTATTGTTACTGCCTAACGCCCGCAACGGTCTCTACCTCACAGTCTGTTCTCAGATCACGGTAAAGAGCTGTGATGCTTCTCGTTATCTACAAAATGGGACGGCCTACACCTGGCAAGTCGTGGCCAACGATGGCTGGCTGAGCACCAAGGGCCCGTCGTGGACCTTCAACACCGTGCCCGGCAATGTGGCACCGAACGCACCGACGAATCCCGCACCGACAGAGAAGGCCAATGATGTCTCTGTCACCGCGGCCTTCAGTTGGACCGGTAGCGATCCCGATGCGGGCGATACGCTGACCTATGATCTCTATCTGGCGAAATTTGGCGAACCCACCTATACGTTGGTCTGTAACGATGTGACCCCGCCCAGCTGTGACCCCGCCGGTGACTTTGAATACGGTAGCGGCTACTTCTGGATGGTCGAAGCAAATGATGGCAAAACGACCACACGTAGCCCAGACTGGACCTTCCATACCATCCCTGGCTTCACGTTGAGCATGGAAGCGACCCCCAACACCTTCCGCGAGCAGAATGAAGTCATCGAATATACATACACGATCCAGAACACAAGAAATACGACGATCGCTGGTCCTTTCAGTGTGGTTGATAGCCGGTTGGGTACGGTTGCCCCTTGTGGCAGCACACCGTTAGCTGCTGGCGCAACCACCACTTGTACCGCCGGCTACACAACGCAAGCGAGCGATGTAGGCGATTGGATTTCGACTAGTGCCTATGTCCAGCAGGGTGAGTTGACTTCCGCATCCGCCAGTACCTATATTTCCTACGACGATCCAGCCAAACTGGCGTTAACGGTGGAAGCCGCGCCGCTTATCTATAGCCGCGCGGGTGACCTGATCACCTATACCTACACCATTATTAACATCGGCGATGTGCCATTGACTGGTCCCTTCTCGGTTCGTCATTTCCACAAGGATATCGGTCTCATTGCGAGCTGTGGCGATGCTGCTTCACTGGCGGTTGGTGAGCAAACAAGCTGCACGCGTGTGTACACCATTAACAGCCAAGATCTGGATCAATATCCACTCAGCACCGAAGCATCCGCTACGGCGATTGGCAGCGACACCGGCACGCTCGGCTTCAGCAGAGTCAGAGTGGACAAGGAAGCCAAGGAACTTGGTTTCCGCATTACCATGAGCCCGTTGAGTTACAGTACTGCCGGTCAAGTGATCACCTATACCTATACGATTAGCAACGTCGGCAACGTATCCTTGCCCGGTCCCTTCACTGTGCGCATTGACGGCATGACCGACCCGATTACGCCCTGTGGCAGTGGTCCGTTGGCACCCAAAGAGCAGACCCGCTGTACCACGACCTATATCGTCGCCCAGCGGGATGTGAACGGCGGTTCATTGCCCCCCCATCTTGGCCGGGCACAGACGGATGGCGCGAGTTCGGCCATCTTTGGCGTCACCGTGCCCGGCGCAACCGGTGATTTATTGCTGCGCACCGTGGCCACACCGACCATCTATAGTCTGCTGGGGGAGGAGATTGTCTATCAATATACCATTACCAACACCAGTGCGATTACGCTCAATGGCCCGTTTATCATGGTGGATGACCAACTGGGCACTATCAACTGTGGCAACTTTAAGCTAGGACCAGGCATCGGGGCGACTTGCCGCGGTGTGCACGAGATTAGCCAAGCGGATCTGAGCCGCGGCGTGATTACGAGCAATGCCATGGCCCAGGGCAACAGCGCAACCTCGGAAAGTGTGCGTTCCACCGTCAATGTGGGCAGTCGTGCCTTGTCACTCAGCCGTGAGGTTACGCCCCAAGGGTACAGCGCAGTCGGTACTGTGGTCACCTATCGCTATATCATCCAGAACACATCAGATGTGGCCCTCGCCGGCCCCTTCACGGTGATTGATGATCAAATGGGTACCATCAACGCCTGTGGTGAGGGTCCCCTTGCCCCTGGCGCGTCGACCAGTTGTACAGCCCCGCATACGATTACCCAGGCGGATCTGGATGCTGGCTCAATTACGAGTAATGCCTTTGTCTATGGCGACGGCGCAACTTCGCCGAGTGTGAAGTTGGTGCTGACGGCGCAAGGATCAACCAACCAAGCCCCCACCGTCGTCAACGATCAGACGACGACCCTGCCAGGTACCGCGGTGACCATCAATGTGACCGCCAATGACAGCGATGCCGATGGCGACACGCTGACTGTCACCATCCTCACCCAGCCTACCAATGGTACGGCAACCGTGAGCAATGGCCAGATCGTCTATACGCCTAATGCTGGTTTCACTGGCACTGATAGCTTTACCTATCGTGTCAGTGATGGCAAAGGCGGCGAAGGTACCGGGACGGTAACAGTAGTCACTAGCGCGGACAGTCTTTCGCAAAGCGTCTATCTGCCGATCGTCAGCCGCTAGAATGACATAAGGTTGGCAAACGTAGTCGTGGTTTGTCAACAACAAACACAGCGACAACGCAGGTATCTGATGCCTGCGTTGTCGCTGATTGATCGAGTATGTCCATTTATCAAGCCGCTTTCCACTAAACAGGATGCAAGCTTGATATACAGAAAAATTTGTCGAACGAGCCTGAAAAGATTGCTAGCGTATTCATCTTATGCCTACACAGCGCTTCACACACCGCCATCGCTCTTTCCTACTTCGTTGTTGGCAAGAACAAACCGGCGACAAAGAGTCAGATCGGGTTTGGCGTTTCGCCATTCGCGAAGTAGCGGAAAAGCCCCAAGAGCAAGCCTTCAGCAGCCCAGGGAAATTGCTTGATTTTCTGCTGGAAAAGTTGCGCGAAGATGCCGCTGGCCGCGCTGCCGCCCCGCCGACTGACCCTGAGTAGCCGCTTGTTAAACTCACCGTAGATCGGCTGCCAGGACCAGCGATAGCGAATATACCCAAGGCTCAAGGGTTTGATTGATAGCTAGGGCAAAGGTAAAATAATCAATTACGAAGATCGACGGTATATGCTTCAGCTGACCTGAACCCCACCTAAAGCCAGGAAAGAACGACACAGAAAAAACAATACTGTGAAAAATGACACGAGAAAAAATGACACGGGGAAAGAACGACTATGAAGATTACGGATATCGAAGCGCTGCACATGCAGGCACACATTGAACCCGACAGCAACTATCGACAGGCTACCTATCCGTCATCTGCATTTACGCCAGCTGAAGACGAACCCCTGATTTGTCCCTTATGCGCCCATGCCGATGTCGTCTTCTATCATCAGGATTGCCTGCGCGCCTATTGGCAGTGCACCTGTTGTGCGCTGGTCTTTAGTGCCGCCCGCGGCGCGTGTCGGTGCCGCGACCGGGAAATCACGCTACGATCTGCACCAGAACGATCCGGCCGATCCTGGCTAAAGGCTCGGCGGTTTTTATCGCGCTTTGCCACGCCTTTGCTTGCCCAGGTAGCGCCAGGTGCGCATGGACTTGATTTTGGCTGCGGACCCGGCCCTGCCTTGGCACAGATGCTGACCGAAGCGGGCATGATCATGCGCGTCTACGATGTGTTCTACGCGTCCGATGCTACGGTCTGGTCTGAACGCTACGACTTTATCACGACCACAGAAGTCGCGGAACATCTGTACGCGCCTGCTCAGGGGTTTGATCGGCTTTTTGCTACCCTCAAACCTGGTGGCCTGCTCGGTGTCATGACCAAGCGGGTGCTCAATCCCACCGCCTTTGCCAAGTGGCATTACATCACTGATGCCACCCACGTTTGTTTCTATAGCGAGGAAACCTTTGTCTGGGTCGCCGCGCACTGGCAGGCGACCCTCACGCTGCCTGCCAAGGATGTGGCCTTCTTGCAAAAGCAGACCTAGCCATGCGTTGCTTGCTAGCATACCAACGTTGCCTGTGCGGAAGAATATCTATTCATGCTTGCGTGGCGCTGAGCATACAAACTATAGGCGCACCCCGTGGGTTAATGTGAATCGCGTGGGATAAACGCGCCCGATTTGCCGACGAGGAAGTCGAAATCGACACCTTGATCAGCTTGCAGCACATGTTGTGTATACAGCTTCGCGTAGCCACGTTCGGTATGGGGCACGGCGGGGGCTTGCCATGCAGCGCGACGACGGGCCAATTCTTCGTCAGACACATCCAGGTGTAACCGGCGATTGGGCACATCCAGCTCGATCATGTCGCCAGTTTGGACCAGGGCCAGTGTACCGCCAATCGCGGCTTCGGGCGCGACATGCAGAATGACGGTGCCAAAGGCGGTGCCGCTCATACGTCCGTCGGAAATACGTACCATGTCGGTCACGCCTTGTTGCAAGAGCTTGGTGGGGAGGCCCATATTCCCGACTTCGGGCATACCGGGGTAGCCGCGTGGCCCCACATTCTGCATCACCAACACGCACGTCTCGTCGATCTCCAGCGCTGGATCGTCGATGCGCTGATGATAATCCTCTACATTCGCAAAGACCACCGCCCGCCCGCGATGTTGCATCAGGGCGGGTGATGCGGCAGACGGCTTGATGATCGCACCTTGCTCGCACAAATTGCCGGTGAGCACTGCAATCCCTGCCGCCGGGATTAAGGGTTGATCCAGCGTGGTGATCACGTCGCGATTGTAGCATTGGGCATTGGCAATGTTGTCGCCAATCGTTTTGCCATTGACCGTCATGGCGTCCAGGTGGAGCTTGTCCTGCAATTCTTGCATGACCACCGGCAGACCGCCTGCATAATAGAAATCTTCCATCAAATATTTACCCGATGGCATCAGGTTGACCAGCAGCGGTAAATGGCTGCCCAGGCGATCAAAGTCGTCGAGATCCAGCTTGACCCCAATGCGCCCGGCAATTGCCAGTAGATGGACAACAAAATTGGTCGAGCCACCAATCGCCGCGTTGACCATAATCGCATTTTCAAAGGCTGCGCGCGTCAAAATTTGGGAAAGTCGCAGATCTTCCTGCACCATGGCCACAATCCGGTTGCCCGCCACATGCGACAGCCGTTTGCGCCGCGCGTCCGAAGCGGGGATCGCCGCGTTGCTGGGCAATCCCAACCCCAGCGCCTCGACCATACAGGCCATGGTCGAAGCCGTGCCCATGGTCATACAGTGGCCATCACTGCGCGACATGCACGCCTCGGCATCTTGATATTCTTCCTGGCTCATGCGGCCCGCGCGCACATCATCGCTGAATTTCCACACGTCCGTGCCGGAACCAATATCGCGCCCACGAAATTTGCCGTTGAGCATGGGCCCGCCCGAAATCACCAACGTGGGCAGATCAACACTGCACGCACCCATGACTGTGGCGGGCGTGGTCTTGTCGCAGCCCGCCAGGATTACTACGCCGTCCAGCGGATTGGCGCGGATACTCTCCTCCACATCCATGCTGGCCAAGTTGCGATAGAGCATAGTCGTGGGGCGCATGAGCGCTTCGCCCAGCGACATCACCGGAAATTCGAGCGGATAGCCGCCCGCTTCATAGACGCCGCGCTTGACCTGCTCGGCCAGAATGCGAAAGTGCCCGTTACAGGGCGTCAGATCCGACCAGGTGTTGCAGATGCCGATGACGGGGCGACCATCAAACATCTGGTCTGGGTGACCCTGATTTTTGATCCAACTGCGATGGATAAAGCCGAGTTGATCGTGCCGGCCAAACCAGGCATCACTGCGCAGTTTGGTAGAATCGTTGTTGCTATGAGCCATGGGTGTACACTCGTTAATGGGTAGAAAGAGGATTTTGATATATACGTTTAGCTTGCTAATCCGGCCAACAAGCCTTGCAACTTAGCGGCAAAGTCCGGTAGCGCCATTACTTCCAGCGAGAGATCCACTAGTTGGAGCAATACCCGTTCGTCGGCAATTTGCGCCAATTGTTGCGCCAGACTTTGTAAACTCTCCTCATTCGGTTGGAAACGGCGTTGCAGGATCCGGAGGATCACCGCGCGCTGTCCTTCTTGTTGTCCTTCTTGTCGTCCTTCTTGTAGACCAATGCGTTTGCCTTCTTCGATCCATTCTTCGGCCATGGTTTGCATCAGCATTCCTCCTTCTTTGGGTAACAACGCTAACAACTTCTGGGCAACTTCTTCTTTCCTGACTTGAATGCCGGCACGGCCCAAATAGCGCAGAAGCGCCACGACCATCGCCATTCCATTGGGTTGGCGCAGCACTGCGGCTGCCATTGTCAAGATTTCATCCAGCTGTCCGCCCAAGCCTTGTTCAAAAATATGCTTTAACACCAACACAAACAGGCGGGTGACAATCTCGCCCTGGATGGCTTCATCCGGCAGGGCAGTCAGATTGACCAAATGGGGCTCAAAGTCGGGAACATAGCGCTCCAGCGCTTTGGCTAGTGCCGACTCCGGATCTTGTAAACCAGTCAGATGTCGGGCGAAACGCAGCGACACTTTCCACTCTGCCTGGCCGTGATAGACCAGCAACACCAGAATCGGGGTGAGGGTATGGACACGCTCTACGCGCCCTTTCGTCGTTTGTGCCTTCCTGGCCTCGTTCTGTGCCGCTTGAAGCTGGGTGAATTCCTGTTCCCACAGACGCACTTGGTAGCGAAGTACCTGAAAATTGACCCACTCGTCAGGATAGCTCTTATGCTCAAAGAGCAATGAAACGGCAAGCGGGGTCTGCGCCGTGGTCACGGTCCGGTAGACCAAATCACTGAAGTGTATACGCAACTGTTCATCGACAAAGGAATCCTTCACCAATTCCAATCGTGTCAGATCCAGCAATGACGCCATTGCGGTCGGCAAATGTTGGCGCAAGAAATCGGCGGCAGCCGATGGGTGGCTGAGATACTGTTTGAAGAAAACATCGTGCGGATTGTGCGCTACGGTTGCCATGTCCTACAGTATACAATAGGGCAGACGAACAAGCCAATGAAGCGCTCGGACTAGTTGAAAAGCGGCGTTTGGCGATAGCGTGCCGGGGACTGACCAGGGAAAGTTCGCAGTGCAGAGCTACGCTTGGTCAGTCCCCGGCATGCGGCTCACTGCTTCATCAAACGCTGGTTTTCATGTTGGTTTGAGTATAGTAGCGCTATGGTATAATAGAAAGGCAAGACGGGTAACTTTGCTGGCTGTAACCTTGCAAGGAAGTAGCAGATGAGTGGTTATTTTACTGACACACGACCCGAAGCAGAAGCGGTGCTGATTCAGTTGACACGTCAAGCGCCGCCGTGGCGCAAGTTGGCGATGGTCGTACAGCTTAATCTAAGTACGCGTACGCTTATGCTTAGTGGTTTACGTGAACGGTATCCCCAAGCAGATACGGCGGCATTGCACCGTCGTTTGGCAGATCTGCTATTGGGGCCAGAACTTGCCTTACGGGTATACGGGCCATTGCAAGAAGTCTCAGACGCTGCTCAAAGTACTGGGGAAACTACGAATGCAAGATGATAATGCGCTCACTGTAACGCTAGAGGTAGTTGTGATTTTAGAGCAGCTTAAAATTCCCTATCTGATTGGTGGCTCAATGGCTAGTGCATTACATGGCTTTTCGCGCACTACGCTTGATAGCGACCTTGTCGCCGACATTCTTCCAATGCATGTACCAATTTTGGTACAACAACTTGGTGATCGCTATTATATCTCTGACTCCGCCATTTATGATGCAATTCGCCACCGCAGCAGCTTTAATCTGATTCATTTGGCGACGATGTTCAAGGTTGATATTTTTCTCCCAAAAGCGCGCCAGTTTGATCGCAATCAAATGAACAATCGACGGCAATATGTGGTTGCGACTGAGCCGGAGCGAACCGCCTATATCGCCAGTCCAGAGGATACAATTCTGGCAAAGCTGGAATGGTATCGCTTGGGCGGTGAGGTATCCGACCGGCAATGGCGCGATATCCTAGGGGTAATCCAAATTCAGGGTGACAGACTTGACTTGCCCTATTTGCGGCAGAGTGCCGCTGAATTAGGTGTTGCTGACCTTTTGATGCGTGTCCTGACTGGAACCAATTCTACAACGCTGCAATCGCCTCAACTTCCACTAGATTTCTAATCTCATCCGCACTATAGCCTGCTTCCAATAAAATTTCATGCGTATGTTCACCCAGCACGGGCGCACCGTGGCGTACCCTGCCGGGCGTATCCGAAAATTTTACGGGCAGCCCCAGTGTTTTGACCTTGCCCGCGCGACTGTGCTCCACCTCAACCACCATCTCACGCGCCAGCGTTTGTGGGTCGGCGTGCATTTCGGCCACCGAGAGTACTGGCCCCGCGGGGAGGCCAATCTTGTCAAAGATGGCTAGCCAAGCGGCTGTGGTTTGCTGAGTAAAGTAGGGCGCGAGTAAATTGACCAAGGTGGGCAAGTTGGTGAGCCGACCGGCATTATCGATAAAGCGCGGATCGGTGCCCAGTGTTTGGGCGTCCAACGCCTGGATTAGCTTTTCCCAATTCGCTTGATTGGCCGCCCCCACATTGATCCAGCCGTCCTGCGTCTGAAAGGCTTGATAGGGTGCCATGAGCGGATGGGCCGAGCCCAGCGGCCCCGGCGCAATACCCGTCGCCAGACAGATGGCCGATTGCCAATAGGTGTGGGTAATGCCGGCTTCAAAGAGCGAAGTATCAACCTGTTGCCCCTGTCCCGTCTGTTGGCGATGATAGAGCGCGGCCAAAATACCCATTGCGCCTAGGATGCCTGCGGTGATGTCGGTCATGGGCGCGCCGACTTTGATGGGCGCGGGGCTTTGATTGGCCGCGGTCGGCATGTCACCGGTGATGCTCATCAGGCCGCTCATGCCCTGTGCGATCAAGTCGAAGCCGCCACGTTCGGCATAGGGACCGGTGAGCCCAAAGCCGGAAAGCGAACAATAGATGAGACCCGGGTGTTCGGCCCGCAGCGCGGCATAGCCCAGGCCATAGTGATCCAGTGCGCCGGTGCGGAAGTTTTCGATCAGAATATCGGATTGTAGGATCAGCCGCCGTAAGGCCGCCAGACCCGCCGCACTTTTAAAATTGATCGCAATGCCGCGCTTGTTGCGATTCATCATCATAAACGCGGCCGATTCACCGGCAATCGTCGGCGGAATCGTGCGCCGCGTATCGTCGCCACGCGGCAGACGTTCGACCTTGATCACATCGGCACCCATATCGGCCAACATCAAGCCACAGGTCGGCCCGGCCATAATGTGGGTAATTTCAATAACCCTGAGCCCGGCGAGCGGACCGCGCGAAATTTGGTTGATTCCCATGCTACCGTCCTGTAAATCGGGGTGTGCGTTTTTCAACAAAGGCGCGATAGCCCTCTTGATAATCGGCGTAATTGGCGCTGGCAAAGCCTTCGTCAAATTCGCTGGGTGTTAGAGGTTGCGGGGTCAGCAAGCGGCGCGCAAATTGTTTGTGCAGTCGATTGGCATGGGGCGCGCCATCGGCAATACGCCGCGCGCTAGCATAGGCTTCGGCCTCCACCTGATCATCGGGCACAACACGTGTGACCAAGCCTTTTTCTTTGGCTTCCTGGGCCGCAAAGACGCGCCCTTCGAGCAGAATCTCCAAGGCCGTGGCTCGCCCTACCAAGTCAATTAACGCCTCGATTTCCGGGTAGGCCATGATGACCCCAATGCGGTTGATCGGCACACCAAAGCGACTTGACGCGCCACAAATGCGCAGGTCACACATGATCGCCAACTCTAGCCCCCCGCCCACGCAGATGCCCTGAATTAACGCCACCGTGGGGATGGGACAATCCCGAATAGCCGCCATGGTCTGATGCATGATCGTGCCATAGGCCTTGGCTTGGGCAAAGTTGGCGCGTTCACTCTCGAATTCCTTGATGTCCGCGCCGGGGGAAAAGGCGCGTGTACCCGCCCCACGCAACACAATACAGCGCAGGCTTTCGTCGCCAGCCAGGGTCGTCATGGCGTCACCGACGGCTTGCCAGAGCGCCTTGCTGAGCGCGTTGAGTTTATCGGGCCGATTGAGGGTGACGGTGGCAATGTCGCCCGTACGTTCGATCAGCAAAATTTCCTCCATATTGATTTCTCCCTGGTTTTTCATTGTATACTTTCCGCAGTGGATGCAACTTATGCCCTACTTATCTCGTATTGTTCTTGGCTTTCTGCAGTGATTCCCGGCGCTGCTTGTACGAAAGCTGTGCCAGAATTTGGGAAGCATCTAGAGATCAAGTAAACTGGGACATATTTTGTTGCCATTTCTTACAATTCAATAAGGAACATGTTCGATGGATACACGTTTTCAAGATACCGATGTCACCCTGACGGTGGCACTCAAACGCACAATCGACGCCATTCAAGGTGATAGCATCACCCTGCAACAGCTTTTAGTGCTTATCGGTGAGCACGGCTTGCTGATTTTTTGCGCGATCCTCACGATTCCCTTCCTGTTGCCGGTCTCGATCCCAGGGGTGAGCACCGTTTTTGGTCTGGTGATCATCCTAATTGGTGTGAGCGTTACGTTTAACCGCACGCTCTGGCTGCCGGAGCGGCTGGCCCAACACCGGCTTTCTAGGGAACAATTGGTGCCCGTGTTGACCAAAGGGATTCAGTTCTTTACGCGGCTAGAAAGTTGGACGCGCATCCGCCTGCGCCAGCTTACCGAAACCGCACTGATCAACCGCATCAATGGTCTAGCTTTGACGGCAGCGGGTATCTTGTTGCTTTTCCCACTGAGCTTTGTGCCCTTTTCTAACACCCTGCCTGCGGTGAGTATTCTCTTCTTTGCGCTGGGCATGCTCCAACGTGATGGCATTTTCATCCTGCTCGGCTATTTTGCCTTGCTGCTCACAGTGATCTACTTTGGTGGGCTCGCTTTCTTGCTGGTTTGGGGCGGCCAATCGCTGCTGGCCCAGTAAATAGACGATATACCTTGTCAATCTGCCTTGTCGATTATAACGATAAAGTCATAAAATTCATATTCCGCAAGAGCGCAGGCCCACGCCGATTTTATCTGGATCGACGATGACGTGCGCCTTATGGGCCACATGCCGATCCGTGCCACCTGTTTCTGCGACGAATGCATCACCCGTTTCAACAGCGATCACCCGCTCAATGGCCACTTTTGCGGCTGGTCACGCGACTGCCGTCAATCGTTTTGGGCACAGCCGGTCTATGGTTTGTCTATGGCTTGGAGCCAATCGCCCCTGGTGTGGAAACATTGGCCCGGCTCGCGGATTACGCCGATCAGGATTGGGGGCCGACGATGACGGCCTTTGAAAATGCACTGGGTGGCCGCGTGGTGGTCATGGGCTACTATCCGTGGACGCTGCTGCATAACTTGGCGAAGAGTAGCCAACTGAAAGCGGTGTGTCGCTTGCTCAGTCGCGATACCCTGCCTGCCATTGCTGAATCCTATGCGCACACTGTGGTTTGGGCGCGGGCGGGCGTCGATGGTCGCTTGGCGGTAGTAGTGCTCAATGCCTCGCTTGATCCAGCGACCGATTTTGTGCTGCGTGTCCAGTCCACCGAACCCGACGGCGGCGCACATGTGCGCGTGACAATCGCGTAACTAGAGCCGCGGTCGATCCATCTGTTACAGTTCTAGACTGATTGCAGTAGGAGAATGCAAGTTTCTGCGGCAAAGCAAGCGCATGTAGTGCCGTAGAGTTGTAAACTTATAGATAAAACCCTTAAAAGTCATAGATACGCTCTCGTGTATTAACCGGGCTTATTTGTATGACTTTTAAATGGTTTGTCCATTAGCCAAGCGCCTGCGCACTGCTGCCCTGATCGGCTACAGCCTGGATGAGCAGCGCCGTGCGCGCACTTTTGAGGACATCTGCCGTTGTCAGTTCATCGGCCCGCGTAGTGCTGGCAATGTCCCGTAGAAAGGCGTGCAGATAGCCCGCCGGATTGCCTGGGGGCAATGCCTCTTTGCGCGGCGCGCTTTCCCCGTTCAGCGCCATCCAAATATGGTCGCTGGTTGCCGAGGTTTCCAACACGCCTTGGCGTCCCCAAAAGGTCATGCGCCAATAGTGGGGCAACGTATACCCCATACTATCCGGCATAAAATAGGAGACATCACCCAGCACGCCACAGCCGTTATCCATGGTAAGCATCAGTTGCGCGGCATCCTGAAAATGCGGAAAGTCGGGGGCAAAGGCATTCCACGTGCGCGCCGCATTGACGGTCGTAAATTGCAACCTGGTGATCCAGGGCAGGGCATCGACGGCATGGATAGCAATATCATTGATCGTGCCGCCATGTTTGCCCGGTTCAAAGTACCAACTGGCCCGCGACCCCAAAAGCAGCGGATGCTGACCGCCAAAGGCAATTGCATGCACTGCGCCGATCAAGCCACTGCGGATCAGGGTACGCAAGCCTGCCACTTGGGGCGTATCGCGCATATCGAGCATGCACCCCACCTTCAGCCCACTGCTTTGGATTTTTTGCGCAATGGCATCCAGCGCTGCCAGATCGGTGCAGACTGGTTTATCGACAATGACATGCTTCCCCCGGTCTAGCAGCGCCAGGATTAAGCTGCCGCGCCGCGCAAAATAGTCGCCCACGGCCACAATATCGCATTCAACCGTATCGAGCATGGCTTGCCAGTTGTCGTGTGTCAACTGAACCTTGGCGTTTTGCTCCAGCGCGGCCCGCGTCGCCGCATCTTCTTCACAGGCGGCAACAAT
>DAOTTR010000289.1:0-2320 GCA_034437715.1 Caldilineaceae bacterium
CCCTGTTGCGTAAAGCGATGACAAACCGTCGCACGCACAAAGCCCGATTCGGGTGAGGTCTGCGAGGTGTGACAGCCACGTGCGAAGCCAGCTAACTGGCGCGGGTGAAGGGTAAAGCCATACCCCTGCGCACCATGCGGATGATTGTGGAAATACCAGCTATCGTTCTGCTGCTCTAGCCGAAACTCTAGAAAATCGCGTGGATAGATGCCGGGCATTAAAGGCAAAGGGTCAAGAAACCCGTTGCCAAAGCCGACATCCACCAGCCAAGGTTGATCGAGTTGCACCAGCAAGATGAGATGATCTTGATCGCCATCAATGCCCTGGGCTGGCGCGCCGACCGTGCTGCCGAGCTGCGTGACATCAAAGCCAATTGCACGCAGTGCCCACGCAAAGAGGCCATTCATCTCGTAGCACCAGCCGCCCCGTTGCTCCTCTACCAGCTTGTGATAGATGTGATCTAGCTTCAATGTCAACGGGCGACCCAAGTGGATATCCAGATTCTCATAGGGAATTGCCAGTAGATGGGCGCGGTGGAGTGCGCACAAGTTCTCTAGCGTAACCTCCGGCGCACCGCTGTAATGGATGCGCTGTAGATAAGTTTCAAGTTTCATGATGCTGCCGGTTGTTGATATTCGTTAAAAGAGAGGCGGTTGCCAAAGGGATCAGTGACATTGACGGCACGGGCGTTATAGAATGTCTCCTCGATGCCAGGGCGCTGGAACATGTAACCTTTGCTCGTAATCTCCCGATGAAATGCGTCGAGCCCTTGCATCCTCACAAAGATGGCTGCGCCTGGACAGCAATCGCCATGATGTTGGCTCAGATGCAAGACCAGGCTGGCGCGCGAAACTTGCATATAGATCGGGAATTCCTCTCCAAAGCGATGTTCCCAGTCGATGGTAAACCCCAGGAAATCCACATAGAATTCTTTGGCTTTGGCAACGTCAAAAATGCGCAAGATGGGAATCGTTTGTTGAAAGGCAATGGCTGACATAGCATCGTCTCCTTTGCGTTTAGGTCGATATCGCAGAACACCTGGTCTATTATAATCTAGCCCGCTGCTTTCGAAAAATACCAACGATTCTGTGCCACGTTTATGGCGCGTACAGGCTTTTCATCGTTTTATTGCTCGTCAACCGGCATTGGGCTATACTACACAATAACTTTTCGCGATGATGCAACCAGTAAAACAGAGAATTCGTTCTAATTGTGCATATCCAAACGCTTCACACCCACAAAATTACGACTGCCGATGAATCGCTGACCGGCCTGCTGGATCGCTATTTGCCTGCCTTTGCGGATAGATCAATTCTTGTGATCACCTCCAAGATTATTTCGATTGTCCAGCAACGTGTGCGTCCAATCGCAACCACCGATCGCCAGACGTTGATCGAGCAAGAAGCCGATCGCTTTCTACTGCCGAGTGCCAGCCGCTATCGCGTGACATTGACGATCAAAGACCAAGTGCTCATGCCCAGTGCTGGTGTGGACGAATCGAATGCCGACGGTAATTTCGTGCTTTGGCCAGCAGATAGCCAGCAAGTTGCCAATGCGATCCGCAGCTATCTTTGCGCGCGCTTTGCGATCCAGTTGGCCGGTGTGTTGATCACCGATAGCCGTCCGCTGCCACTGCGTTGGGGCGTCACGGGCGTTGGCATTGCCCACAGCGGCTTTCGCGCCATCAATGATCTAATCGGCCAACCCGATCTCTTTGGCCGCCCGCTGCACATGACCAAAGTCAATGTGATGGATGGCCTGGCCGCTGCCGCTGTATTGGCGATGGGTGAAGGTGCCGAGGGTACCCCGTTGGCCATTGTAAGTGACCTATCCACTGTCCACTTCCAGCCACGCAACCCAACCGCTGAGGAGTTGGACGCCATGCACATCTCCCTGGAGGATGACCTTTATGCACCGCTCTTAGTGGCCGTTTCTTGGGTGCAACGCACATAAAAGTCTAGCAAGCGGTCGCGCCTAGTTGCCAGCCGGTTGTTGCGGCCCACGCTTCGGCACCCCCCATAATAATATCGCACACTGGATCTTTGATATCATAATAGGCATCCATGTCATCTTCGGGATGATACTTGACTAGCGCTATTTTGACCTGGGCATACGCTGCGGCAATGGGTGGATGGGCGCGCAAATAGTCGCGGAAGAGCAATGCATAGCGTTGATTCGCCCTGCCCGGTAAGCGTACATGGAGATTCACCGCACGGTGGGTGACCGGTGACTTAAAGAACCATTTGCGATAGTCATCTGGCGATTGATCGCTGCCTGGCGGTATGTGATCTTGGGTGATGCGTTCAATGCGCGCATAGCC
>DAOTTR010000290.1:0-4513 GCA_034437715.1 Caldilineaceae bacterium
GCAAGCTGTTTTTGTTCGCGATTTTGCTGTATTTTATCATCTGCTCCCCCTTTATTTTTGCGCTTCTGCTCGGGGCGTCGCTTATGATTATACCCTATCTCTATTTCCTATACAGTCTACTATAGAAAACGTGCATTCTCATTAATGAACACTGTAATATTCTCTATATTCATGGGCACACCGGCCACTATCTAGAACCAGCGCCCGGCGAAGCGACCGCCAATATTCTTAAGATGGCGCGCCCTGGCCTGCGCATGGAATTGACAACCGCTGTGCGCAAAGTCTTTGTCTACCAAGAGCCGGTCTACATTCCGGGCTTGTTGATCAAGGATGATCGCACTGTGCATACCGTGAACCTGACCGTGAAACCGGTGACTACACCGGCTGCCATGCGCGGCTTTTTGATGATTCTGTTAGAAGAGCTATCGCCCAACCTCCCAAGGGATGTGGACGTGGACGCGCTGGCCGCTGAGACGAACAATGTAACGAATAAAGACGAACAGATCGTACGCCTGGAACGGGAATTGCGCGCCAAAGAAGAGTATTTGCAGACGGCGGTCGAGGAATTGGAAACGGCCAACGAAGAACTGAAATCGACGAATGAAGAGCTGCAATCGGCCAATGAAGAATTGCAGTCGAGCAATGAAGAGATGGAGACGGCCAAAGAGGAACTGCAATCGGTCAACGAAGAGCTGATAACCGTCAACACCGAATTGCAGCAGAAGATTGAAGAGGTGTCGCGCGCCAATGGTGACTTGAGTAATCTGCTGGCCGGCACACAAATTGGCACGATCTTTCTGGATTTCGAGCTGCGTGTACAGCGCTTTACGCCGGCGGTCGCGCAAGTCATTCATCTGATTCAGAGCGATGTTGGCCGGCCGCTCCATCACATCGTTACGAATTTACGCTATACGACGCTCATTCAAGATGTCCAGCAGGTGTTGGATACCTTGATTCCGCAAGAGCGCAACGTTGAAACCACGGAAGGGCGCTGGTATCTGTTGCGCATTAGCCCCTACCGCACGACGAACAATGTGATCGAGGGCGCGGTCATCACCTTTGTCAATATTACCGAACAGAAAAAGGTGGAAAGCGCGCTGCGTCAACTGACCCAAGTGGTGGCCCAAAGCCCCAGCATGGTCATCATTACTGATGATAAGGGCATTATTCAGCATGTCAATCCACAGGTGACAGAGCGGTGACCGGCTATAGTATGGTGGAGGCCGTTGGGCAGCCCATCGCGGCTTGGGTGATGCCAGCCAGCCAAATGGAATATCAACAGGTGTGGTCGCAGGTCATGCGGGGTGGGCGCTGGCGCGGCGAATGGCAAAGTAAGACAAAGCAGGGCGCAACCTATTTGGCTGCCGTTTCGATCTCGCCGCTGTACGATGCCGATCAGGAAATTACCGGAGTCCTGATCACGCAAGAGGATATTACCGAGCGCAAAGATCTCGAACGCTTGGCAGTGGTGGTGCGCGATGCCTATGATGCGATTACTGTCTTCAATTTTGCCGGGCAGATCTTGGCCTGGAATCCAAGTGCCGGGCGCCTCTATGGCTGGCGCGAAGCCGAGGCGCTAACCATGACGGTTTTTGAGATGGTCAGCCAAGAACACAAAGCACCAATCGGGAACATGATCGTCAAATTGCGCCAGGGTGAGGCCTTGGCTCCACTAGAAATCATGCACCATTGCCGTGATGGGACGGTGGTGGCCGTCTTGCTCACCGCCACGACTTTGCTGGACGATAATGGTGTCCCGTATGCCATTGCCACCACAGAAAAAAGTATCGTTCGCTAATTCAAGTTTTATACATTCTCTTTCACAAATTATAACTAATACGCCAGCGTTAAATTTCATCACCTGCTGCTCTGCATTCATGCAGAGCCTGGGATAGGAAACGTGTTTAAACATGTTTGCCGTCGCAGGTGTTGAATGAATCCAACACGAATTTAACGTTGGCGTACGATTCAGCCGGGCACCTAGTACAGTTGGGCGTAGATACCACGGCAGTTAATCAGGCACGTTACTCGTGTACATCATGGTAAAAATAGGGTACCTTATTTACGCCGGGATCTACTAGAGGGTTCCCGCGCCATCCTTGGCGGCAACCGACACTAGCCGCCAAGGGTGGCGGCGTTCCCAGGAGAAAAACCGGTGTCAGAGTAGTTACTCACAAATTTTTATTTTCAAGGCAGGTATTATGACGAAATTAATCGTTTAAATTGATCTTCGTTTGTTGGGCTTTTCAGGGAGATGGTTACCCCCAGAATAGGCGATAAAAATGGCAACTGATGAGCAGGGAAGGACAGAGCGATCGACAAATTTGCGACAACGCGCAGAGCGTACCTTGGGTCATGGGTGGGATGATGAACCAAAACATTACTCAAAAGATGTAGAAAATCTGATTCACGAATTACAAGTGTATCAAATTGAATTGGAGATGCAGAATGAGGAGTTGCGTCAAGTACAGGTGCAACTCAGCGCATCACGCGATCAATACACCGAACTCTACGATTTTGCGCCAGTTGGGTATATGACAATTGGCGTCAATGGCTTGATTGAACAGGCCAATCTGACTACCGCCGCCTTGTTGGGCATGCCGCGCGTCAAACTAGCTATGCTACCATTGTCACGCTTCATTTTTCCCGAAGACCAAGATCTGCTCTATCAGCACCGCCGTCACATCTTTGCCGAACCCCAGACGCTACATCGGGTTGAATTGCGCCTGCTGCACGCACAAGCGACACCCTGTTATGTGCAATTAGAAAGCCGGGCTGTCAGCATGGGGCAAGGCCAGATCGTTGGCTACCGATCGATTATGAGTGATATTACGGCGCGTAAGCAGAGTGAGATGGCGCTCGTCGTCAGCAATCAAAACCTGGCCAGCGCGCCGGAAAAATTGCAGGCCACCCAAAAAACGCTCGTGCAGCAAGAGCGGCTGGCCGCTGTGGGGCAATTAGCCGCGGGTATTGCCCACGATTTTAACAACATTTTGGCGATTATCAACAATCACACGGCGATACTGCTACATCAAGCAACACTCGAAACGGGCGCACGCCAAAAACTGCAGATCATCAAAGAGCAGATCGAATGTGCCGCCAAGCTTGTCCAGCAGATCCTTGATTTCAGCCGCAAATCGACGATTGCGCGCCAAGCGATCGAGGTCCATAGTTTTCTTGCCAACACCGTCACATTGCTCGCGCGCACATTGCCCGATAACATTCAACTGATGTTGCATACGGGGCAGTGGCGGGAGGAAACTTATTTCACGAGCGGTGATCTCGCCCAATTGCAACAGGTGATCATCAACCTGGTGAACAATGCACGCGAGGCGATGCCTGGTGGTGGCCGGATAGAGATTGATTTGACATCCTTGGAACAGCCGACCCAGGGTGTTGCTCTGTCCACGGTGGTGGGGCCGGGCGCGTGGGTGCTGATCATTATCACCGACAGTGGCCTTGGCATTCCGCCTAAGATTCTTCCCCATATCTTCGAACCCTTTTTCACAACCAAAGTCGCCAAAAACAGCGGGTTGGGGCTGGCGCAAGTCTACGGCATATCATCAAACAACATGGCGGCGAGATTGATGTGGCGACCCAGGTGGGCAAAGGCACGACCTTTACGCTCTATTTACCGCGCCTATCCAGCTTGCCTGCCCCCATCCAGCCAAAGATAGTGCCGGCCCAAGTACAGCCCCCACAACGGATCCGCTCTCGCCAGACAATGGTGAGACGATCCTGATTGTTGATGACAATGCTCCCCTGCGCGACGCCTTGGCCGAGTTGTTGGAAATGATGGGCTACGACGTTTTGAGTGTGGGCGAAGGCGCAAAGGCGCTCGAACTCTACCAACAACAGGGCCACCAGATTGCCCTGGTTATCACCGATCTGACCATGCCCCATATGAGTGGCCTCGATCTATCCAGCGCGCTGCACCAGATGAATCCACACATCAAGGTCATTATCGCCACCGGATATCAACCGGATGCCATCGACCAAGGCCAAAACGGCAGCGGTGCAGCTATCTGGCTACAAAAACCCATCGATATCGACCTATTGCGGCGCACCATTATCCAGTTGATCCATACCGCCTGACACCAAACTGGACAATCCCAGACAAACGCTCAACCCGGTGAGCATGACCCAGAATCTTAGCCTGCCGGACCTATTTTCTTTTTCGTAACGATTCAGCCGGGACCGGTGGTGAATGCGATTAGCCTGAATCGTACGACAACGTTAAATTTCATTACCTGCTGCGCTGAATGAATTCAACACGAATTTAACGTTGTCGTACTAGTAGATCCCGGCGTAAATAAGGTACCCTATTTTTACCATGATGTACACGAGTAACGTGCCTGATTAACTGCCGTGGTATCTACGCCCAACTGTACTAGGGCCATTGCAAAGAAATAAGTATCCAGTAGGGGCGGCTTGCAGCCGCCCGTTCGCAGCGAGCCAAACGCGGGGCGGCTGCAAGCCGCCCCTACGCATGATTTTGTTTGGCAAGCGCTGG